>DAOKZK010000004.1:0-75428 GCA_035325645.1 Candidatus Macondimonas sp. | reverse complement strand
GTGCCCCGAACACGATTCGAACGTGTGACCTTCCCCTTAGGAGGGGGACGCTCTATCCATCTGAGCTACCGGGGCGCGTCGCATCGGGAGCGCTTGCGGGAGGCAGTATACCAGTGAGTCGGCTGGGCGACGCTCATCCCCGATCCCGCCGATCGCTGTGCCGCAGTAGCAGGCCAAATTCCCACCCTGATGTGTGGTCTCTCTCGGACATGGCGGGCGAGAGATTGCCAAATCCGGGCGTTTTATGACGCACGTGGTCCATTAGTGACTCGCCGCGCTTGGCGCGCGCATCCGGCGAACCCGGCGACGTGGCGGGACTGGGTGCGGTCGATAAGAAATGCTGTACAATGGGCCTCTTGCGCCACGCTGATTCACCAATCGACCGGATCCGTCGATCATGGGGCGTTTCTATCGCCCCCCCTGAAACAAACCCCTGTTGTTGCCGCCCTGACACAGTGGCGCAATAACTGCATCGGATCATCAAGGACTCGCCGGCAGGGATAAAGCCAGACAAACGGATGCGCCCACACCTTAGCGGAGGCATGTCATGACCCAGCCATCATCGAAAATCAGCATCGAAGAGGCGTGGAGCAAGGCGGAAGCAAACGTCGGCGGGACTGTCGCGCAGGACACCACCAGCGCTGCGTCCTCCGGCGCCTTGGCCAAACGTGCATTTGACGTCGTCGGCGCATTGGCGCTGCTGTTGATGCTGGCGCCGGTTCTGTTGGTCGTTGCAATTTTGGTCCGCCTGAGTGGACCGAATGTGTTGTTTGCTCATCCCCGCGTCGGCCAAGGCGGCAGGCTTTTTCCGTGCTACAAGTTCAGGACCATGGTCCCGGACGCGCAACTCGTGCTTGAACGCGTGCTGGCCGAACGCCCTGACCTGAGGGCCGAATGGGAACGCGATTTCAAGCTGAAAGATGATCCACGCGTGACGCGCGTCGGCAAGTTCCTGCGCAAGTACAGCCTTGACGAACTCCCGCAGTTCTGGAATGTGCTGCGCGGAGACATGAGCCTGGTGGGCCCGAGACCGATCGTCATGGACGAACTCAAACGCTACGGCCGGCACGCCGACTGTTATCTAGCCGCCCGCCCTGGGGTAACCGGTCTGTGGCAAATCAGCGGGCGCAGCGATGTCGACTATGATCGGCGCATCCAACTGGATCGCGAATACATGGAGCGCCGATGTGTGGCCATGGATCTCGCCATCGTCTTCAAGACGGCCTGGGTCGTGCTGATGCGAAGGGGCGCTTACTGAGACGCCACGAACGCCGGCGCGTTTTGGCAAGCGCACTGCAGGACCTGTCCGGAAAAGGGTTTGGGCAGATGAATCTGGGGGACAGTCGTCTTCTATCACGTCCGTGCCCGAACGAATCGAATCGAATCCTCGTTTTCAGAGAGGACAAGTGACCCCGAACAAGCGGAACATCCTCGTCGTCGGCGGCGCCGGATACATCGGCTCGCACATGCTGAAACATCTCGATCAGCTTGGGCACTGGAGCTTTGCGCTAGATGATCTCAGCCATGGACACCGGGACGCGGTCCGCAGTGCGCGGCTGGTGGTGGGCGATATGGGCGATCGAGCCCTCCTCGACCGCGTACTGACGGAAAACCGCTTCGATGCCGTGATGCATTTCGCGTCCCTGATCCAAGTCGGCGAGTCCGTTCGCAATCCGAGCGCTTATTACCACAATAATTTCGTTCAGACCAAGCAATTGCTTGACGCCATCGTGCGCCACGGCGTCCGCAAGTTCATCTTTTCATCCACGGCCGCCGTCTATGGTGTTCCCCAATCTGCACTGCTGGCAGAGAGCCACCCATGCGACCCCATCAACCCTTATGGTCGGAGCAAATGGATGGTGGAGCAGTTGTTGCGCGACTATGGTGACGCTTACGGTTTGAAATCGGTGTCGTTGCGTTATTTCAATGCTGCGGGCGCCGATCCCGCCGGCGAACTCGGGGAGCGACATGATCCGGAGACCCACCTCATACCGCTGGCATTGCAAGCAGCGTGCGGAACCGGACCGGCGCTCACGGTGTACGGTACGGACTACCCCACGCCGGACGGGAGTTGCATCAGGGATTTCGTGCACGTATCCGATCTGGCGACTGCGCATGCCCTCGCCCTCGATTATCTGATCGCGGGGGGGGAGACCTGTTCGCTGAACCTCGGCACGGGGACGGGGTATTCGGTCCTGCAGATCCTTGACGCCATCGAACGGGTCACCGGACGGCGCGTGCCACATCACCTCGGCCCGCGTCGACCGGGCGACCCTCCCGTTCTGGTCGCCGATCCGCGACGCGCCCGCGACCTCCTGGGGTGGTCCGCACGGCGGAGCGAGCTGACGACGCTCCTGCAAGATGCCTGGCGGTGGGAACAAAAGATCAATGGTCCGGCAAGACGGGATCAAGCCAAAGACTCGGCATGATCCCGTGAACGGCGCACTCAGCCCATCGACCCACGGCTTTCCAATGTCACATGCCCGCCGTGCCGGTTGACCGGAACATAACCCGGCAAGAAATTGGGTGTCATGCGAGCACCAATCTCACGAACATGACGTTGCCCATCCGCTGAGTAGAAGAACATCAATCCGGCAAAACGCAGATCAGGCTCTGCCACGATGTCGGTCAGCCGATGTTCACCCCACAGAGCGTCAGCCAATGTCACATTGATCAAGCGGCTCTGGCCCGGCTCGATCCACTCGACGTCGCTGCTCAGCCCCGTCGGAGCCACCGGATCGTAACGGTCATGCTTCATATCCTCGAGTACCGCCGGATTGATGAAACGGGCATAACCGGTTACGAACTTTCCGACGCGAACCGGCTCGGTCGAGCGGTTGGTCACCTCGAGCGCCATGTCTAGGCGCCGCGACGGCAGATCGAATTGGGCCCTGTTGACCTTGACGTCCACCTGTTGTTGGGATTCAGGCAGCGGAATCACCGGCGCTTCAACTTTTCCGGTTTGCAAGGGGATCGTGATCGACCAGCGATCGAAGGACCAAACCATCAAACCCAGGGTCACACCGATAATCGCTACTACAAAAGTTGCGCTGACGACAATGTCCTGGATGCTGATGAGCCGCCGTTCAGCCTCGAGTTCTCCATGTTCCTTGACCATCACGTAGCGGTACATCATGACCGGCAGACGCCGGAACCAATAGCCGACCCAGAGCAGGCCTACGAGCACCCACAGCAAGTGGATCGACCACATGGACGACAGGCCGTAGTTCTCCACGTCCACCAATTCGCCATCCATCAGTGTGACTGTGTTGACGAAATCCGCCTTGTCGCCGCCGATCTGGACAAAGCGGGCTGGCCCTGCAATGGGGCCCGCCTCCCAGACGTTGATCAGCGGGTGCACATGCCATTCGCCGGGCACCCGAGCCTTGAGCTTGACTTCGTACTCGTAGAATTCACCCCGTTTGAATGCGGTCGATTGGTACTGGGGCATGCCGTTTATGGTGGCGTCCAGGCGGACGAAGACGGGCCCCGGAACACCGATATTCAGGAAAACCCACTCCTCCGGCTTCGCCACGTAATCCGGCCAATGCCCGGAAACCATGAACTTGCCCCGAACCGTGACGATATCGTTGACCTTGACCTGAGTCGGTTGTATCTCGGTATCGAACCAGTGAATGGTACGCATGCGGATGCCCGCCATCTGGGCAATTTCGCCATGTCCATAGGTCACCGGCACCAATAGAGCCCACATCAGGACCATGAGAAGACCGTTGCGCAATCCGCGCCGATTGAGGCTTTCCATCGCAGTCACTCCTGCCTTTCTCATACCAGTTTCCCCAGCCAGGACGGCCGGGAGCCCTTGGAGCCGATCCATACGAAGACGTAGTAGACCAAGATGGCAAAGAATCCCGAAACGAAAGCACTGACCGGCGCGACATGCGTCCCAAATGTGCGCAATGTACCGGCTTCGATGATGCGCACATATTCCGGCATGGCGGTGCGGATATACTGGAAGCCCATGTAATCGGCCAGCGTCATCACCGTGTCACCCAATTGGACCGGCATGTGCATGGGCGCAACGACCGGCCAGTTCATGGCCGAAAACAAAAGGCCGAACAACATCCCGCCGACCAATCCCGTCAAGGCGAAACTGCGTGTGATCAGCAACACGGCATCCAGAACCACGGCCGCGCCGATCCAGACTTCCGGCATGACCCAGTTCATCGGAAAAGCGGTGAAAACATGGAAATTGACATACCGGCTGACGATTTGGGAAAGCCAGAATCCCAGCGCCAACCCCGTGGCTGCCACCGGAAGCTTGAAATATCTCCAGAAGGCGTATGTCGCAACGGCAGGCAAGGCCAGCAGCAGCAAGGGCGTCAGCAGTGGCCACCAGCGCCGGTCGCGCCAGTCCATCCAATAGCTCCAATCGCCGACCGTGAGAGCGCACAGGAAAACCGCAGCTCCTCCGATCAGGATGGAGATCAGCGGAAAGAAAAACAGATCGGCATTTCGCCAGGCCTGCATCTGCTCCTTGACGCTGATCACCGCCTCGCCGCGCGGCGAGCGATCGACATTGGCTTGATCGCCGGTATCAATTTGAATGGCCATGAGAATCCTTCCGTGGGTTTCCGTGTGGGCATGCATTCGACTGGGAAATGGAGCGTCCGTCTGGCTATGTCAAATTCGGGAATCCGCAGCAAGCCGAAGCGAATGGGCGCTCCCTCGACCATTCGCTCCGGCGTCGACAATCAACGGGACAGACCCATTTCCTTCTCCACCTCCTCCAGGCTGTAGACCCGGCTCAGCTCATACATACGCTGCAGGCACTGAATCACGAAACCAATCAGGAACACGAGGAAGAATCCGGCGAGCACGAAAAACCAGTGCACCGGCGCGCCAAACAATTCCTCGGCATAGAAGAAGGTGTGTGCCCACTCGTTGAACGCGACCACAGGACCTGCGCACATGAAGCCGATGATGGCCAGCGACAGCGGCAGGGAAACGCGGTTGGCGAAATAAGGAAGACGGGTGTGCACCCAGATCCACGCCATGGCCAAGCCACCCAGACCCGCCGGAATCCCGAGATAGAACAGGAAGATATGCGTCGGCGTGAAGTCGGTATCCCGAATCACTACCTGATGCCAGGCCGCATCCGCCTCGGTGAGCAGCCCAAGTGCCGCGATCAGAGCGACTGCCGCCACCACCAGAATGCTGAACATCGCATAAAAGCGCCGCAATTCATCCCGCGCGGGCAGATTCATGATGTCCCGATCGCGTGTCAACCATAGCCAGCCAGCACCGATGGCGCCCAATAGCGGCAAGAGAATGATTTGCGCGTAGAAGATCCGCATCCAGTAGACCTGGAACTCGTCGGAAAACGAATCGAGCCCGACCGACCAGGAAAAGGTGTGCTGATACCATTTCACCAAGGCGATGAATACCACGGCGATCGCAGTCACCGTGAAGGCCAATAACCAAGGCGGTCGCGGAGCCTCTGCGGCATTCGCCGACTCGACCGCCACATTGCGATCCATTACGGTACTCATGATCGTGTCTCCTCTTGTTGCAGATTCCCCCTTTCTCAAAGAAGGGGGTTTTCTCGTTGGATGAAGAACCGTCCACCCTGCGGAGCAAAAACTTGACCGCAGCGGCTTGACTTTTCCGAGCCGATCCGGAAGAGCAGTCCGGCCCTGACTCAACATATACTCCCTATTGAACGACCGTTCAAGAGGCCCGCCGGGTTTTTTAGGACCCGCATGGATCAGATCTTTCGCTCACGACCCTCCCAGTAGGGATCCCGCAGGAAACGCTTGTAGAGCTTGCCGGTGTCCAGACGCGGCAACTCGGTCGCAAAATCAATGGAACGGGGTAGCTTGAAACGGGCGAGGCGCTCAGCCGCGAACGCCATCAGTTCCTCGGCCAGCGCCGGACCGGGCTCGATGCCGTCGGCGGGCTGGACAACGGCCTTGACCTCCTCGCCCCACTCCTCGTTGGGAATCCCGAACACTGCGGCGTCGGCGACTTTGGGATGTTCCATGAGGGTTTTCTCGATCTCGGCCGGATAGATGTTGACGCCGCCGGAAATGATCAGGTCCTTGGCCCGGTCGCAAAGAAACAGCCAGCCGTCCTCGTCCAGGTAACCGATGTCTCCCACGGTGAACAGTCCATCGCGGTGGCTTTCCCGTGTCTTGCCGGGATCCTTGTAGTATTCGAACTCGCCGACCATGGACTTCATATAGACGTTGCCCGGCTCGCCCGCGGGCAACGGATGGCCGGCATCGTCGAAGATGCGGATCTCGGTCCCCGGCCAAGGCTTGCCAACGGTGCCCGGTTTTTTCAGCCAGTCCTCGGAGGTCGCGATGGTCCCGCCTCCTTCGGTCGCACCGTAGTATTCGTAGATCACCGGCCCCCACCACGCGATCAAGGCCTTTTTCGCCTCGACGCCGATCGGTGCCGCGCCATGGATCACCGCGCGCAGACTGGACAGGTCGTAGCGCCGCTTCACCGCATCGGGCAATGCGAGCATGCGGTGGAACATGGTCGGAACCATATGCGTCGAGGTCACCCGGTGGCGCTCGACCAGGCGCAGGGTGTCCTCGGCGTCCCACTTGTCCATCAGCACCAGCGTATGGCCCAGATGCAGGGAAGCGCTCCCGAACCCGCCGGGGGCGGCATGGTAGAGCGGGCCCGTGACCAGATGGACCCCCTCGCCGGCCTTGAGCTTGAACAAGGCCCCCAGCATGCCCGCCATGCTCGCCACGACGTCCGGATTGCCCGGCATCAGCGGCCGCCGCACGCCCTTGGGGCGGCCGGTGGTACCGGAGGTATACAGCATCAGCGTCCCGGCTTGGCGCTCCGCCGGCGGCTCGGCGGACTGTTCCGCGAGAAAGTCCTCGTAGCTGCGAAATCCGGGGATATCGCCCACGGCAAAACAGCGCGAACGGTCATAACCCAATTCCTCGACCGCCTTGATGGCCGCCGCGGCGTGACGTTCGTGGGCGATGAACGCCTTGGCCTCGCAGTTGCCGATGATGTAGGCGACCTCGGGACCGGTCAGATGGTAGTTGATGGGCGTCAGATAGAGGCCGATCTGATGCGCGGCCAGAAACGCCTCGATCCAGGCCGGATCGTTGTGCATCAGCATGGCAACGCCGTCGCGATACTGAAGCCCGAGTGAACGCAAGCCGTTGGAGAGGCGGTTTACCCGCTCGTCCAGTTCCTGAAAACGTATCGCCCGACCGGCAGCATCGATCAATGCGGTCTTTTGAGGCTCGCGCTGGGCGATGGCCCAGAATCCGGTCTTCCCTGACATGAATGCTCCTTCGATTGGCCAATATCCGTCTTCCAACATAGTCCCCCTGCTGCGATGTCGCCAGATTGGATCATGCGGGCATGTCGGCGCAGGGGCGCCCGATGCGAGCGCATGAAATGGATGATCGAAGGGGCGTGCGATGCGGCGCGTGGAGCGGGTGCGTGCGGCGAGGGGGTGTTTACGATCGATGGAACCGGGCACCGCACCATCGGCGGCCCGGTGATCATGGATGTAAGGCCAAGCCCGCGTTCGGAGCGCGGTATCGAGCGGTCAGCTTGCGCCGCAGGACAGTGACAGGACAAGCTTGCCCGGACGATGGCCGGTTGCCATATCGCGATGCGCCTGCGCCGCATCGGCCATCGAATAGACCTGCGCGACAGGTATGCCCAGGCGCTCGGCTGCCAGCAGCGGCAGGGCCTCGCGCTCGAAACGGCGCACCAGCGCGATGCGGCGCTCGATCGGCTGATTGCGCATGGTCAGGGTGCGGATGCTCTGCCGTCGCATCAGCAGCGAAGCCAGATCGAGCGTGTCGCGGGCGCCGCCCAGCAGACCGACCACGACCAGACAGCCCTCATCGGCGAGCAGCGCCAGATTTTCCGCCAGTCGCCCACCGCCCCACAGATCCAGCACAAGCTGAGGTGCTCGACCCAAAGCGGCTCGGGCACGCTGCATCATCTCGGGGCCCTCGACCAAAGGATGGTCCAGGCCCAGATCGCGCAAGGAATGCAACCGATCCGGATCACGCCCGGTCCCGGCGACGGGATGGCCAGCCACATGGGCCAGTTGGATCGCCGCCATGCCCACCGTCGAAGTCGCAACCCGGATCAGCACCGCCTGCCCGGGCGCCAGCGCACCTTCCTCCCACAAGGCACGAAATGCTGTCAGAAACGCCTCCGGCGTTGCGGCTGCATCGGCGTCGGTGAGCGCGTCCGGAACCGGAAGCGTCTCTCGCTCCGGTACAGTTACGAATTCGGCGCAGGCACCGGCTGCCACGATGCCCATCACCCGATCGCCCGGCCGACGCAGGACGCAGCGCTCGCCGGCCTGCTCGACCACGCCGGCATATTCCAGACCGATCCGGCGTGGGTCCCAGCCGGGCGGCGGCGGATAGAGTCCGCTGCGCTGCAGCAGATCGGCGTGATTCACGCCCGCCGCACGCACGCGAACCCTGACCTCTTCGCTGCCCACTTCCGGCAGATCGACTTCGACCCACTCCAGCACCTCCGGTCCGCCGGGGCGGCTGGCGATCAGGGCGCGCATGCGCATCACGCCAGTCTCACATCGCCCCGATGAGGGCGATCATGAGCAGGACTTCTCCCGCCAGACCCGCAAAAAAACTCAAGGTCCGCACGATCGGGATGCCCATGGCATAGACTGCGTAATGCACCAGCCGGGCCCAGAAATAGAGGGCCGCACCGAATGCCGTCAATCCCGAATTGGCACCGACGAGTTCCACCATGAGTACCAGCGGGGCAAAGACGACGAGGTTTTCCACCGCATTGGCATGGGCGCGCATGGCACGCCGCGCCCAGTCCGACTCGGGCAAGTCATCGGAGCGAGGATTGCCCATGGCGCCGAACAGGCCGCGGATAGCGATCCGGTTCAGGACGTAGGGAAAAAACATAAAGGCGGTCAGGATCACGGTCCAGGTGAGCCAAAACAGTTCCGCCGACATGTAGCGCACTCCTTGTGATGGTTAGAGATGCCGAGCGCCAGCGCTCGGGCGATGACCATAAACCGCGCGTGAAATCGCCGCAAGCGCGCTCCCCCCGGATCGACCGTCCGCGGCCGCCGACCTTTGCGTCGACCCAAAAAAAGAGGGGGCACGGGCCCCCTCTTTCAGTCAAACCGCGCCGGTATCGCCCGCACGGCCATACGGTCGGTTCAGATCAGCTTTTCCAATTCCGGCAGGACCTGGAACAGATCGCCCACCAGACCCAGATCGGCTACCTCGAAGATGGGCGCCTCTTCGTCCTTGTTGATGGCGACGATGGTCCCGGCGTCCTTGATGCCTGCCAGATGCTGAATGGCACCGGAGATCCCGACTGCGACATAAAGCTCGGGCGCGATGATCTTCCCGGTCTGGCCGACCTGCATCTCGTTGGGAACAAAACCGGCATCCACAGCCGCGCGGGATGCGCCAACGGCAGCGCCGATCTTGTCGGCGAAGTTGAAGATCACCTTGAAGTTCTCCGCGCTGCCAACGCCACGGCCGCCCGAGACGACCTTGGGCGCGCTCTGCAGATCAGGGCGATCGCTCTTGCTGGTTTCCTGCGACACGAAACGGGTGTGGCCGGGCAGTGCCACATCCAGGCTCACCGCTTCGATGGCCGCCGAACCGCCCGTGCCCACGGCTGGATACGACGCGCCGCGAACCGTCCCGCAAATCACGCCGTCGCCTTCCACCTCGACGGTCACGATGGCGTTACCGGCATAGGTCGGCCGCTTGAAGCTGCGCGCCCCCAACACCTGCATGATGTCGGTCACCTGAGGAACCCCCAGCAGCGCCGCGACCCGAGGCATGGTGTCCTTGCCCAGACTGGTGTTGCCGGCCAGGATGTGGCTGTAGCCGCCCTGCTGGGCCAGGGCCACCACCTGCGGTGCAACCAGAGCGGCCAGCGGATTGGCATTGGCCGGGTTGTCGACGGTAACCACGCGGGTCACGCCGTCCAGCGCCGCCGCAGCCTGAGCTGCGCTGCCCATGTCACCGGCTCCGAACAGCGCTACCGTCACTTCCGCAGGATTCAGTTCCTTGGCACAGGCCACAGCGCGGCCAACGGCCTGACCCAGGACGCCGCCCGTCTGCTCACCGATAATCAGTACCTTGCTCATTACAGCAGCCCCTTGTTCTTCAGTTCCTTGACCAGTTCCTCGGCACTGCCGACCTTGCGGCCACCGCTACGCGCCGCAGGGGCTTCGGTCTTGACGACCTTGAGCGCCGGGGCGGGCTCGACGCCCAGATCGGCGAGAGCAACGGTGTCGAGGGGTTTTTTCTTGGCCTTCATGATGTCGGGCAGCTTGACGTAGCGCGGCTCGTTCAAGCGCAAGTCGGCGCTGATCACGGCGGGCAGGTCTACTTCGATGGTCTGCAGACCGGCATCGACTTCCTGGGTCACCTTGGCACTGTTGCCATTGATCTCGATCTTGGAGGCGTAGGAAGCCTGTGCACAACCCAGCAGCGCTGCCAGCATCTGTGGCGTCTGGCCGGCGTCATCGTCGATGGCCTGCTTGCCGAGAATCACCAGTCCTGCGCCTTCCTTCTCCACCAGCTTGGCAAAGATGCGGGCAACGGTCAGGGGCTGGGGAGCTTCCGCCGTTTCCACCAGAATGGCGCGATCGGCGCCCATCGCAAGCGCCGTGCGCAACTGCTCCTGGGCGGCAGGGGTGCCGATGGATACCACGACGACTTCCGTGGCCTTGCCCGCTTCCTTGAGCCGCAACGCTTCTTCAACGGCGATTTCGTCGAAAGGGTTGACGCTCATCTTGACGCCGTCGAGGGCCACACCGGACCCGTCCGGCTTGACCTGTACGCGGACGTTGTAATCAACGACCCGCTTGACACCCACCAGAATCTTCATGACCGTAGTCGCTCCAAGTCATCCATAAGAAACAAACAGCGCCGGCAACGTGAGAACGTTCACCTCGTCGGCACACGAGGACTGATCAAAGCCGCCGATTCTAGCACGCGGCGGCTCACGATCCCAAAACCGGATCACGCAAAAAAGGCCCGGAGCGACGAGACTCCGGGCCGGGCTGACCGCGTGCGATCAGCCTCACACCACTTCGAACAGGCCGGCCCCGCCCTGGCCCTGGGCGATGCACATCGACACCACGACGTACTTCACGCCGCGGCGCTTGCCTTCGAGCAACGCGGCACCGACCATGCGGGCACCGGACATGCCGTAGGGATGGCCGATGGCGATGGCGCCGCCGTTGACATTGCACAGATCCATGGGGATGCCCAGTTCCTTGATGCAGTACATCGCCTGCACGCCGAAGGCCTCGTTGAGCTCCCACAGACCGATGTCGTCCATCTTCAGGCCGTTGCGCTCGAGCAGACGCGGGATGGCGTAAATGGGACCGATGCCCATGATGTCGGGCTCGCAGCCGGCCGTGGCGAAACCGCGGAAGATGCCCAGCGGCTTGACGCCCTTCTTCTCGGCATATTCGCTGTTCATGATGACGACCGCGGCAGCGCCATCGGAAAGCTGGCTGGCGTTGCCGGCGGTGACCGTGCCGGTGGGGCCGGAGACCGGTTTCAGCGAGGCCAGCTTCTCGAGGGTGGTGTCCGGACGGTTGCCTTCGTCCTGGCTCAGGGTCACCTCGACCTTCTCGGTCTTGCCGGTTTCCTTGTCGGTGACTTCCATGGTCACCGTGATCGGCACGATTTCCTCGGCCAGCTTGCCGTTGCGCTGGGCTTCGGCGGTACGCTGCTGGCTCAGCAGGGCGAGCTGGTCGGCTTCCTCGCGCGTCACGCCGAAGCGCTTGGCGATGTTCTCGGCCGTCGGGATCATGGGCATCATGAGGGTGGGCTTGAGCTTGAGCAGCCCTTTGTCCATCGCATGCTTCATGTTCACGTTGTTCTGCACCAGGCTGATCGACTCCAGCCCGCCGCCGATGGCGACCGGCACCTTGTCGACGATGCAGCGCTGGGCGGCGTGGGCCACGGCCGAGAGGCCGGAACCGCAGAACCGGGCGATGGTGGCGCCGCTGGACGTAACCGGAAGGCCGCCGCGAATCGCCGCCATGCGCGCGATGTTGTTGCCGGTGGCACCTTCGGGCATACCGCAGCCCATGATGACCTCTTCGACTTCGGCCGGATCGATGCCGGCGCGCTCGACGGCGTGCTTGATGACGTGGCCGCCCATCTCGGCGCCGTGGGTCAGGTTCAAGGAACCCTTGAACGCCCGGCCAATTCCGGTGCGGGCGGTGGAAACGATAACTGCATCAGCCATTTGCATAACTCCTGTGCGGACGATCCTGCCGACTCCATGTGCTCCATGCCTGCGTCTGCACGGCGGCCTGTGGCACGATGACCACGACCCATCGACTTCCCTCGCACCGGATTGCGGCGCTGCATGCGCCGTCTTTCCATGGGGCATCGAGCTGGCTGCCACGACCCTGCGGCAGCCGGAGAGCGCTAACGGTACAACGAAGCCCGCTCAACTTCCAGCCGGTGCGATCAATGAGCCGCCATTTCACGCACGCGCAGCAGCGCGTCGAAGGTCTCGAGGGTGGGCGCCGCGACGCCCTGCGCCCGCGCCTCGTCGAGGATGGCGCCAAGGATGGCCTCGCGCTCCAGCGGCCGGCACTGAAGCGCATCGAGCGTCATGCTGGTGAGATAGGGCGGCATGCGGCGCGTGCTCTCGATCATCGCTGCAGCGGTGTGTTCGGGCAAAGGGTGGCCTGCGGCGGCGGCGATCCGGCACACCTCGTCCATGGCGCGTTCAATCATGTGCACCGCATGCTCATCGCCCATCAACCGGCCGGTGTCGACACAGCCGGCCAAGACCGACGCCGGATTGAAGGCGGCGTTCCATACGGCCTTGCGCCAGCGAGCCGTCACGATGTCGGCGCTGACCTCGACTGCGATCCCCGCCTGCCGAAACGCATCCGCCAACTGCTCGGCGGCCACTGACGCGCCCTGCGGGTAGCGCCCCAGGGTGAGCGCGCCATAGGCCTGATGATGGATGTGGCCGGGTGCGTTACGCGAAACGCAGACGAAAGCCAGCGCGCTGATGAGTTCGTGGTCCGGGAAGGCTGTCACCAAGGGCGCTTCGATACCGATGCCGTTTTCCAGCACGACGATCACGGTGCGCGGACCGATGGCCGGGCGGATCAGTGCGGCGCGGTCCTCACCGGCGATCACCTTGGTCGTCAGCAGCAGGTAATCGGGTGGCTCATCCAGATCCGGGACTGCGGCAAACACGGCCCGTGGCCGGAAGATCCACTCACCCATCGCGTCGCTGCGAATGGCAAATCCCTGCCGCGCCACGAGATCGGCCTCGCTGCGACAGACCACGTCCACGACCCACCCATGGCGCGCCAGCAGGCTGCCGTAGAATCCGCCGACCGCACCCGCACCGACGACCAGAACCCGCGGGGATCCCGGGTCTGCACGCCCATTCGCTGTTGTCATGGGGCTCGCACTTCAGGTGCTGGCGGGCAGCGCCGGCTCGACGACCGGGCGACCAATCGCGTAATAGCCGAAGCCCTGCTCTGCCAGCATGCGGGGGTCATACAGGTTGCGGCCATCGAAGATGACCGGGCGGCGCAGACGCTGTTTCAATTCGTCGAAATCCGGACTGCGATAGACGTTCCATTCGGTCATGACCACAAGGCCCTCGGCACCGTCGAGGCAGGCGAGCGGATCGTTACACAACGTCAACGCATCGGTATCCGGGTACAGGCGGCGGGCTTCGGTCATGGCCGCCGGATCGTGGGCCCGCACCCGCGCGCCGGCCCGCCAGAGCGATTCCATCAGCACCCGGCTGGGCGCTTCGCGCATGTCGTCGGTGCCGGGCTTGAACGCCAGACCCCACAAGGCAAAGGTCAAACCGGACAGGTCATGACCGAAATGCTGCTGGATGCGCTCGAACAAGCGGCCTTTCTGGTGCTCGTTCACGGCCTGGACGGCGTCGAGGATGCGTGCCGGATGACCCACCTCCCGCGCCGTGTGGATCAACGCACTGACGTCCTTGGGAAAGCAGGACCCCCCGTAACCGGCGCCCGGATAGATGAAATGAAAGCCGATGCGCGGGTCCGAGCCGAGCCCTAAGCGCACCTGCTCGATATCGGCGCCGACCCGCTCGGCAATGTTGGCGAATTCGTTCATCACGCTGATCTTGGTGGCCAGCATGGCATTGGCCGCATACTTGGTCAGTTCGGCCGACAGCGGGTCCATCACCAGCAGACGGTCGCTCTTGCGGTTGAACGGGGCATAGAGACGCTGCATCTCGCGAATGGCACGCTCATCCTCGGCGCCCACGATGATGCGGTCGGGTTTCATGAAGTCCTCGACCGCATTGCCTTCCTTCAGGAATTCCGGATTGGACACCACGGCGAACGGCACGCTGACCCCACGCTGCGCCAGTCCGTCGCGGATCACGGCGCTCACCCGTCGCGCAGTGCCCACCGGCACCGTCGATTTGTCGACGATGATGCGATAGTCCGTCATGTGGCTCGCGATCGTGCCTGCAACGGCCAGCACATGACTGAGGTCCGCCGAACCGTCCTCGTCCGCCGGCGTGCCCACGGCGATGAATTGATACAGGCCGTGCGCCACGCCCCGGGCCGCGTCCGTGGTGAACGACAGGTGACCCGAGGCGATCGTCGCCGCCACCAGGTCATCGAGACCCCGCTCCCGAATCGGCACCCGCCCGGCCTGCAAGGCAGCAACCTTGGCCGCATCGATGTCGACGCACAGCACCTTGTTGCCCATGTGCGCAAAACACGCCGCCGTGACCAGCCCCACGTAGCCGCTGCCGAATACGGTGATCTTCATCCGCTTCCCCTTCGTTCATGGGCGCGCCATGCCGCCCCGATTCGGGCCGGATTGTATCAATCGTTGACGCGCCTCAGGCGATCCGCTCGGCGTAGAGATCCCCGGCCGGCGCGTCGGGCGAGAGCGCGTCCAGATCGGCGTGCATCTGCTCCGCCGTCATCCATCCGCCGCTCCAGCGCAGGCTTTCGCCGACCGAGCGACGGAAACGATACGCGCCCAGCACGCTCAAGCGTCCGATGCAGGTGATCGCGCCCGTGAGGGCAGCCGGCGAATACTCGAACGACAGCGCCGGCAAGGGGTGCGAGAGGCCAGCCAGAACCTGCGCTTCGGCGCCCTCGACATCGAGCTTGCAGAAAGCCGGGACGCCATGGCGGGCGATCAAGCCATCCAGCGTCAGGACCTCGACCTCGCAGCACGTGTCCCATGTCACGCCGCGAAAACGCGGCGATCCAGCCATCGCCTCGCGCCAGATGGGGTTGATCGTGCTCACCGTGGGCGTGCGCCGACTGACCCAGAGCGTTTGCCGGCCGGGCTGCTCGGCCAGCGCCACCGGCTCGATACGGACGCGCGGATCATGCCGGTAACGCCGCATCAGGAGGTCCCGGAACAGCGGCTGCGGCTCCACGGCCACCACCCGCGCGCCCAGCCGACGCCACGCGTCCACGCGATCGCCCAAGTGCGCACCGATGTCGAAACAGAGACTGTCCGCGCCGATCCAGGGCCGGTAAAAATCAGTCAATCGCCTGTGCCGCCCCGGCCGCAGTCGATAGTGCAGAAAGGAGCGCACCAGGCCCCACTGCGATCGCCAATCCATGGCGCCTCCGCTTGATTCCACAGCACCCCCGCGGCATGCTGTGCCCGATCTTGCCCCGCCCCTGCCGCCTCGTCCAGTCAAGGAACGCTTCGTGAACCGGCCTGTCACCGCTTTGGATGAGCCGCTGCGGGAAATCACCCTGGGCTCCTGCCGCATCACCCTGCTCGGCACCGCTCATGTCTCGCGGGCCAGCGAAGCGGCCGTTCGCAGACTCATCGCCAGCGGGCAGTTCGATGCCGTGGCCGTCGAGTTGTGCCCCAGCCGCCATGCCGCGCTCAAGGATCCCGATGCACTGGCCCGCATGGATCTGCTGCAGGTCGTGCGCGAAGGCAAGATGGGCCTGGTCGCCGCCAATCTCGCGCTGACCGCCTATCAGCAACGGCTGGCCGATCAGCTCGGCGTCGAGCCTGGCGCTGAACTGCGGGCAGCTCTGGAAGCCGCCGATGGTGCCGGCCTGCCCGTGGTCCTCATCGATCGCGAGGTGGGCATTACGCTGCGGCGATTGACCGCTGCCGTGCGCTGGTGGCAGCGACCCGGGCTCATCGCCGGTCTGGTCGCGAGTCTGCTGACCCGGGAAGAAGTCGCGGAGGAAGACATCGAGCGACTCAAGACCGGCGATATTCTGCACAACACGTTTGCCGACTTTGCCGATCAGGCAGAACCGCTTTACCGGGCGCTGATCGGTGAACGGGACGAATATATGGCGCTCAAGCTTCGTGAGTACGCCCAGGCGCATCCCGGCCGGCACATCCTTGCCGTCGTCGGCGCGGGCCATCTCGATGGGATCGTCCGACACCTCGAAACGCCGCCATCGGCGCCGCCGGACGCCGCCCTTGCGGCCTTGGTCACCACGCCGCCCCGCAGCCGTGTGGGGCAGTTGTTGCCGTGGATGATCATGATCCTGATCATCGGGGGATTCGTGGTCGGCTTCGTGCGGGGCCCCGAAATCGGCTGGCAACTGGTGCTCGACTGGACCTTGACGACAGGAGGTCTGGCGGCTGTCGGCGCGCTGATCGCCCTGGCGCATCCCGTGACGCTGATGGGCTCCTTCCTCGCCGCACCGATCACGACCCTGCATCCCCTGATCGGGGCCGGCATGGTGGCGGTGGCTCTGGAACTGTGGCTGCGCAAGCCGCGTGTGGCCGACTTCGCAACCTTGCGTGAGGACGTCGCCCATGTCTCGGGCTGGTGGCGCAACCGGGTGGCGCACACCTTTCTGGTCTTCATGCTGGTCAATCTGGGCGCCTCGATGGGCACCTATGTCGGCGGTTTTCGCCTCTTCGGACAACTGACCGGCCACGGCTGAGCACTGGGGAGCGCAACGGGGTCAACGAGCCTCGCCCGGTGGATAGCAAACGGTTTGCCGGCAAGCCGACCGCGTGAAAGCGGACGACCCGCCTCGTTCAAGCTCGAGCGTTGTCAGACATCTGCAGTGTCCGCATCGGTCCGGTCCGGCTTCGCGCCGGAAGCCCTCGTCAGTGCGCGACGTGCGCGGCGCCGGGCAACATGAAGGGGAACGGCCAGGATCAGGCCCAGACCGAGCATCTGATGGGCCAGGCTGGCGAATGCGCGTAAGGACTCCTCGCCGCTGTAGTAGAGCACCAGGGCCGTACTCATCAGCGCAGCGAACAGCACGGCCACGCTGAGGCCGGTGGCCAGATTGCGGCCCGAGCGCCAACCTGCAGGCACATGCTGGCCAAGGAATACGCCCACGGCAACGGCGGCCACGTATCCCAGAATCCCGTGCAGCACCATGAACTGGTGCAGCAGTTCATAAGGCCGGTCCGCGCCGGCAAACCCCCCATTCGCGTAATGCAGGATCATCCAGGCGAGACCCGTGAGGGCGAGCCCCGACAACGCGAGATAGAGCAACGAGCGCTGCCAGCGCGGCACGCTATTGACGCGGTTCACCGTCATCCTGGACAGCCTCCGCGCCTGCGATCGAAAACGTGTGAACAGTGGCCTGCAACTCCTGGAACAGAGATTCCACGAGGTCATCATCGGAACGCCGCAAGGCGGCGATCTTGGTCAGGGCATCGGCATGCATGCAGAGCGGCGCCGTGACGGTGATGCTGCCCGGCAAGGCCACCGCAAGGCCGCTGGCGGGGTCGATCACCGCACTGGCGACGTCCAGCCGTGAATCGAGGAAGTACCCCCCGGTCGTGGCCAACGCGCGGTTGCGGTAGCGTCCCAGAGACAGGATCTGGGTCGGCAGGCCCGGATTGCGCAGACCGACCTCCTGCTCGGTGGACCCGAACAGCCGCAGGTCGCCGCCGGCGTTGACGCAACCGGCCGCGACCCCGTGCCCTTCCAGAACGGCAACGGCCCGATCCACAGCGTAGCCTTTGGCGATGCCGTCAAGGTTCACACTCAGGGGCCGGCCGAGGCGCACCCTGCAGCCGCCTTCGTCCAGCGTCAGGTCGGCCATCCCACCGCCGCGCTCGGGGTCGGGCGACAACGCATGGGGCAAGATGCCGGCACGGCGCAGATGGCGCTCGCAGGTCACATCGAACAGCCCGCCGCTGCGCGCGAACAGCATCTGCGCCGCGCGCAGCACCTCGCCGGTCCACGCGTCGATCGGCAACCAGTGACCGCTGGCGGCGCGATTGATGCGCCGGACATCGCTGCCGGCGTCATGCCAGCTCATCAGGTCGTGAACGCGGGCAATGGCCGCGAAGGCGGCTTCGAAAGCGGCCGCGGGATACGCCGGTTCCGGCCCGCTCACGGTGATCTCCACAAAGGTTCCGAGCAACGGCCGGGCGCGCCGCCAGGATCCTGCCTCAGCGCGGGCGGATGGCGACGTCATAGGTAGCCAGCAGACGGCGGACGCCGTCGGTGATGTGGACGCAGGACAAAGTGGCGCCCGAGATGTTCTGGATGTCCTTGTTGACGCGGAGCGTATCGGCGCTGGTCTTGCCGGAAAACTGGCTGCGCCAGCCGGGGCGACGGACCTCGTCGCCGTGTGTTTCACGGTAATCCAGGATCTCGATCTGCCGCACGGCACCACTGTCGTCCAGCGCCACGGCATAGGTGATGAACTCATGCTTGCCGAGCACCTGATCGACCATGAAATAACCGCCGCTGGCCGCGCGCCAAAGCCTGAGTTCGGTCTGGCGAACGGGCGTCCCCGCGCGGGTTTCGATGGCCTTTTTCTGCTCGGAGCTCAAGGTCAGTGGCAGCGGCGCCAGCACCGTATCCGGAAACATCAGTGCCTGCGCCTGTTCCACCGAAAGGTATTGCGCCGCATAGCAGGCCGGCGACACAGCCAGCATCGCGAGGGGCAGCAGGAAAGCAGAACGCTCGTTCATCGCCTGATCGCTCCCTCGTTCAGAAGTTGTAGCCGACCTTCAGGCGCACCTCGTATTTCTCATGATCCGCCAGGTGACGCCCCGTGGAGTCGTCGTCGCTCTCGTCGGAACCAGCCAGCTGAGGGGTCGCGGCAAGCGTGGCCCACCAGTGCTGCGCGCCGTAGTGCACGCTGGGGCCGGCAAAGAAGTCCCAATGGTCGAACTCCCAAGAACCGTCGGGCGGATTGAGGATCTCCAGATCCGCCCAGCCCTCAAGGCCGAGATACCAGTTGGACGCCACACGATAGGACAACCCCGAACGCAGCCGAGGGGCCACGGCATACTCGGTATCGCCATCCTCAGGCTTCCAGGACTCTGCCTCGAGTTCGATGTTGGCCAGCCAGAAGAGCTGGTCGTCGAGCATCGGCTTCTGAAGAATCAGCTTGTTCTCCAGCTCCCAGCCGTGACCCTTCTCACCCGTGATGTCGTCGATGCGGTCGTAGGTAAGCTCCCCATACAACGCGAGCCCAATCGGATCGGCATAGGGGGATAGCAGCATTTTTTTCAGCTCGAGCGAGGGCCCGCTGGCCTGGAAACCATTTTTGCTGCCCAGGATCTCGGGCTCGCTCACAGAACCTGCGCAGCCTGCGGCGCCGCAATCGTAATCGTGTCGGTAACCATTGAGATAGGCAGCGAGTGTCAGTCGATCCGTGAGCCCGTACTCGTATTCGAACCTGACGCTCTGGCGTGCGTAGTCGCCCCGGCGTTTGTCGCCGTGGTGCGTGATCCACAACTCCGCATCGGACGCACCGGCGGGAAGCGTTTCGGCGCCCATGGTGTAGCCGAGCAAGGGCTCATCGGCATATGCCGGCAGCGCGAAACCAGCAAGCGCACCGAGCGAGACCATAGCTATTCCCTGCGCCCAGCATTGCCGTGGCCCCATGCTTCTGGATGATCTCATCTGCTGCATCTCTCCATATCCATTGTTGTTAATTGTCATACAAATGAGAATCGTACGCAATAGACTCGCGGCGACCGGAACTGCTCCTCCATCGCTCTCGTGTACCCCATTCGGTCCGCAGACTGCAGCGGTTCGAGCTTGGTCCCCCGGTCGTCCGTGCCAAAAGCCGCTTGCCATGACAGCCGCCCGTATAGGGACCACAGCCGGCACACGAGCTTTGCGCCAGCCCGATCAGATCGCGATCGTCACTTGTGCCATGCCATTGGACGAACCGACGGCCAACGCTTGATCTACCCGTTCCTTTGGCCGACGCGGCGTCAGCAGCATGAACAATGCAAAGCCGATCCGTACCACCATTCCGCGCCCGAGATCCTTTGGCGCCGCAACCGCTTGCTTCCGCGATAGCGGCGCAATGCAACCTGGTGAAGGACACGGAGCCAAGCGTGGGGACCTTTGCGGCGCAGGCCCACGGTAAAGCCATGGAGAGCCACGATCCTGGTCATTGCGATCTTGGCACCGTGCCGGCCATCGGCTAGGCTTGCGCCCACGCTGATCTGGCCACTCGCCTTCAACCTTCTCCATCAAGGGGCTCTCGCCATGGCTCAAACCCGTTTGTTCACCTCAGAATCGGTTTCCGAAGGGCACCCGGACAAGGTCTGCGACCAGATCTCCGATGCCATTCTCGACGCCATCCTGGCCCAGGACCCCACAGCCCGCGTCGCCTGCGAGACGCTGGTCAAGAACAACCTCGTCATGCTGGCAGGTGAAATCACGACCAACGCCCAAGTGGAGTTCGACCGCATCGCTCGGGAGGTCGTCCGGGAAATCGGCTATACCGATGCCATGGGTTTCAGCCCCGACACTTGCGCAGTGTTGACCGAGATCGGACGTCAGTCCCCCGACATTGCCCAGGGCGTGGATGAAGGTCGGGGACTGGATCTCGATCAAGGTGCCGGCGACCAGGGTCTGATGTTCGGTTTTGCGACTGATGAAACCGATGTCCTGATGCCACTGCCCATCACACTCGCCCACCGTCTCGTGCAGCGCCAGGCCGAGGTGCGGAAAAACGGCACCTTGCCGTGGCTGCGTCCGGACGCCAAATCGCAGGTGACCGTACGCTATGATGCCGGCCGGCCCGTTGGCATCGACGCCGTGGTGCTCTCGACCCAGCACGCGCCCGGCATTGGGCACGACATGCTCGTCGAGGCCGTTATGGAGGAGGTCATCAAGCCCATCCTGCCGGTCGCGTGGCAAGACGGCAGCATCAAGTATTTCATCAACCCCACTGGGGCCTTTGAGATCGGGGGTCCGGTCGGCGACTGCGGCCTCACCGGCCGCAAGATCATCGTCGACACCTACGGCGGTATGGCGCGCCATGGGGGCGGCGCCTTCTCCGGCAAAGACCCCACAAAAGTCGATCGCTCTGCTGCTTATGCCGCGCGCTATGTCGCGAAGAACATCGTGGCCGCAGGCCTTGCCCGTCGCTGCGAAGTTCAGGTGTCCTACGCCATCGGCGTCGCGGAACCCACCTCCATCAGCATCGAGACCTTCGGCACGGGCACGCTCCCTGAAGATCGGCTGGTCGCGCTGGTGCGCGAGCACTTCGATTTGCGCCCGCGTGGACTGATCCAGATGCTCAACCTGCGCCGACCGATCTTCCAGCGCACCGCCTCCTACGGCCATTTTGGCCGCGAAGAACCGGACTTCACCTGGGAGCGGACCGACAAAGCCGAGGCCCTGCGGAACGCCTCGACTGCCTGAACCATGCTGACCCAGGCTTTATTCTTCGTGCTCGGCCTGGCGACCTTGGTCGCCGGCGCCGAGATGTTGGTGCGTGGCGCTTCGCGCCTCGCCGTGTCGTGGGGGATTACGCCGCTGGTCGTCGGTCTTACCGTCGTCGCATTCGGCACCAGCGCACCCGAAATGGCCGTCTCGATCGGCGCCACGCTCTCCGGCTCGGCGAACCTCGCCATCGGCAACGTGGTCGGAAGCAACATTGCCAATGTGCTCTTGATCCTGGGCTTATCAGCGGTGATCGTTCCGCTCGTGGTGCATGAGCAGATCATTCAACAGGAAATTCCCATCCTGATCGGTGCATCGCTCATCGTGGTGGCGATGGCGCTCGATGGATATGTCGGCCGGGTCGAATCGGCATTGCTGTTTATCGGGGCCCTCGCTTACACGGCCTTCCTGGTCACGCAATCGCGCCGGGCTGCCAAGGACGCTGCATCGGATTTTAGTGTCGAAATCCCCGGGAGCACGTGGGATCGCCATTGGAGCATCCAGACGCTTCTGATCCTCGGCGGTCTTGGCCTATTGGTGCTGGGTGCCGACTGGCTGGTAGGCGCTTCGGTTGTCTTCGCCAAGTTGATCGGAGTGAGCGATCTCGTCATTGGCCTCACCCTCGTGGCGATCGGCACCTCCATGCCGGAAATTGCCACCTCGCTCATCGCCGCCCTGCGCGGCCAGCGCGACATTGCCGTCGGCAATGTGATTGGAAGCAATATTTTCAACCTTCTGGCTGTACTCGGCGCAGCTGGCGTGGCCGCGCCGAGCGGCTTGGCAGTGCCCGAAGCAGCCCGCACTTTCGACCTGTGGGTGATGCTGGCGGTCGCCTTTGCCTGCCTTCCCATTCTCCTTACCGGCCGGCAGATCGCCCGCTGGGAAGGTGCCCTCTTTCTGGCCTACTATGCCGCGTACACCATCTATCTTCTGCTGATGGCACAGCAGCATGATGCCTTGACGGCCTACAGCAACATCATGTTGAGCTTCGTCGTGCCCTTGACCATCGTCACCCTATTGGTCAGCTTCGCAGCCCGCCATCGCTGAGCTATACTGCCGACCGTTCCGAGGAGCGCTGCAAGATCGGCCCACGTGGTCCGATCCCAGGCTCGGAAGCGATTCAACGGCGCTCTCCGACATCCAACCCCGCTGTCGGGATCGAGGATGACGGCGAGCCCATCGCCCTCCCCGCTCGCCAGCCTATGCATGGAGCTCCCCATGAGTCATTTGGCTGAAAGCCCCCAATCCGATTACATCGTCGCCGATCTCGGTCTCGCAGACTGGGGCCGTAAAGAGATCCTCATCGCCGAAACCGAAATGCCCGGCCTGATGGCGATCCGTGAGGAATATGCCGCAAGCCAGCCGCTGCGCGGCGCGCGCATCACAGGCTCCCTGCACATGACCATCCAGACGGCGGTGCTGATCGAGACGCTCCAGGCGCTGGGTGCGCAGGTGCGCTGGGCCTCTTGCAACATTTTCTCCACCCAGGACCACGCGGCCGCGGCCATCGCTGCCAGCGGCACGCCGGTGTTTGCCTACAAGGGCGAAAGCCTCGAAGAATATTGGGCCTATACCCACCGCATCTTCGAATGGCCCGATGGCGGCCATTCCAACATGATTCTCGACGACGGCGGGGACGCCACCCTGTTGTTGCATCTGGGCAGCCGCGCCGAGAGCGATCTGGCGGTGCTGAATCATCCCACCAGCGAAGAGGAACGCGTGCTCTTTGCCGCCATCCGTGCACACCTGGCGGTAGATCCGAAGTGGTATTCCACGCGTCTGGCTCACATCAAGGGCGTGACCGAAGAGACCACGACCGGCGTGCACCGCCTCTACCAGATGCACGAGCGCGGCGAGCTCAGGTTCCCCGCGATCAACGTCAATGATTCGGTGACCAAGTCGAAGTTCGACAACCTCTATGGCTGCCGCGAATCCTTGGTGGACGGCATCAAGCGCGCCACCGACGTCATGGTGGCCGGCAAGATCGCCGTCGTAGCGGGCTACGGCGACGTCGGCAAGGGCAGCGCCCAGGCGCTGCGCGCCCTGTCGGCGCAGGTGTGGGTCACCGAAATCGACCCCATCTGCGCGCTGCAAGCGGCGATGGAAGGATATCGGGTCGTGACCATGGACGATGCCGCCGACAAGGCCGACATCTTCGTCACCGCCACCGGCAACTACCACGTCATCACCCACGCGCACATGGCGCGGATGAAGAACAACGCCATCGTCTGCAACATCGGGCATTTCGACAACGAAATCGACGTGGCGAGCCTGGAAAAATACCAGTGGGAAGAGATCAAGCCGCAGGTCGATCACGTGATCTTTCCCGATGGCAAGCGCATCATCCTGCTCGCCAAGGGACGCTTGGTAAACCTGGGCTGTGGAACAGGACACCCTTCCTATGTGATGTCCTCGTCATTTGCCAACCAGACCATCGCCCAGATCGAACTGTTCACACGCGCCCACCACTATCCCGTCGGCGTGCATACGCTGCCCAAGCATCTCGACGAAAAGGTCGCCCGCCTGCAGCTCAAGAAACTGGACGCCAAGCTCACTGAACTTACCGATCAGCAGGCCGCCTATATCGGCGTCCCGAAGGACGGCCCCTACAAGGCCGATCACTACCGCTACTGAGAGGCCGAGCGATGGGTGGGCATACGACAGGACGGGGTCCTGCGTTGAGCTTCGAATTTTTCCCGCCCAAAACGCCGGCGGGAATGTTCAAGCTCATGGAAACGGCAACCCGTCTCGCCGAGCTCGAACCGGCGTACTTTTCGGTCACCTTCGGCGCCGGCGGGTCGACGCGGGAACGCACCTTGGAGACGGTGCTGGCACTGATGCGAGAGACAGGCGTGGATGTCGCGCCTCACCTGTCCTGCATCGGCGCCACGGAGGACACCCTCCGCGATATCCTGCGCCGCTATCAGGACGCCGGGATCCGGCGTCTGGTGGCCCTGCGGGGGGATCTGCCGTCGGGCATGGGCGATCCCGGCTCATTTCGCTATGCGCGGGATCTGGTGCACTTCATCCGCAGCGAAAGCGGCGATCATTTCCACATCGAAGTGGCTGCCTACCCGGAGATCCACCCACAGGCACGTCATGCCCAGGACGACCTGGTCCATTTTCGGGAAAAGGTCATGGCCGGCGCCGACGGGGCAATCACCCAATATTTTTATGCTGCCGACGCCTACCACCAGTTCATCACGGAAATCAGGGCCATGGGTGTCGACGTACCCGTCACGCCCGGCATCATGCCCATCACCAACTATACGCAACTGACGCGCTTCTCCGACGCCTGCGGCGCCGAAGTGCCCCGCTGGATTCGGCGGCGTCTGGAAGCACTGGAAAACGATGAGCGCGCCCTGCGCGCCTTCGGCGATGAAGTCGTCAGCGCCCTGTGCCGACAGTTGCTGACACAGCCGCTACCGGGCCTCCACTTCTACACGCTCAATCAGGCCGAACCCAGCTTGACGATCTGCAGTCGCCTGGGACTGAGTGGCACAGCTCCATGACATTCAACCTTTGACAGGCAGGCGCCGATAAGACCGGTAGAGTCTCTGAACGCAAGAGACCTTCGGCATCACAGGGCACCGACATGACACTCTTCGCGTGGTTGATCCCCCTGGGGGCATTGGCGACTGGTTTACTGCTGGGCTGGCTGCTGGCATCCCGTTCGCGGATCGATCCTGCTTCAGACCGGCGCGAACCGATTCTGGCGCGAGCGGAGGACGCGCAGGCGAGATGGCTGGCATTCTATGCCCTGGCCAATGGGAGCCGTGAACGTGCCGCTTTCATCCTTGAGCACCACCTTGAGACGCCGAGACCCTATCATGCCGACGACTGGGTCATGTTGCTCGATATCCACCATGCAAGCGGCAATCGCGATCGATTCGACGCCCTCGCGCAGCGCTACGCGGCCGCTTCCGGCAACGCAGTTCCCACGTTCAATGAGTGGAAACAGCTGTATCCCGACGGATCCGGACTCAACCGCCGCCATCCGAAGCTGCTCGAACTCCTCAACGGAATGGGTGACCGGGACCAGCAACGAAAGTTTCTGGCCACACTGGCGCTGGACAGTGCGCGCCCGGGTCGCCCGGCTTTTACGCTGAGCGAAGCCGAGGAATTGCTGAAACTGCGCGCCCGCCTCACCCCCAAGGTCATGACCAGCCTGACCCTCACCCATTCGCAGGCGATATCTCCAGGAACTCTGAATCCTCCGCGAGCGATACCTCCAGGAACGCTGGATCCTCCGCGAGCGATACAGCCCGAACCTCCGGGCGAAATGACCCTCCCCCCACGGCCGTCATTGGGTCGCACCGGCTCGCAGCCAGTTCCCACGACGCCCCTGCCGCCGCCCAACGAAGACCCTCGCTGCGCACTGGAGCGCAAGTTTCAACGTATTGCGGACAAGATTGCGGAAAGCTGGCCGCGCGCCGATTGCGCGACGTACATCGATTCCCTGATCGTCGATACCCGTGGCGGACGCCAGGGATTCCCCCCAGAAGTGGTTTCGGAGCTATTCGTGCTGCATGCATTGCTGGAGGGACAGCATCCGCCACAGCGGGATCGCTGGGAAGGCTCGATCCGCTAGATTTCAAGCGCGAACAGGGCGCAAGCCGCCGTCTCGTGGCGAACTTCCCAGCCTGACGGCGACGGCCGCCACGGGAGCCCTGCAGCGATTTCGCCGCGCTCCGGCGTGAGCGCGGCGCGCCGCTTCGGCAGTGATATCAACAGCAGCATGCCCAGATGGGTCATTTTCTTCTCTGCCGGGACGCATTCTACTGCGTTCCGACGCCTGACCCGCGACGTGGCGCCGCCTCGCCAATGCGACCCGGTGCATTGCGGCGGAAAAGATAGCTGATCTTCACGCGCGTGAAATATCAGTTCGTCACAATAGGGAGTTGAGTATTATTCCGGGTCATAGCCAAGTTCAGCCGCACTGAATTTGTGCCGGGAGATGCGGCACGGCGTACATGAGGTTGCGCCTGATCGATGGGTCGCTCATGTCTCTTTCTTTCAATGGTCAAGAGGCGTCTCGAGTCACTGCAGATCGGAAAACCGGAAAGGCTCTCGGCTAAAGGCACTTAATTTGCTACCGATACCCGAGAGCAAGAAGCGTTCGGCCATCGCTACTGACACAGGAGCAAAAGCGGATGGGAAAAGCCGTTTTTTTCAATCTGCCTGGAGCCACGGGCCACATCAACCCGGCAGTCGGCATCGTGTCGGAGCTCATTCGCCACGGCGAGCAGGTCATTTTTTATGCAGACCCGGGGGTGACCCCGAAATTCAACGCACTCGGCGCGGAAGCCCGAGACTACCGGCAGTGGTCAGCCTATGACCATCAGCCGGATATTGCAGCGGACCTCGTGTCCGTCGGCATTGAACTGTTTGAAATGACCGAACAGTGCCTGCTGGGATTGCTGCGGGAACTGCAAGAGGATCGGCCGGACTACATCATTTACGATAGCTGTGCTCCGTGGGGGCCGATCTTGGCCGACCGGCTGGGCATTCCATCGGTCAAGGTCGTCACACACGTGCTTTGGACGACGCGTATGAGTCTTGATCCGCGCCACTGGATGAATCTCGACATGTTGTCCATGATCCCCCGCAACTACCGTCTCGACAGCCGCATCCGCGGCGCCAAGCTCGCTGTCAGTGCCCGGCGCCGTTTCCGCGATATGCTGGACAGTCTCGGCCTCCCACGCCAGAGCCTGCTCAAGGACACACTGCGCATTTTTCGTCGGCCCGGGGAAATGACCGTCTGCGTCACCTCCGCGCGCTACCAGCCCTATGCCGAGGCCATGGGCGAGCATGTGCACTTCGTCGGCGCATCGGTCCCTGAATACCGCGATGACCAGGTCTTTCAACGCGCGTCAGAAGCCTCGCGGCCCCTGATCTACATTTCCCTGGGTAGCGTGCACAATCAGAAGCTGGATTTTTACCGGCAGTGCATCGCGGCATTCGCTGACTCGCCCCATGAAGTCGTCATGTCCGTGGGCAAGCAGACGGCCCTAGCCGACCTCGGCAGCATCCCCACCAATATCCGGGTATTCCCTTGGGTGCCGCAACTGAAGGTGCTGCAGCATGCGAGTCTGTTCATTAGCCATGGCGGCATGAACAGCATCAATGAAAGTCTGTATTTCGACGTACCGTTGCTCATGGTCCCGCAACAAATCGAGCAGGCCTACAGCGCGCGCCGGATCCAGCAACTCGGGGCCGGACGGTGCTTGAGGCCCGGGCGCGTCACGCCGATGCGCCTGCGGAATCTGAGCGAACGCATTCTGGAAGAACCCTCGTATCGGCGCCAGGCTGCGCTTCTGGGTGAGTCGGTGCGGGCCGGCGGTCATCAGCGTGCGGCGCAACTGATCCTGAACCATCTCCGGGGGCCGGCGCAAACGGATCAGCGGGTCCTCGCCGCCTGAGGCGCGCGAATCGACAGGCGGGACGGACACCGTCCCGTCGCTAACTGCTCGATCGCAATTGGTCTTAGAATAATAAATTTCGCAACGTGAGACTTCCATGAAGTTGCCGATCGATCCGGGATTCCCCCTGCCCAGAGAAGACGCCCCATTTCTTCCCTTGATCGAAGAAACCGTTGCCAGGCCGGTCTTCATCATGGGCCTGCACCGTTCCGGAACGACTTTTCTATACGACTCGTTGGCGCGCTGCTTTCCCTTGGCCAACCTCAGTCTGTACCATCTTTTCTATTATGACCGGCTGCTCAAGAACCATGCACAAGGCGGCGAGAGTCGGGATCGGCAGCGACTAAATATGCTTTTCCGCCGCCTCGGCATTACGGATCGCAAGCTCGATGCCGTGTATGTGGACGATCGCATGGTCGAGGAATATGGCTGGATGCTGCGCAACCACAGCTTCAGCATGAAAGTCACCTCACGCAACCAGGCTTTTTTGCACGAGGTATGCCGAAAACTGCAGGTCGTCACCCCCGGTGCGCAGGCCGTATTGTTGAAAAATCCCTGGGATACCGGTAACGCCCGCAACATCCTCGAATGGTTCCCGAACGCGCGGTTCATCTACATCACGCGCGATCCGCTCTACATCCTCAACAGCCAGATCAACGCCGCGATTTCGCTGCTTTCCGGCAGCCAGCCCTTCCAAACGCTGCTGGTCGACAACTTCAAGACCCTGTTCGGCAAGCGCAGCCTGAGCGCCGTCTATGCCGGCTGGAAACTCCTGCGCGGCATCAAGACCGTGACGGGCAACCGGCCCTTCGAGGCCGTCATCCGGCCATTCGCGGCCAAGGCGGTGGAACGCCAACTGGCAGCCTACTACCGCGACCTGGAAGAACTTCCGCCCCAGAGCGTCTATGCACTGGATTACCAGTCCTTCAACGAGCGCCCCGGAACGCATCTGCGTGAACTGGCCGCTTTTCTGGATCTGCCTTTCGTGAGCGATCCGGACGCCGTCAAACCCCAGCCGCGCAAGGGCCACCTGAAGGGCCCCTTGCAGGACTATGAGCCTCGCTTCATGAACCGGCTCAAGCGCCGGATTCCTCAGCTGTCTCGTCAGCCGCGGCCTTAGCAATCGACGATGGCAGATTCGGATGGAAAAAGCAGCCCCGAGCGCCGGCGCCGATGGCGACGTGTCCTGCTTCTCGCCTGCACCATCGGTGTCATCGGCTTCACTGCGCAACTCAGCCCCGGCTTCAAAGCCGGCGATGTGCAGGGCACCCTGACGTCGATTCGCACTTATCACGCCGCGGTTGCGCCCTTCGGGCCCCTGGTGTTCTACGTGGCGGGCACAGCTGTCATCGTTGCGAACATTCCCACCATCGCCGTCATCGCCTGCGCCGCCTTGCTGTACGGTCGACTGGGGGCCGCTCTGATGGGTATGGCGTGCCTGTTGAGTGCTTCGGTCATTATCTACGCCTTGAGCCGAAGCCTGGGACGCTCCCTGGTCGAACCCCATCTGAAACGATTCCTGCCCATCCTGGAGCGGCATTTCCAACAGCGGGGATTGCGCACCGTCGCCCTCGCAAGACTCACTTTCTTCGCCCTGCCCCCCACCAACTGGGCACTGGCCGTCATGAACATCCGGCTACGCGACTATCTGGCCGGAACTTTCATCGGCGCGATTCCGCATGTGCTGATGTGGGCCTGGATCGGTGTGGCGGCAGTCGACATGCTGAGCGGACACACGCCATTCTCGTGGCGTGCGCCGGAGGTCTGGGCGCCTTTGGTCGCCGGCACAGGTCTGACCCTGCTCACGGTGTTGATCCAGCGGCGCGCGGCGCGCGCGGCGGCTTGACCCGAACCCTTCGGGTGCGGGACGCTGGCTCTTTAGCCATGCGGACGCCAGGTCATGATCTCCCGTGCCAACCGCCTGATCCACGAAAGCAGCCCTTATCTGCGACAGCACGCGCACAACCCCGTCGACTGGTATCCGTGGGGGCCAGAGGCGCTTGAACGCGCGGCCCGCGAAGATCGTCCCATCCTGCTTTCCATCGGCTACTCGGCCTGCCACTGGTGTCATGTGATGGAGCGCGAGTCCTTCGAGGACCCGGAAACGGCCTCATTGATGAATGACCTGTTCATCAACATCAAGGTGGATCGCGAGGAGCGCCCCGATCTGGACCGGCTCTATCAACTGTCCCACCAGATCCTGACGCAGCGTGGCGGCGGGTGGCCGCTGACGGTGTTTCTCACCCCCGACGATCACGCGCCGTTTTTCGCGGGGACCTACTTCCCACCCGAACCGCGGCACGGCCTGCCCGCTTTTCGCGAATTGCTGTCGCTCCTGTCGCGCTTCTATCACGAGCGCCGCGCGGACATCCTGGCGCAGAACCTGGAATTGAAGTCCATTCTCGACTCAATGAGTCCATCCCCCGCTGCGACGGCGCTGAATGAAGACCTGCTGACGGCGTGGGACACGGCCATGACTGCGTGGCAGGATGCCGAAAACGGCGGTTTCGGCCACGGCGCCAAGTTTCCGCACGCTCCCGCGTTGTCCATGCTGATGCGCCGCCTGCCGGCTCAAGCCGACCCCGCGCGCCCGGATACCCCCTACGCCTTCCTGCGCAAAAGCCTCGATGCCATGGCACTGCGCGGCTTGTGGGATCACATCGGCGAGGGGTTTTTTCGCTATACGATCGATCCGGCCTGGCAGATTCCCCATTTCGAGAAGATGCTCTACGACAACGCCCAGTTGCTGACACTTTACAGCGAAGCCGCGGCCGTCTTCGGGGACGACCGCTATCGTGAAAGGGCGCTCGGTACGGCGCGCTGGGCCCTGCACGACATGCAGGACCCGAGGGGCGGCTTTTATGCCAGCCTGGATGCCGACAGCGCCGGCGAGGAAGGCGCCCATTACCTCTGGAACCGCGAGGAAGTGCAGGCAGCCTTGCCGGCAGACTGGTGGCCCTGGTGCGCGACAGTCTGGGGTCTGAGCGATGCGCCCAATTTCGAGGACAAAGCGTGGCACCTGCAGCGATCCATGCCGCCAGCGGAACAGGCGCGCCAGCTCGGCATCGCACCGGTGGACCTCGAAGCTCGACTGGAGGCAGCCCGGCAGCGCCTGCTGGCCCTGCGCCGCGCGCGACCGCCGGTGCACCGCGACGAGAAGATCCTCACCGCATGGAACGCCCTCATGATCACAGGGCTGGCCCGTGCCGCCCGCTGCCTTTTCTCACCCGAGATGCGAAAAGTCGCCGCCGACAACCTGATGGCCTTACGAGCCGGCGCCTGGCGTGACGGGCGATTATGGGCCGTGCGAGCCGGTGACCGCGTCCATCTGCCGGCCTATCTCGATGACTATGCGTTCGCCCTCGAGGCGGCGTTCACGGTGAGCGAAACCTGCGCCCGACCGGACGCGCTGCACTGGGCGATCGAGCTGGCACAGGGGCTGCTCGCGCATTTCGCGGAAGGCGCGGACGGAGGGTTTTTCTTCACCGCTCACGACCACGAGCCGCTCATGCACCGCCTCAAGCCCTTCGCCGATGAAGCGACGCCGGCCGGCAACGCCGTGGCCGCGCGTCTGCTCAACCGCTTGGGCTGGGCGCTTGGTGAGCCACGCTATCTCGCGGCAGCCGAAGCGACGCTGCGCGCAGGTGCCGAAGGCCTGCGCCGGATGCCGCAATCGCATGCCAGCTTGGCGCTGGCCCTGCAGGAGTTTTTGCACCCGCCGGCGCTGGTTGTGCTGCGTGGAGCACCCGAAGCGGTCTCGGACTGGCATGGCCTGCTTCAGACGGCCTGTCCGCCCGAGGTGATGATCTTTCCGGTATCCGACGGCCAAGGCTGGCCCGACGCACTGGCCAGCAAGCCTGCGCTGGGACAGATCTGTGCTTATCTGTGCATCGGTACGCACTGCGAAGCGCCGTATCGCGAGATCGAGCCGCTCTTGATGCGCCTGAACGCGCCCAAGTTCTCACCGGATGGCGAGACACGGTGACCCCGGGGGCGTCTCAGATCCCGGAGGTGGCTGGCCATCCATCCAGCGAGACGGTGCGGATTTCCCCGCTCCGGCTGTGCGCATAGAGTGCATCGAAGGGCTGACGATGCCGATGATAGACGCCGAAACCGTGCACGCCGACGAACCGCCGCGACAAGGGTCCGACGAAGCGGTATTTCGGCTCCAGCGGATCCGCATCGTAATCGCTGAACGCTGCGAGTACGGCGCCGGCGCCGGGCCTTGCATCCTGGGATAGAACCCCCGCCCGAGCCGGTACGGGATCGCGGCGGTTCACGTAATGCACATACCGCGGCCCGTCGATCCAGCGGCTGGCCGCACCCCCGGCGGTCTCCACGCGGATGCGATGGAGCGCCCGTGCCAGTTCATCCCCCGCCATCTGGCCCGCCAGTCGTTCACGAACCTCGGTCAGCGCATGGCTCAAATGGATGGCGCCTTGGCTGTTGGCCTTGAGATGGATCTCCTGACCAGCGCTCACGCGCGCCGTGATGGCGTCCGCCAGCGTCCTGACGGGCGGGCTCGCCGCGCCTTGACGGGCATCATGAATGGCATCGAACACCCGCCCACCTTCGGTTGCATTGTAAACGGCCATCACCGGACCACCGGTCTGCTGCGCCAGCAGGTGCAGCTCGGGCAAGGTCCAGTCCACGCGGTGGTTGGCGCCGTTGACATAGACCAGGACAGGCGTGCCGGGAACGTAGGTTCGCGGATCCGTGACCGGCGGGACATCGTCGAGCCCATGCTGAGCCGGATCATAGAGACACGCCTGCGCGCCGAGCCAGACGCCGTCATAGGCGCTGTTCCAGCGTCCCCCTGGCAGCGCCGCGGGGTCGGTGCACAGCAGCGCGCCGTAGCGCGCCGGGCGATATTCGGTGGAAAGCAGGTAAACGAGGCCATAGCCGGCCGCAAACAGCGCAAAGCAGCCCAGCATAGGGATCATGCCTCTCCTTGCCGCCACGTCAAGCGAGCGCAATGCCGAACGCATCGCGGAAACGCGTTTCGAATTCGGCCAAATCGAAGCGATGATTCTGGGTGCCCGGATGGGCGACCTTGATCGCACCCATCAATGAAGCGACCCGGCCCGTGAGCGCCCAGTCCAGCCCCCGCTGCAGGCCGAAGATGAGGCCGGCACGATAGGCATCGCCGCAGCCGGTCGGGTCGCGCACAGCCTCGGGTTTGGCGGGCGGAATGGCGATCTCCTGGCCACGCGTGTAAATCGATGAGCCTTGCGCGCCGCGGGTGACGATCAGCGCCTCCACCCGCCCGGCAAGCCGTTCCAGTGTATGTCCCGTGCGTTCCTCGAGCAGCGCCGCCTCGTATTCATTGACCGCGACCCAGGTCGCCTGATCGATGAAGGCCATCAGATCGCCGCCGTTGAACATCGGCAGCCCCTGGCCGGGGTCGAAGAGGAAGGGGATGCCGGCTTCGGCAAACTGCCGTGCGTGGGACAGCATGCCCTCGCGGCCGTTCGGTGCGACCACGCCCATGCCGATGTCGCTCGCCCGGCGCACCGGATTTTCATGGGCATGATTCATGGCGCCGGGATGGAAAGCCGTGATCTGATTGTCGTCGAGATCCGTGGTGATGTAGGCCTGCGCGGTATAGCTGCCCGCGATCTCCAGGATGTCTCGCTGGTCGATACCGCAGCGCTCCAGCCAAGTGCGGTAGGGCCCGAAATCCTCACCGACCGTTCCCAGAGGCCGACCCTGCCCACCCAGCAGACGCAGGTTGTAGGCGATGTTCCCGGCGCAGCCCCCGAACTCCCGGCGCAGTTCCGGCACCAGGAAGGACACATTCAGCATGTGCACCTTCTCCGGCAGGATGTGTTCCCGGAAGCGTTCCGGGAACACCATGATGGTGTCGAAGGCGAGGGAACCGCTGATCAATGCGTTCATGAATATCCTGGAGGGTGGGATTCAAGCCAGAGAATCGATCGGGGCCTGCCAGCGCAAATCGGGTTCGCGCGCCGCGCGCACCTCATCGAGCCGCCGCACCGGCAGGTGGTGCGGCGCTTCGCGCAACCGCTCGGGCGCCTCCTGCGCTTCGACCAGGATCGCTGCCATCGCGGCGACGAAGCGATCCAGATCCTGCTTGCTCTCGGTTTCGGTGGGCTCGATCAGCAGGCATTCGGGCACCAGTTGCGGGAAATACACCGTCGGCGCATGAAAATCGTAGTCGAGCAGGCGCTTGGCCACATCCAGGGCCGTGACGCCGGTACGGGCGGTCAGTCCCTTGAGCGTGAGCGTGAACTCATGGCTGGCACGGCGCTCGGGATAGGCAGGTTCAAAGCCCATCTCGCGCAGTCTGGCAAGCAGGTAGTTGGCGCTCAAGGTCGCGTAGGTTCCGACCCGTGCCATGCCCTCGGCGCCCAGGAGCCGCGCATAGACATAGGCACGCAGCAGCACCCCGGCATTGCCCATGAAAGCCGACAGCCGGCCGATGCTTTGCGGGCAATCGGCGCGCTCGGCCCAGCGGTAGCGCTCGCCCTCTTTCAGCACATAGGGGATGGGCAGGAAGGGCCGCAGCCGCTCGCCCACGCCCACAGCTCCGGCGCCGGGCCCGCCGCCGCCGTGGGGCGTGGCGAAGGTCTTGTGCAGATTGACGTGGACCACGTCGAAACCCATGTCGCCGGGCCGCACCTGACCCAGAATGGCGTTCAGATTGGCGCCGTCGTAATAGAGCAGGCCGCCGGCGGCATGCACGCGTTCGGCGATCTCCCCGATGCGCCGCTCGAAAACACCGAGCGTCGAGGGATTGGTGAGCATGATGGCCGCCGTGCGCGGCCCCAGCGCCGCCTCGAGCGCAGCAAAGTCGACATCACCCGAGGCGTCCGTGGGAATCTCCCGCACCTGAAAGCCGCACATCACGGCCGTGGCGGGATTGGTCCCGTGGGCGGCATTGGGCACCAGCACCTCGGTGCGCGCCAGATCGCCGCGGGCGCGGTGATAGGCACGGATCATGGCCATGCCGGCGAGCTCGCCCTGGGCGCCGGCCATGGGGGTCAGCGAAACCGCCTGCATGCCGGTCACCGCCTGCAGGATCTCCTGCAGCTCATACAGGCAGGCCAGAAAGCCCTGGCCCCGCGCGGCCGGGGCCAAGGGATGGCGGTTCAGGAAGCCGGGCAGCATGGCGAGCGTGTTGCACGCCCGCGGGTTGTATTTCATGGTGCAGGAACCCAGCGGGTAGAACTGGGTGTCGATGGAAAAATTGCGCTGCGACAGGCGCGTGTAGTGCCGCACCACCTGCATCTCGGAGACCTCCGGCAGCGCCGGTGGCGCGTTGCGACGCAGATGCGCCGGCAGGTCTTCCCACGGCTCGACCACGGACGGCGCCTGCGCCATCGCCCGGCGACCCGGCCTACCTTGCTCGAAGATCAGCGGCGGGCTCACGCTCGCCCGGACCTGCGCTGTGGCTTTCTCCATCACGCGTCATCTCCCAGGATCGTGGCCAGCGCCGCGGTGTAGCGGGCCAGATCGGCTGCGCTGCGGGTTTCGGTGGCGCACACGAGCAAGGCATGGCCGAGCTCCGGATAGGCCGCGGACAAATCGTAGCCACCCAGGATGCCGACGTCGGCCAGGGACGTCAGCACGGGAGCGACGGGACGCGGCAGCGTCAGTACGAACTCGTGGAAAAACGGACCGACAAACCGCAGCGAAACGCCGGGCAGGGCCGCGAGCTGACCGGCCAGTGCCGCGGCCCGCGCATGGCTGGACCGCGCCGCCCGTGCCAGCCCTTCGGCGCCGAGCAAGGCCATGTGGATGGTCGAGGTCGTCACCATCAAGCCCTGGTTGGTGCAGATGTTGGAGGTCGCCTTGGCGCGCCGGATGTGCTGCTCGCGCGGCTGCAGCGTCAGCGTATAACCGGTGCGGCCGTCACGATCGACCGTGCGCCCCACGATGCGCCCGGGCATCTGGCGCACGTGCTCGCTGCGGCAACACAGAAACCCGTAGTAAGGACCGCCGCCCGCCAGCGGGATACCCAGCGGCTGGCCGTCGCCACAGGCGATGTCGGCCCCGCCCGCCGCGCCCCAGGCGCCCGGCGGCTTGAGTACCGCCATGGCCAGCGGGTTGACCACAGCAATGACCAGCGCCCCGCGCGCGCGGGCAGCATCGGTCAGCGCATCCACTTCCTCCAGCCGCCCGAAGAAATTGGGCTGCGGGATGACCAGCGCCGCCGCATCCGGTAAATCGTCCAGGGCCGCGGCGGGCGTCCGGCCCGTGACCGAATCATAGGGCACCTCGATCAGCGCGATCCCCTGCCCCTCGACGATGGTGCGCACCGTCTCGCGGTAATGCGGATGAACCGCAGCCGGCATCCAGATGCGCCGTACATCGCCGCCGCGATGCAAGCGCAGAGCCATGAGTGCCGCTTCGGCCAACGCTGAGGCGCCGTCATAGAGCGACGCGTTGGATACGTCCATGCCCATCAGCGCGGTCATCATGGACTGGTATTCGTAGATCAGTTGCAGCGTGCCCTGGCTGGCTTCGGCCTGATAGGGCGTGTAGGCGCTATAAAACTCTCCGCGGGTGGCGATCTCCCACACCGCCGCGGGAATGTGGTGCTCATAGGCGCCCGCACCCAGAAAGCACAGATCGTCGCCATCCCTGGCCGCCCGCTCGCGCATGAGCCGGGCGATGGCCATTTCCGAAGCGCCCGGCGGCACCCCTTCCACACGGCTCCAGCGCAGGGCCGGCGGAATCTCGTCGAACAGCTCGGCCACGTCCGTGACGCCGATGGCGTCCAGCATGGCCTGCACATCCTCAGGCGTGTGCGGAATGAAGGGCATGCGCCGTGTCTCCTCAGCCGCCCTGATCGAGCAGGGCGCGATACGCCTCGGCATCGAGCAAACCGCTCGCATCCGCGGCCCCCGCGGGCGAGAGGCGGAACAGCCAACCCGCGCCGTAGCAGTCCGTATTCACCTGCTCGGGCGCGTCGATGAGCGTGGTATTGACGGCGCTGATCCGACCCGCGATCGGCGCATAGATATCGGAGGCCGCCTTGACCGATTCCACGACGGCGCACGCTTCGCCAGCGGCGACATCCCGTCCGACTTCGGGCAACTCGACGAACACCAGATCACCAAGCGCGTCCTGCGCGTGGTCGGTGATCCCGATCGTGAAGGAGCCGTCCGGTTCGGCGCGCAGCCATTCGTGCGTGGACACGTACTTCAGATCGACCGGAATCTGGCTCATCTTAAGGACACTCCTTCGGAAAATCGAAAACTTTACGGCGCAGTCAATGAGAAGCAGGGCTGCCCGTGACGCACGAAAGGCGGCTTGACCACGCTCGCCTTCACCGGCTGACCGCGCAGCAGCACCTCGCATTGGCGGTGTGCGGCTGCGGCGGGCGGCACGCGCGCGAGCGCGATGGCCTGTTGCAGGGTGGGCGAAAAGCCGCCGCTGGTGATCATGCCCTCCGCTCCGTCGGCAAAACGGACCGTAAGACCATTGCGCAACACGCCGCGCCCCTGCAGCACCAGACCAACCTGCCGGAAGCGGGGCACGCGATCCGCAAGCGCCGCGCGGCCGATGAAGTCCCGGCCCGGGGGGCTCATCGCCACGGTCCAGCCAAGTCCGCACTCGGCCGGGGTATGCTCCTCGTCCAGATCGACGCCGTACAGGGCCAGCCCGGCTTCCAGACGCAGCGTATCCCGCGCGCCGAGCCCGCAAGGGGCAGCCCCTGCGGCCAGCAGAGCGCGCCATAGCGTCGAGACCGATCGATCGGGCAGGATGATCTCGAAACCATCCTCGCCGGTGTAGCCGGTGCGTGCGACGAAACCTTCCGACTGCTCCGTGAACTGGAACGGCCTCAGTGCGCGCACGGCAGACATCGTCGCAGCCGGATACACCTGCGCCAGCACGCGTTCGGCCACCGGACCCTGCACCGCCAGCATGGCCAGATCCGACCGATGCGTCAGCGCGACCCCCGGCCCACGCGCAGCGCGATGCGCGTGGATCCAGGCCAGATCGCGCGCGCGGGTCGCGGCATTGACCACCAACCGATAACGCTCCTCACCGCGGAAATAGACGATCAGATCGTCCAGAATCCCGCCTGCCTCGTTCAGCATGCAACTGTAGAGCGCGCTGCCAGGTACGGTCAGCCGGCCGACGTCGTTGGCGAGAAGGTGACGCAGGAAGTCCTGCGCGCCGGATCCCTCCAGATCGACGATGGTCATGTGCGAAACGTCGAACACGCCCGCCTCGGCGCGCACCCGATGATGTTCCTGCAACTGCGAACCGTAATGCAGCGGCATGTCCCAGCCGCCGAAGGGAACCATGCGCGCGCCCGCGTCCACATGGCAGTCATAAAGCGCAGTGCGGAGATTCACCAAAGGCTCCTGAGACTGGGGAAATGGCGTCGGCCATGAGAAAAGACCCCTAATGGTACTGCAACGGGCTCCCCTGCGGACGTCTTCAGGCTGGCGGAGGCAAGGAGGCGAGGCCCATGGCCTGACGCATGATCGTGCGCTTGGCCCACCCCAGCCGATCGACGCCGAGCAGTCCTGCGTTGCGCAATCCGGACAGGACAGGATTGACGTTCCCGAACAGAACCTTGAACCCATCCATGGCAGCGGCCGTGAGCAGATTGTCGGCGCGGCGCAGCCGCTGGTAACGCGCCAGTACCCAGGACTCGCCCGCATCGCGTCCCTGTGCGCGCCCGAGGCGAATCGCCTCGACCAGGGCGATGGCGTCCCGATAGCCGAGATTCACCCCCTGCCCGGCCAGCGGATGAATCAGGTGGGCCGCATCACCGACCAGCGCGACCCGTTCCGCTGTATAGCGCGCTGCGTGCATCCACCGGAGCGGAAAGCTCACCCGTGGACCACAGGCGAGTGCCGCGCCCAGGCAACGCTCGCTGCCGTCGGTGAGGGCCTGCAGGAACACGGTGTCGGGCACCTCGAGGTAGCTGCGCGCAACGGTCGTGGTACAGGACCAGACCACGGCGCAGCGTCCGTCGGCAAGCGGCAGGAAGGCCAAAGGGCCGTCCGGCAGGAAGCGTTGCCAGGCGGTGTGCTGGTGCGGCCGCTCGGTTTCGATGAGCGTCATGATCGCCAGTTGATCGTAGTCGTGGCCAAAGGTCGGAATGCCGGCCATGGCGCGAATCGCCGAATCGGCGCCGTCGGCGCCCACCACCAGCGCCGCCTCGAGGACCCTCCCATCCGCCAGCGTCAGCCGCACGCCATCCCGCGCCCAGGCCATGCGCTCTGCACGCTGCGGCGCGAGCAGGCGAATACCCGGATGGTCCTTCAGCGTCGCCAACGCCTCCTGCTGGATCAGCCGATTCTCGACGATGGTCCCGAGGTGATCGACGGGCACCGTCGCGGCATCGAAATCGATTGCGCCGCCTTGGTCCCAGACGTGCATGTGCCGATAGGCGCCCAGACGCTGCGGCGCCAGCCGTTGCCAGATGCCGAGCGTGCGCAGCCAGCGTTCGCTGGCCGGCGCAATGGCCGAGACTCGGGTGTCCATCGGCGCATCGGTGGCCAGCGGCGGCGGCACCGCCGCCTCGACCAGCGCCACCGCAAGCCCCAGTTCGCCGAGCGCGCAGGCGAGCGGGGTTCCCACCAGTCCGCCGCCGACGATGACGACATCGAAACGTTCGATCGCAGGGCTCATGGGCGTCCTCCACTGATCAGGCTGCCCATCCGCGCCAGTGCCGGCATGTCGCGATCCAGCCCCATGGTGTGCAGGACGAAGCCCGTCTTGAGGCCGGGCACGAGATCCAGCCCGAGGAGACCCAGACTGCGGGCATGGCTCAGGCCGGGAAAACGACTTCCGAACAACCGCGGCAAGGCGTCGGAAAGACCGATGATCTGATTCTGGTAGCGTTCGATGCGTTGTTCGAAGGATTCCAGCACGTCGCGGTCTCCCGGATCCTCGGCCGCGGCGAGAACCTCGGCGAGCATGGCCGCCTCCCGCAGCGCCAGGTTGAACCCGAGCCCCGCGACAGGATGGATGGCATGCGCCGCATTGCCCAGGAACACGGCGCGGCCTTCCACCATCCGCCGCGAGCGTACCAGCGCCAGGGGATAGGCCTGGCGATGGCCAACACGCTCAAAGCGCCCCAATCGGCGTCCAAACCGAGCCTCCAGCTCGCCCAGAAACGCCTTCTCGGACAGTTCCAGCGCCCATTGCTGGGCAAGCGACGGAACCGTCCACACCAGGGCGCAGCGAGCATCGGTCAGCGGCAGCAGCGCAATCGGCCCATCCGCGGTAAAGCGCTCGAACGCGCGCCCCTGCGGGGCGATACCGGGCGTCACGTTGGCAATGATCGCGCTCTGGCCATAATCCCGCCGGGTCACACCGACGCCGAGCAGGCTCCGCACAGTCGATTCGGCACCGTCGGCAGCGATCAGCAAACGGCTGTGGAGTTCGAAGGTTCCGCTTGGACCCTCCCCGTGCACCCGCATGCGCCCCGCGTCCTGGTGCACGCGTGTCACGCGCGCGGGCGCATGCACGACCAGGTCCCCCTGTCGCTCCAGATGTTCCAGGAAAACCGAGATCAGGGCATGGTTGGGCAACACCTGACCCAGCGCATCGACCCCCATCTCCTGGGCATCGAAACGGCTCACGCCGAAACCGCCCTGCTGGGAGACATGGATATGCCGAATGGGACTGGCGTGTGCCGCCAAGGCGGGCCAGAGCCCCAGGGAGCGCAGGATCTGCACGGAGGCATAGGACAGCGCCGTGCTGCGCTCATCGTAGCCGGGCTGCTCCATTCGGCCCAGCGGCTGGGCTTCGATCAGCGCGATGCGGAGCCCCTGAGGCGCCAGCGCCAGTGCCAGCGCGGCACCGACGAGGCCTGCCCCGACCAGAACCACATCGTGGTCAGCGTGTCCACCGCGGCGCAGCGCATGGACGCTCATGAGCGCATCACCGCCTCGACATCGGCCACCGCCTTGGCAGCGCCGTCGGTGAGCACCTCGCAACCCGTGCGCGTGACGACCACGTCGTCCTCGATGCGCACGCCGATGTCCCAGAAGCGCGCGTCGAGATCCTCGGCCGCGCGCAGGTAAAGCCCGGGCTCGACGGTGAGCACCATGCCCGGCTCCAGCACGCGCCACTGCCCGTCGAGTTTGTAGTCACCGACATCATGCACATCCAGTCCCAGCCAATGGCCTGTGCGATGCATGTAATAGCGACGGTAGCTCTGCGCGGCCAGCACGTCCTCGAGCGTGCCCTGCAAAACGCCCAGATCAAGCAATCCCTCGCTGAGCACGCGCACCGCCGCCTCGTGTGGGGCGTTCCAGTCGGCGCCGGGGCGGACCGCGGCGATGGCCGCGGCCTGAGCGGCCAGCACCACGCCATAGACCTCGCGCTGCGGTCCGGTGAAACGGCCATCGACCGGAAAGGTGCGCGTGACGTCCGCGGCATACCCGTCGAGCTCGGCGCCGGCATCGACCAGCACCAGATCGCCCTTTTTCAGCGCCGCGGCGTTTTCCACATAGTGGAGGATGCAGGCATTGCCGCCGCCGCCGACGATGGGCGGGTAGGCGTGCACGGCGCCATGACGCATGAATTCATGGGTGTACTCGGCGGCCAGGGCGTATTCGCGCCAGCCGGGCCGGCAGCGCGCCATACCGCGCTGATGAGCATCGGCGGTGATCGCTGCGGCCTGGCGCATGACGGCGATCTCGGCGCGCCCCTTGAACAGCCGCATCTCGTGGAGATGGTGTTCCAGCGAAACGATTTCCCAAGGCGCCTGGACACCGGAACGGGACTGTTCCCGCAGGCGCCGCACCCAGCCCACGACTCGCTCATCGAATGCCGCGTCCCGTCCCAACGTGTAGTGGATGCGCGAGCGTCCCTCCATGAGGCCGGGCAGGATGTCATCGATGTCGTCGATCGGAAAGGCATCGTCGGCGCCGTATTGCTCGACCGCGCCTTCCGGCCCCGCACGCAGCCCGTCCCACTGCTCCCGCTCTGGGTTGCGCTCGCGGCAGAACAGCAGGTATTCGCCTTGCGGCCGGCCCGGCATCAGCACCGCCACGGCCTCCGGCTCCGGGAACGCCGTCAGATAGAGAAAGTCGCTGTCCTGGCGAAAGGGATAATGGGTGTCGCGATTGCGCGTCCGCTCCCGTGCCGCGGGCAGGATGGCCATGCCGCGCTCACCGATGATCTGCATCAGTCGCCGCCGACGCCGCACCGTTTCTTTCGTCATTGGCGGCGACCTCCCGCATCGCCATGCCACGTGCCTTCGCCATAGATCAGCACGGCTCCCATGCGCACGTATTCGACGAGTTCCGCATACGCGCCCTCATCATCCTCGTCTTCCAGCCCGCCGCCCCGCAGGCGCGCGATCTCGGCGAAATCCGCGATCACCTCCCGTACGGCCGCTGGGGCGGCTGACCAGACAGCTCCTGCCTCGACGACACCGACCAGAAATCCCTGCGTCCACTCGGCCAGCGCCGTCACCCGCGCATCCAGCGCGACCGTATCGTCCGGCAGCAGCGGCTCGAAATCGAATTCCGTACCACTCAGCGCCGCATGGCTAAGCTCCGCGACGGCCTGCATCCTAGCCATGAGGCTCGCGTCCGGCCTATCGTCCGCGTCACGGGCCCAAGCACGAAGGTATGCGTCGAGCGGCTCGACCGATCCATGACCGCACAGGAGTCCGCAGATCTGGCCATGCCACTCGGCCGGCGACGGCAGCCCGGGGCATGGCAACTGCGCAACCGCCAGCGATGCGTAATCCAAGGCTTGCCCCATCTCGTGCCCTCCCCTGCGGTGCCCGGCCGTTTGCTCCACCATCGGGAGCGCTCTATAGTCTAACCGTTCGGCCGGTATTGCTCTCCTTCGGGATGCCAGATGAGCCAAGCAGCTTTCGATCGTCTGCACGCCGAGGTGCTGGCTCTGATCCAGCAGATCGAGACCCTGCGCAGGGAACGGGCTGCCCTCCGGGCCCGTCTCGATCAGCTCATGAACGAGCGCGCTCAGTTGCTGCAGAAAAACGAACTGGCCTGCACCCGCCTGGAGAGCATCGTGAATCGCCTGAAAGCCATGGAACGGGACGCCGAATGAGCGATCCGGCCATCGAGCGCACCACCGTCACCATCCAGCTGCTCGACCGCAGCTATCAGGTCTCCTGTTCAGCTGCCGAGCGGCCGCTGCTGCTGGCCTCGGCAGAACTGGTCGGGCTGAAGATGCAGCAAATCCGCGCCAACGGAAAAGTCATGGGACTGGAGCGCATGCTGGTCATGACAGCGCTCAACCTTGCGCAGGAGCTCCTGCAGCGTCAGCAAGCCGAAGCCGCGTCAGCCGATCTCGAACGATGCCTGAATGATCTGAGCGAAAAGATTCAGCTTGCGCTGACTGACCCGGATCGCTGATGTCTTGCATCTGGGATCGCTGATGTCTTGCATCTGCAGAAGATCGCATCCAGACTAGTGTCACGACGTCTCCTGCGGTGTTCGAGGGCTGCCCAGGGTACCCTTGAGCCTAAATGCAAACCCAGGGCCGAACGCCTTGATGCCCTTGTGCAGGTCCGCTTCACGGCGGAAAGCCTTCAGGCCTCATCGTTCCGCCCACTTGAACCTTTGGTTCAAGGTCACGGGCTGCCACGGCACAGGCGGGAGGCGTCCTCATTCCTGCCCAGCTTCCGTCCGCGCACCAGACACCTTGAACAGCGCCACCCACCAGGATCCGTCCGAGCCGTCCCCGACAAGGCGCGAAATGCGAGCCCGCTTGCGCAAACAGCGGCGCGACTTGTCGACCGCGCTGCATCGACAGTTGGACCGGCGCATCCTCGCCCGCCTCGGCAGCCTCCCGGTCTGGCGGGCGGCCCGCACCGTCGCCCTGTACCTCCCCGCGGATGGCGAAGTCGATCCCCGCGCTTTGATCATGCTGGCCGACCGGCTGGGCAAGACGATCGTGCTGCCACGACTCCATCGGCAAAAGCCGTTCCGCATGGACTTCGTGGTCTACCGGCCCGGCCGGGCCCTGCAGCGCAATCGCTTCGGCATTCCCGAGCCTTGCGGCCCCGTGGTGCGCGCCCCCGTCTGCATTGATCTCGTCATCCTGCCGCTGGTCGGATTCGATCGACGGGGAAACCGCCTCGGCATGGGCAGCGGCTACTACGATCGCCGCTTTGCCTTCGTCCGCCGCCGGGCGGGGCTGCGACCCAAGCTGATCGGTCTCGCGTATGAATTTCAGTGCGTCCCGGCTCTGGACGCTCAGCCATGGGACGTTCCGCTCCATGGCGTAGTCACCGAACGCGGCTGGCGGCGCGCGCGACCTTGCGTTGAGGACTCTCCATGACCGGTCACTGGCTCATGAAAACCGAACCCAGCACCTTCTCCATCGACGACCTGCGCCGACGCGGCCGCGAGCCCTGGGATGGCGTACGCAACTACCAGGCACGCAACATGATCCGCGATCAGATGCGCGTCGGCGACGGCGTTCTCATCTATCACTCCAATTGCGACCTGCCGGCCGTCGTGGGCATCGCCCGCGTGGCCAGCCCCGCCTATCCCGACCCCAGCGCGCTCGATCCGGGATCACGCTACTTCGATCCGGCAAGCACCCCCGAGCGTCCACGCTGGTATGCGGTGGACGTGGCCTACGAAGGTCACCTGCCCCGCCCGCTTCCGCTCGCGCAACTCCGCACAAACCCTGAGCTCGACGGCCTCATCCTGCTCAAGCGCGGCTCCCGTCTTTCGGTCATGCCGGTGAGCCAGGCTCACTGGACCGCGCTGCTCGAGCTGGCCGGATTCCGTCCGCCGGGTTGTGTCACAACGGACAGCGCGACGTAAAATGTGCGCCGCTGAGAGGCAGACCTTGCCCCGTCATATGCGCAGCGCATTGAAAAATCAAGACCCACTTTCCGGCGCGATCGTTGCATTTCCCTTCATTGCCGTATCACGGCTTGTACGAGGTTCTGGGAGGAGTCCATGATCATCCGCCTGCAATCGGCGAGTCTGAACCAATTTCTGTTGAAGCTCAGCGGAGAATTGCCCGTGCACGTCGGCGAGAAACGGGAAACCGCGCGGTTGTTCGCGGAACACCGGGAAGCCATAGCTATCCTGATGGCCGAGATCACACAGCCCCTGCGTGATCTTGGGAGCAGCCTGCAGGACGACGACGAAATCCTGATCCAGGTGATGCGCGACCTCGTCGCCCGCTATCCCTTCATCGAGATACTCTACAGCCTCGATGAGAACGGCATCCAGCGCAGTGAGAACATCTCGGTCGACCGCAACCTGAGCGTCCAGAAGGGGTCCAACCAGCGCGGCAAGGACCGCAGCACCCGCCCCTACTATCAGCAGGCGAAGGCCCGCTCGGACCTCGTGATCACGGAGCCCTATGTGTCCATGGCCACCTGTGACTACTGCATTTCAGCCGCGCGTCCCTGGTTCACGGCACAAGGCCAGATCGGCGGTTACGCCGTCATCGATGTCCGCTTCCAGGCGCTGCTCGAGTTCCTTCGTGACCGCGCACAACATCGCCGGCGGGGCCTGCTCTGGGGGATTGGGCTGGGTGGGCTCGGCTTTGCGCTGAGCCTGATGGCATTGTTTCTGCTTTGAACGACAGGTGGTCGCCGCACCGCTGACGCGCTAGGATAGCGCTCCCCTTCCCGGCGCCCGAGGTCTTCCATGGACACCGACTCCCTCAAGCGTGCCGTGGCCGCAGCCGCAGCGGCGCGCGTTCCCGAAGGAATCACGCTGGGCGTGGGCAGCGGCAGCACGGTCGATGCCTTTATCGATGCCCTGGCCGAGCGACGCATCCGCCTCACGGCTACCGTCGCCGCATCAGATGCCAGCGCGGCGCGGCTACGCGCGCGCGGTTTCGAGGTCATCGACCTCAATCAGGCCGACGAGATCCCGCTCTATGTGGATGGCGCCGATGAGATCGATGCCAAGCGCCATCTCACCAAAGGTGGCGGCGCGGCCCTGACGCGGGAAAAGATCATCGCGGCGGCCAGCCGCCACTTCCTGTGCATCGCCGATGACCGCAAACTGGTCGATCGCCTCGGCCGTTTCCCGCTGCCCGTGGAAGTCATTCCCATGGCGCGCAGCTTCGTGGCGCGCCAGCTGGTCAAACGCGGCGGATGTCCCTCGTGGCGGGAAGGTGTGGTGACCGACAACGGCAACCTGATCCTCGACGTGAGCGGACTGCTCATCGATGATCCCGTCGCGTGGGAGAGGGATCTCAACAACATCCCCGGTATCGTCACGGTCGGGCTGTTTGCGCTGCGTCCGGCTGACGAAGTGCTGCTTTCCGGGCCTCAGGGACTGCGCACGCTCTAGGTGGCGAACGGCATCACGTCGGCTCGATGCGGCGGATCTGGCGCCGCACCGCCCCGAAGGCGCCGATGCCGCCCAAGCCCATGCCGATGACCAACAGCGCCACCGTCTCGGCAAATCCCAATCCGTGCAGACGGGCCTCCGTCTGGTAGATCTCTGCGAGATGCTCGACCGGCCCGCGCATGATCCAGACGCTCACTTGAACGACCAGCCACGCGATGAGCGCGCCGGCCATGCCATAGACCAGTCCGGTGTAGAGAAAGGGACGCTGGATGAACGAGTCCGTCCCGCCAACCAGCTTGGTGATCTCGATCTCACTGCGCCGGCTGTGGACTTCCATGCGGATGGCATGGCCAATCACCAGCATCACTGCCAGCGCAAAGAGCATGCCCATGAGGCGTGCGAGCCGTCCAACCAGCGCGGCGATGGCCTGAAGCCGCTCCAGCCACTCGCGATCGAGCTGTATGCGTTCCACGATGGGGCTCTGCCTGAGCTCGCCGATCAGGACATCCAAATCATCGTCGCGGGACGAACGCGGCCACAACACCGCGACGATGGGCAGAGGATTGGCGTCCAGCGCTCCGATCGCCGCGTCGAATCCGGGCATTGACCTGAGTTCAGCCAATGCCGCCTCGGGCAGGATCAGGTCGGCACGGGCGACGCCCGGGCGCTGCACCCACGCGTCGATCTGTGCGCGGGCGCCCTCCAACGGGGTATCCATCCGGAAAAAAATGGACACCTGGGTATCGGCGCGCCAGTCCGGCAACAGGCGTTGGACATTGCCGGAAAGAACGTACAGGGCGGTCGGCAGCGACATCGTCAGCCCGATGACCAGCGTCGTCAACAGGCTGATCTGACGCATTCGGACCAGACGAATCCCGGCCGCAGAGGCCGACCGGAGGTGGGTCTCTGCATAGGCGCGCATCCGGTCGCGGGCAGAGACACGCCGCCGCCGCGCCGGCACAGCTGGCGCCGTTGGCCTCGTGCCTCGCAACCGCCTGTTAGCCGGCGTCCTGGAGTGCTTCATCGGCATGACTCAGTTCACCGTCTTCGAGAACCAGCATGGGCTTGTCCAGGCTGCGGATCAGCGTCAGGTCATGCGATGCCACCAGCACCGTCGTCCCGGCGGCGTTGAGCCTGCGGAACAGATCCATGATGTCCCGCGACAAGGTGGGGTCGAGGTTGCCCGTCGGCTCGTCCGCAAGCAGGAGTTCGGGCTTGGCGACGATCGCACGGGCGATGCCCACCCGCTGCTGCTCGCCGCCGGAGAGGGTGGGCGGGAAAGCCTGTTCCCGATGCAGCAGACTGACCTGATCCAGCGCTGCGCGCACGCGTCGCGCCAGTTCCTCCCCGGGCGTCCAGCCCGCGACCACGAGCGGCAGCGCCACGTTGTCGAAGACGGTTCGGTCCGCCAGCAAGCGATGGTCCTGAAAGATCAGCCCGACCCGCCGCCGATGGCGCGGAATCTGGCGGCGCGACAGATGCGCCAGTTGATCCCCACAGACCTGAACCTGTCCGCGGCTAGGGCGCTCGAGCAAAGCGATCAGCCGCAGGAGTGTGCTCTTCCCGGCTCCCGAACGCCCCGTGAGAAAGGCCATTTGTCCGCGCGGAAGGGCGAAGCTCACGTCTTTCAATGCGTCGCCGCCGTGTGCATAGCGTTTGCCGACCGAGGCAAACCGGACGATCGGCGAATTTGGGACCGGCTGAAGATCAAGCTGCGCCGGCATTCAATCCAGCCCGCCTGTCTGCTCGAGTCCCAGCAGCGCGCCGACAAAATCCCGCGCCACGAAGGGCTGCAGATCTTCGATGCCCTCACCAACCCCGATGAAACGGATCGGCACGCCCAGCTTCTGGGCAATGGCGAACAGCATGCCGCCCTTGGCAGTGCCGTCCAGCTTGGTGATGGCCACGCCCGTCAGACCAACCGCCTGATGGAACTGCTGGGCCTGATTGAGTGCATTCTGTCCGGTCCCGCCGTCGACGACCAACAGCACCTCGTGAGGTGCGCGGGGGTCGAGCTTGGCCAGCACGCGTTTGATCTTGGCCAGTTCCTGCATGAGGTTGGACTGCGTGTGCAAGCGACCGGCTGTGTCGGCGATGACCACATCCGCCCCGCGCGCCTGAGCGGCCGCCACCGCATCGTAGATGACCGAAGCGCTGTCCGCGCCGGTATGCTGCGCCACCACCGGCACGTCGTTGCGCGCCCCCCAGGTCTGCAGCTGCTCGACCGCGGCCGCACGAAAGGTGTCGCCCGCCGCCAGCATCACGCTGCGCCCCTCAGCCTTGAGCCGGTGGGCCAGCTTGCCGATGGTCGTGGTCTTGCCGGCGCCGTTGATGCCCACCACCAGAACGACGAAGGGCCGGGCGGCCGCGTCGATCTGCAAGGGCTGCTCGCACGGCGCGAGCAGCGCCGTCATGTCCTCGGCCAGCGCGGCCCGCACCACCTCGGGTGTCACCAGATCCTTGCGCCCCAGTCGCTCGGTCAGCCCATCCAGGATGCGGCGCGTAGCCTCGAGCCCGACGTCGGCCATGAGCAGCCGCGTTTCCAGATCCTCCAGCAAATCATCGTCGAGACGCTTGCCGCCCAGGAACAGGTTGCCCAGGCCGTCGGCCAGTCCAGCGCGGGTCTTGCTCAAGCCGGCCCGGATCCGGCCCAGCCAACCCATCGGCGGCGCAGGCGCCGCGATCGGCGCCTCCAAAACTTCCGTCGCAGCCGGGGCGGCCCCGGCTGGCGTCAGCGGGACAGGCGGGGGCGGCACTTCGGATGGCCGTTCGACGGGCGCGGGCGCAGACGGTGCGGGCGGTGCCACAGGCTCGGGCACTGGCTCGATCAGCGCAGCCGGAGGAGTCGCTGCGGCCTCGGGCTGCGCCGTTTCCTCCGGTGCGGGCGCCGGCAGCGGCGCTTCGGCGGGAGGGGAAGGAAGGGGCGCGGTCGGCTGCCGGACCTCCGGCAGGGCCGTGGTATCGGGCGCTGCGGGAACGATGTGGCGCGAGCGCCGGCGCCGCGCGACGATCGCCGCGGCCACCACCCCCGCCACCATTGCAACGATGAGCGCAACGGCCACCAAGGCGCCTCGCTCATCGCCCAGCCAGGGCATCCATACGACCAACTGGGCCAGCCATGCCTGCAATTGCACCATCACTTGCTCCACGCCTTCCTCCCGCGGGTCGATCGGCGTCTGTCGGAACGCCTCCTTCGGCCGGCTATGCTATCACCGGCCCTTGTAGCCCGGTAGGAAGGCGCTACAGGCTTGGGTAGACTGACCGCGGCCGGCCGCAACCCGCCGGATGTGACGCTATTTCGATCTGACAGTACGGAGACGCTGCCTCATGAAGCCCGAAACTCTGGCGATCCATGCCGGCTACACCCCCGAGCCCACCACGCACGCCGTCGCGGTACCGGTGTACCAGACGACGTCCTATGCCTTCGACGACACCCAGCACGGCGCCGACCTGTTCGATCTCAAGGTGCCGGGCAACATCTACACGCGCATCATGAATCCCACGACGGCCGTGCTGGAGGCGCGTGTCGCGGCGCTGGAAGGTGGAGTCGGAGCGCTCGCCGTCGCTTCGGGCATGGCGGCCATCACCTACGCCATCCAGACCCTGGCGACGGCCGGTGACAACATCGTCAGCACAGCCAAGCTCTACGGCGGGACCTACAATCTGTTTGCCCATACCCTGCCGCAGCTCGGCATCGCGGTGCGCCTGCTCGGCAACGAGGATTTCGACGGCATCGCAGCGGCCATCGACGACCGCACGCGCGCGCTGTTCTGCGAGTCGATCGGCAATCCCTCGGGGGAAATCGCCGACATCGCCCGCCTGGCCGCGATCGCCCACGCCCACGGCATCCCGCTGATCGTCGACAACACGGTCGCCACGCCCTGCCTGCTGCGTCCCTTCGAACACGGCGCGGACATCGTGGTGCACTCGCTCACCAAGTACATGGGCGGTCACGGCACCACCATGGGCGGCCTGGTGGTGGACTCGGGGCGTTTCCCGTGGGCCGAGCATGGCGAGCGCTTCCCCATGATGGTGCGGCCCGATCCGTCCTATCACGGCGTGGTCTACACCGACGCCTTCGGGCCGGCCGCCTACATCGGGCGGTGCCGCGTCGTCCCCCTGCGCAACATGGGCGCCGCTCTGTCACCCTTCAACGCCTTCCTGCTGCTCCAGGGTATCGAGACCCTGCCGCTGCGCATGGAGCGGCATTGCGCCAACGCGCTCGCCGTCGCCCAGTTCCTGCATCGCCACCCTCAGGTGAGCTGGGTCAAGTACGCAGGACTTCCCGACAGCCCCCAGCACACGCGCGCCAAGCATTATCTGGGCGGCCAGGCCTCCGGCATCCTGAGCTTCGGCATCCGCGGCGGGGCGGCAGCCGGCGCCCGCTTCATCGACGCTCTGCAACTCATCGTGCGCCTGGTCAACATCGGTGATGCCAAATCCCTGGCCTGCCATCCGGCGACCACGACCCATCGCCAGCTCGGCCCCGGCGAGCTGGAAGCGGCTGGTGTCACGGCCGACATGGTGCGGCTGTCGGTCGGCCTCGAGCACATCGACGACATCCTCGCCGACATCACGCAAGCCTTGGCCAAGGCCGCCGAGTCATGATCCTGCAGGGCTGGCTGGCGCTGATGCTCGCCATCGGGTTCGAAATCGCCGGCACCACGGCGATGAAGCTCTCGGAGGGCCTGAGCCGGCTGGGTCCCACCCTGACGATGTTCGTCTGTTACCTGCTGGCCTTCACGGCGCTGGCGCGCGCCTTGCGCACGCTGGAGGTGGGCATGGCCTATGCGATCTGGTCAGCCGTGGGAACGGCCGTGATCGCGGGCATCGGGGTCGTCTGGTTCGGGGAATCGTGGAATGCACTCAAGGGGCTGAGCCTCGGCCTCATCGTGCTCGGCGTGGTTGGGCTGCATCTGGCCGGCAGCCCCTGAGCATGGCCCCCGCGAAGCGCAACCAGATCCGCCTCATCGCGGGCCAGTGGCGCGGCCGCCGGCTGGAATTCCCCCCGGCGCCGGGTCTGCGGCCCACGCCGGACCGGGTGCGCGAAACGCTGTTCAACTGGCTGGCGCCGGATCTGCCCGGCGCGCGCTGCCTGGATCTCTTTGCCGGCAGCGGCGCGCTGGGGCTGGAGGCGCGCTCGCGCGGGGCCCGCGAGGTGGTGCTGGTGGATCGCAACCCGCACGTCATCGATCATCTGCGCGCCGAACTCATACGGATCGGCATGGACGGCGTGTCCTGCCACCGTGCCGCGGCACTGGACTGGCTCGCCGGCAATGAGCGCCCGTTCGATATCATCTTCGTCGATCCCCCATTCGCCGACGCGCTCTGGGAAACGGTGCTCGCTGCGCTGGACCGGACCGGCGCCGTCCGCGCCGGCGGCAAGGTGTATGTGGAGATGCCGCACGGCCGGGATCCGATCCTGCCGGCCGGATGGTCGGTCTGGCGGGAAGGGCGGGCCGGAGAGCTCCACTACAGGTTGCTGAAAACGCCAGAGGCGCCCGACGCAACGTCGGCGGCGCCCGGCGAGATTTCCCGGCAAACCATGGGTTAGCATGTTGCTGCCCGCATCCTCCGCCCCGTCTCGATGAAGGACAGTATATGGCGCTCGCCCTGTATCCCGGCACCTTCGATCCCATCACCCGCGGTCATGTCGATCTCGCCGAGCGCGCAGCGCGGCTGTTCGAACGGCTGATCCTGGCCGTGGCCGACAATCCCGGCAAGAAGCCCCTGTTCAGCAAGGAAGAGCGGGTCGCCATGTCCTGCGGCGCGCTGGCTCACCTGCGCAACGTCGAGGTGGTGTCCTTTTCGGGGCTGACCGTCGACTACGCCCGGGAGCACGGCGTCGACGTCATTCTGCGGGGGCTGCGCGCCGTCTCGGACTTCGAGCACGAATTCCAGCTCGCCGGCATGAACCGTCACCTGGCGCCCACGGTGGAGACCATGTTTCTCGCTCCATCGGAACATTACACCTATCTGTCCTCGACGCTGGTGCGGGAGATCGCCGCCTTCCAGGGCGACGTCAGCAGCTTCGTGACGCCCAATGTGGCCGCCGAGCTGCGCAAACGCTTCGGGCCAGCGCGGGGGCAAGCGTGACTGACCGCCGTCTTCGGCCAGCACGCCGCTTTGCCGCCGCGCTGCTGCTGATCCTGACATTCTGGGCGGCCGCCTGCAGCGCTGCAGGTCCCGGACGCGCTGCCATCGCGACGGCGCACCCGGCCGCGACAGCTGCCGGTTTCGCGATTCTGGATCAAGGCGGCAATGCCTTCGATGCCGCCGTCGCCATCAGTGCCGCGCTGGCCGTCGTGGAACCGGCCGGGTCCGGCTTGGGCGGCGGCGGCTTCTGGCTGCTGTACCGGGCAAGCGACGAGCGCACCGTCATGGTGGACGGTCGGGAGCGTGCACCACTGGCAGCCACGGCCGATCTCTATCTGGATGCCACGGGTGCGTTTCAGGCGCGGCGCGCTCAGGACGGCGCGCTGGCGGCGGCCATCCCGGGTCAGCCCGCAGCCTTGGTGCATCTGGCATCGCACTACGGTCGCCTGCGTCTGACCGCATCGCTCGCGCCGGCCATACGTCTCGCCAGCGAAGGTTTTACCGTCGGTCGGGAATATGCTCTCTTGGCCGGTTATCGTCTGCCCGCCCTGCTCGCGTCCCCCGCCGCGCGGCGAACGTTCCTGGCCGCCGGCATCGCGCCGGTTCCCGGCTGGCGCTTGCGTCAGCCCGATTTGGCCGAGACCTTGCGGGCCCTGGCTACGCGCGGTCATGAGGGTTTCTATCGCGGCCCCGTCGCGGAGCGTCTGGTGCACGGCGTGCGTCAGGCCGGCGGCATCTGGACCGCAGAGGACCTGGCGAGCTACCGGGTCGTGGAACGCGAGCCGATCACCTTCACCTATCGCGACATGCGGGTCATCTCCGCATCGCCGCCCTCATCGGGCGGCGTGGTCCTCGCTGAAGCGCTACAGATTCTCGCGGATGTCGATCTGGTGGCCCAGCCCCCGGCCGAGCGCGTTCACTGGACCACGGAGGCGATGCGGCGCGCCTACCGCGATCGCGCCCGCTATCTCGGCGATCCGGATTTCGTCGACCTGCCGCTCGCGCAGTTGCTGGACCCTGACTACGCCGCATCGCTGCGCGCAGACATCGACCCCGATCGCGCGACGCCGAGCGCAACCCTCACGGCCGACGATACAGCCAGCCTCGACCGGCACACCACGCATTTCTCGGTGATCGATGCCGATGGGAATCGGGTCGCGGCGACGCTCTCGATCAATACGCCGTTCGGCTCGGCCTTCATGCCGCCGGGAACGGGGGTCGTGCTCAACAATGAAATGGACGATTTCGCCGCCGCGCCGGGCGCGCCGAATGCCTACGGCTTGGTGGGAAGTCGGGCCAACGCCATCGCGCCGGGCAAACGCCCGCTCTCGAGCATGTCGCCGACTTTTCTCGAGCAAGGCGACCGCATCGCCATCCTCGGCACGCCCGGCGGGAGCCGCATCATCAGCATGGTGCTGCTGGCCAGCCTGGCGTTCGCCGATGGCGCCGACGCCGACACCATGGCCGCGCTGCCCCGCTACCACCATCAATACCTGCCGGACCGGCTCTTTCACGAACCCGAAGCCTTCGACGGCGCAACGATCGACGCGCTCGCGGCCAAGGGCCACCACGTGGAGGCGGTCTCCCGCCGCTATGGCGACATGCAGGTCATCGTCTGGGACCGGCGCGCCGATACGTTGACGGCGGCGTCGGACCCGCGCGGCGAAGGGCAAGCGCGCGTGGAAGCCTCGCGTCCGCTCGACGATATACGCACCGCCATCGGTCGCTAGCGCGCCGCGTTCAGCCCAAGACCGACCAGCAGCCCCGAAAGCATGGCCGCTCCCAGGACGCCCGCGACCCGGACGCCCAACGCTCGCCCGCCCAGGCCGAGCGCGAGCCCCATCTTGACGAGGGTGTTGGACGTTGCGGCCAAGAGGATCCCCAGCAAGACCGTAGGGACGGCAAGCCCCTCCTGCCCCATGCGTGCAAGCGACAGCGTAATGGCATCGACGTCCGTGAGACCGGAGAGCACCGCCAGCCCGTAGAGACCCGGATCACCCCATTGAGTCTCGATCCATTCGGCCACCAGCAGCACGCCGAGCAGCAGGGCCGCGAATCGTATGGCCATGCGCAGCTGGAATGGATTGCTCAGTGTCAGGACCGGATTGTCGATGCGCTGGCGCTGCCGCAACCAGATCAGTATCGCGCCCGCATAGGTCATGCCCGCCATCACCGCCAGCGGCAGCATCAGGGCCTGAAAGAGAGGCGGATGAACGAGGCCGGCCACCAGCAGGATGCGCGGGAACATGGTGCCGCAGGCCACCAGAATGCCGCTTGCCAGTGTAGGGCTCAAAACCGGTTCGGTGCGCGCGACACGAGCCAGACTCAGCGTCACGGCGGTCGAGGAACTCAAGCCGCCAAAGAGGCCCGTGAGCAGGATTCCTCGGTCGGGTCCGAGCAGCTTGACGGCAAAGTAGCCGGCAAACGAGATGCTGGCGATCAGCACCACCATCATCCAGATCCGATAGGGATTGAGGACGCCAGCGGGTCCGTAGCCCTCGTTCGGCAAGACCGGCAGCAGGACGACCGAGATCAGCAGCAGATTCAGCGTGGCGCGCAGTTCGCTCGCCTGGAGACGCGCCACACCGGTATGCAGAATCGGCTTGAGGTTGAGCAGCATCGTCGTGACGACCGCCCCGGCAGCCGCCAGGGTCAACTCGCCCAATCCAGCCAGTGCGCCCAGCCCCACCGTCACCAATGCCGCGATAGTGGTCGTTGCGCTCGCGGTACCGTCGGCGCGGAATCGCAGCAGGTAGCCGCCCCCCATGATCAGCGCCACGGCCAGGAAGATCGCAGCCGCAACGGCGCTGTCCAACCGCTGGCCCAAGAGGCTGGCGACGCCACCCAGGAAGCCTAAAAGACCAAAGGTGCGCAGACCCGCAATGCGCCCTCCTTCCGGGAGCCCACGAGCCTGCCAACCCCGTTCCAGACCGATCAGCAGGCCGACTGCAAGCGCCAGCGCCAGGTAGCCGAATGGTTGCTGCTGCAATGCTCGTACCTCGTGGGCGCGGGGGTCATCCCACCCTTATAGGGAATAACTCCGGCACGATGCAAACCGTAATGCCTCAAAAGCAGCAGGGGCCCCGAGGGACCCCTGCTGCCGGAAGACACTATTGACAGAGAATCAGGGCGCAGCCGGCAGGGTCCAGCTAAAGGTGAAACCCTTGGACTTGTCGCGACCACCATCAAAACTGAAGCCCGCGCCGCTAACAGGATCCGAATACGACAGGGCCCTGACCTTGCTCTTGGACGGACCGACCGAGAAACTGCCACCCGTGGCATCCATGGACAGCGACAAGCCTTTGTCCTTCGTCTTGCCGATGTCGAGCGTCAGGGCCTGGCCACTGATCTCCGACAGTTCGCTGTAGGTGATGGGCATCATATCGGCCTGAGCCGCCAGGGGCACCACGCCAACCAGAAACGAAAAGGCACTGATTTTAAGATTCTTATTCATGATGTTTTTCCTTTTTTCTGTTTCTTGTATCTGTTCTCGACACGTCGGCTCGTCTATCTCGGGCTCCGCGGAAGCCCAACCGGATGCAGGACTTCATGGAGGGTATCGACCGACTCCGGATGACCTTGAACACAAAAAAAGGCGCCGCAATCTGCGGCGCCCTTTGCGTCAATCCCGCGCGGACCGAATCAGCCTTTGATCGGCTTCGGTTCCAGCGTCGTCAACTCGCGGATGCGCTGCAGGATCTGCACCATGAATCCGCCGATGCCGAACAGGCCCCAGCCCAGCACCACGAAGCCCCAGTGAATCGGTGCGGCGAACAGTTCTTCCGCGTAGAAGAACGTGTGGCCCCACTCGTTCAGCCCCAGATTGGGCATGATCAGAACCGGCGCGGCGACAATCAGCGCCAAGGGAATCGAAACGCGGTTGCTGAAATACGGCATGCGGGTGTGAATCAGGATGAAGCCCAGGATGGCACCGACAGCGCCCAAGGGAATCGCGAAATAAAACAGTCCGATGTGAGTGGGCGTGAAGTCGGTGTCGCGGATGGTGACTTGGTGCCAGGCCGCATCGGCCTCGACGAAGACGCCCAGAATCGCCACGAGGATCACGCTGCCCACAGCCATGAAGGCGAGGATGGCGTAATAGATCGACAGTTCGCGCTGAGGGGACATCACGATCTGCGCGGGGCGGGTGAACCACAACAAGGGCACGCCCACCAACCCGATCAGCGTGATGATGATGCCTTGGGCATACAGCAGATTCATCCAGTAGGTCTGGAAATCCTGCTCGAAGTAGTCGAGCCCGACGGAAAAGGAAAAGACCTGCTGGTACCAGCGATACAGACCGAAGATCAGTCCTGCCAGCCCGATGCCGATCACAGCGGCCAGCCAAGGCATCCGAGGCGGACGCGACTCGTCCTGCAGCAGGCCCAGCGCACCGAGCAGGCGCTGCACGAGCGTCTGTGGCGCAGGGGGAAGTGTTTGGGGTTTGGTCACGGCATTCATGGCGCGGCTCCTGTGAATGGACGGATGATCACGTTGGTCTGTGATCATCTTCGCCATCTGGCCGCAGGCGTGCCATGACGTGGATCAACGGCGCGGGCTTCCGCATGGCCCGGTCGTCAGAAACGGATCAGCGCCGAACCCCAGGTGAACCCCCCCCCGAAAGCCTCCAGCAACAACAACTGTCCCCGCTGGACACGGCCGTCGCGTACGGCCACGTCCAGCGCCAGCGGGATGGAAGCCGTGGACGTATTGCCGTGACGATCGACGGTCACGACGACCTGATCCATCGACATACCGAGCCGGCGGGCCGTTGCCTGAATGATGCGGACATTGGCCTGGTGCGGGATCAGCCAGTCCACCTCGGACTTGTCATGACCGAAGCGGCTCAGACATTCCTCGACACTCTGTCCGAGCGTCGCGACCGCCACCTTGAACACTTCGCTGCCGCGCATCTGGAGATGGACGTTCTCGAGATTGCGAAAATCCCGGCCCACGCCACCCGGAAACTCAAGCAGTTCACGATGACGGCCGTCGGCATGCAGCAGCGTCCCGATGATGCCCGGTTCGCTCGTCGCCTCGAGAATCACCGCGCCGGCGCCGTCACCGAACAGCACACAGGTGGTCCGGTCATTCCAGTCCACGAGGCGGGACATCATCTCTGCGCCCACCACCAGCACCCGGCGGGCATCTCCCGTACGAATGAACTTGTCGGCCACGCTCAGGGCATAGATGAAGCCGCTGCAGGCGGCTTCGAGGCTGAACGCGCCGATTCCGGCGATACCGAGCCGTTCCTGCAGCATGGTGGCGCAGTTGGGGAAGATCTGGTCCGGCGTGGTCGTGCCCACGATGATGAGATCGAGATCCTCGGGCGCGAGTCCCCCGGAAGCGAGCGCCCGTCGGGCCGCCTGCTCGGCCATCATGCTGACCGTCTCGTCGGCTGCACTGATGTGGCGCTCCGATATGCCGGTCCGTTCGCGGATCCAGGCATCGCTGGTGTCCAGCCGCGCTTCCAAGTCGGCATTGGTAACGACCTGGCGCGGCAGGTAACTGCCCGTGGCAATGATGCGCGAATAAACGGGCGTCACGGTTCCCCTCCACGCGCTCGCCCTTGCAGCGCCGACCCGACCAGATGGGCGATGCGGTCGGGAACCGACATGCGCGCCGCGTTCATGCCCAGCCGGATCGCGTTGGCAAAAGCCAATTCGTCGGCGCCGCCATGGCTCTTGATGACGACGCCCTGCAGCCCGAGCAGGCTGGCGCCGTTGTAGAGGCGTGGATCCATACGGCCCTTGATGGCCTTGAGTACCGGCAGCGAGATCAGACCCGCCAGTTTCGTGAGCAGATTGCGGCCGTACTCCTGCCGGATATATTCGCTCAACATGTGCGCCAGCCCCTCGCTGGTCTTGAGCGCGACATTGCCGACGAAGCCATCACAGACCACGACATCGACCTTCCCCCCGTAGATGTCATTCCCCTCGACGAAGCCGCAGTAGTTGATCGACGGATCTGCCTGGAGCAGGCGAGCCGCCTGCTTGACGGACTCCACGCCCTTGATTTCCTCCACACCAATGTTCAGCAGCCCGACCTTGGGACGGTCGAGATGGTCGACCGCCTGCACCATGACCGATCCCATGACGGCAAACTGGTGGAGCTGTTCCGCCGTGCAATCGGCGTTCGCACCCAGATCGAGCACATAGGTGTGTCCGCGCACGGTCGGCAGCGCGGAGATGATGGCCGGGCGATCGACCCCCGGCAGCGTCTTCAGGACGAAGCGGGCCGTGGCCATGAGCGCGCCGGTGTTGCCCGCGCTGACCATGACCGAGCAGCGCCCCGCCTTGACCAGGTCGAGGGCGAGCCGCATGGAGGAGTCTTTCTTGTTGCGCAGGGCCTTCGACGGCAATTCGTCCATCTCGACCACCTGCATCGCGGGGTGAATCGAAAGGCGGCCCGGCGAGCCGGCCCCCCGACGCGACAACTCGGCTTCCAGAGCGGCAGGCTGCCCCACCAGCGTCAAATGGAGGTCTTCGTATTCCGACAAGGCCGACAAGGCCGCCGGTACGGTGACCCGAGGGCCGTGGTCGCCGCCCATGGCATCCAGCGCCATGTGTATCGTGTTACTCATCCTGGCTCCGCCAGCCCGGCCATGCGCGCGCTTCGAGACCCACCGGGTTGCGGATCATGCCAGGCTCGCGCTGATTGCGTGTCGTGGCACCGACGGGGCGGCGCGCCGCGACCGACTCATTCCTCGGCCGGACCGCCCAGAACCTTGCGGCCGCGGTAGTGCCCGGTGGGCGTCAGATGGTGGCGACGATGGGTCTCCCCGGTCACGGAATCTGCCGACAGGAACGGGCTGGTCAGCGCGTCATGGGAGCGGCGCATGCCGCGCTTGGAACGGGTTTTGCGGTTTTGCTGTACAGCCATGATCTGAAAACTCCAGTGGATATTCTAGACATTCGGCGAACCCAAGCGGCCCGCACCGTTGAACTTCATCTGTCCCGTTTCAGCACCGCGAAAGGGCTGAGCTCGCCGACAGGGGAAACGGGCCGATCCGGCGCCGCGCACTGGTCGTGGACCGCGACAATCGGTAGCGCGAGAATGGCCTCGTCTTCGATCAAATCGATCAATCGGACCGGCTCTCCCCCGGTCAACAGCGGTTCGGCTTCCGCGGGCACCTGCGACAGATCCCGCTCCTCGGCCAATGCCACCAACTCCGTCTCGGCAGCCAATCGCTGCTCCATCGGTTGCAGGCAACGCTGACAGACGAGCACCACGCTCGCCTCGATCGTGCCGGCAATGCGCGAGCGACCTTCGCCGTCCTGGTAGAACCGCAACGCGAAAGAAAGCTCGCCGTCCGGTTCGGCGACCATGTCGCGGAGCCGCTCGAACTGCACAATCGCGAACCGCCCCTCCAGCCGCGCGCCGCGCAGGGAGAGCCGGTCGACATCGACCAATTCAGGCAAGGGCTCGGACATAAGCTCGTGATCATAGCGATTTTTGGGCACTTCTGTAAACTCGAGTCGAGCGAAAGGCGCTCACGCAGGGGCCGGGATCATGAGGGGCGCGGGGTCAGGCAGGCCGAACGATGCGGCATAGCCGACCGCGGCGAGATAGAGCCCGTCGGGGCGCGCGGTCACCCCTCCGCGACTGCGGTCACGCTGCGCCAGCACCTCACGGGCCCACGCGACGGACCGTTCGCCCCTGCCGATACTCATCAGCACACCGGCAATGTTCCGCACCATGTGATGCAAAAAGGCGTTCGCCTGAATCTCCAGCACCACCAAGGGGCCTCGCCGGACGACGGTCAAGGCCTGCACGGTCCGAACAGGGGACTTCGCCTGGCACTCCTGGCCGCGGAAAGACGAAAAGTCATGCTCCCCGATCAGCGCCTGCGCGGCCTGCGCCATGCGGTCGGCATCGAGAGGATAGTGACACCAAGTGACCCGCCCCGCCAGAAGGGCGCTGCGCTCACGCGCGTCATGGATGATATAGCCGTAACGCCGCCACTGTGCGCTGAACCGCGCATGAAACGCATCAGGAACAGTGCGCGCCCATTGCACAGAGACCGAGGGGGGAAGATATCGATTGACGCCCAAAACCCACGCAGCCTGATCCCGAGGCATGTGGGTGTCGAAATGGACGACCTGCCCCTGGGCATGGACGCCGGCATCGGTCCGCCCGGCGGCGACGACGGCCGTGGGCGCCGCCGCAACACGACTCAGGGCCGCTTCGATGCAGCCCTGGACGGTCGCGGTGGTATGTCGTTGGCTCTGCCAGCCTTGAAAGGAGCTTCCGACGTATTCGATTCCCAGAGCGATCCGCATCTTGTTCACCATCCGCCACCGCAAGCGCATTCCCTGCCTGCGCAAGGTCCGAAAAAAGAAAGGGGCGATATCGCCCCTCGGGGTGCCGGTCGTGAGGTAGACTAGAATCGGGTCGGCAGCTGAGCCATCAAGCTCTCCGCTTCGCGCCGCTGCTCCGGGCTGCCGTCCTTGATTACTTCGTCGATCAGCGCGCGTGCCCCTTCCACATCGTCGAGTTCCATATACTGACGCGCAAGATCGAGGCGGGTACCGAAATCGTCGCGCGTCCCGAAGTCTTCGATATCGAGCGTGCCCGTGCCGGGCACATCCACGAGGTAGGCCTGATCGGTGGCATCGTGGGCCATGCCGGCACGCTGACTGACCTGCTCCATGAGTTCCCGGGCCTCGGCCTGCTGCTCGCTCGAGCCCTCCAGCAACGCCTGGTCGAGTTCGCGTTGGGCCGCGGCGAACTCTTCCATGCCCAGATAGACGCGAGCCATGTCGAGATGCTTTTCGACCGCGTCCTCCACCTGCGTCCCGGTACCCAGATCCAGATCGGTTTCGGACAATTCGAACGCCAGATCACCGTCGTCACCGGTCGCAGGCGCGGCATCCGCGTGGCGGTTCAGTACCGTCGTGCGCTCATCGCCAGCGGGAGCGGCATCCACGCCGCCCGGGCCCTGATCGGACGGAGTGTCGAGATTGAAATCGAGGAAATCGTCGCCGGCGGTGCCTGCCGGCATGTTCTGAAACAACGGCTCGTCGGGAAACATCTGCTGCCCCATCACCATGCATCGTTCCCAAGCCGAATCGGCCTGACCCTGCGGCTCGGCCGCGAGCAGCCGGGCATGTTCCAGGAACGATTCCCGATCCGACATCGCGAAGAACACCTCGAGTCGCTTGAGCTTGAGATCACGACGGTCCGGCTGTCTCCGCAAGGCTTGTTCTACAACGGCTAGAGCCTCCTCGAACAGTCCATACGTAAGATTGAAATCCGCCTCGGCCAATGGGTCGTCCTGATCGACGCCGAGTGCCCCTTCCTTCTCGAATGGGGACATCCCGGGCTGCGTATCCGTCGTGGGATCGGAGTCCGCATCGGATACCATACTCGCCGCCTCACTCCCCATAACGGGCTCCTGCCGGGCAACGCGCGAACGAAAGTCGTCCTGAGTGGGCGGATTATCCTCGCCCGATTCACCAAGAACGAAGTCGATGGCGTCTTCGTCTGCCAATTGCGATGACTTGCGGCGGCGGTAGAACACCCAGCCGAAGACCACAGCGCCGGCCGCAAGGAGGGCAGCCAGCAAACCCCACCAAATGCTGCCCGTGCCGGCGCCCTCCGGAATCTCGGCGGGGGGAGGTGCGATGGCCTCTGGGGCCGCTGGCAGCGGTTGAAGCACCGCCGATCCGTCATTGCCCTCCAAGGCAGGATCCGCCGTCTGCAATTCAGGCGTAAGCTCAGGCGCCTCCTGCAAGGCAAGCGCCGTAGCGCTGTCCATCTGCAACAATCCCGGCGTTTCGGCGCCGGCTTCTTCTCCGGACGTCGCGACCCCAAGTCCTGCGGTCGATCCGGGCGCTGCACCGGCGCTGGATGCCTCCGGCCCGGACGCTGCGGGCGAGGCGTTCATGCCGGGGACCTGGCCTGCGCCGGCTGCATCGCCGCGAAGGCCATCGGACGACGGCGCCGCGGCAACGGCCGCCTCGTCCGGAGCGACCAACTCCAAGCGGGGACGAGCAGGCGCTGCCGCTTTCGACACATCCCGAGCCGGCACTTCAGAGGACGTCGGCCGGGAGGGCGCAGCGGGTGACGTCGGGGCCGCCAAAGGCGCACTGGCCACGGCCGTTCGCCGTCCCGCGCGCCACTCCTCGTTCTGCCGACGCACCTCGGCCAATGCCGCAGCCCGCGAGATGGCGCGCATTTCCTCCGCGCTCGGCATTCGCAAGATCGCGCCGGCCTTCAACTGGTTGATGTTGCCGTCGAATGCGCCCGGATTGCGCTGGTAGATGGCCAGCATCATCTGATTCCTGTTGACCGCTTCGAAGCGGCTTTGCTCGCCGGCAATGGCCCATAGCGTATCGCCCCGTCGCACGCGACGCTCCCCGCCGGCAGCGGCTTTGGCTTCAGCGTCCGGCGCTGGACTCGTCCGCGCGATCGTTGCTGGCGTTGACTGGATGGCGGAGGGCGTCGGCCGTTCCACACGCTCGAGCTCCGATGACGGCGAGGGGGGCTCGGTCACCGCCTGACGGGTTTCAGGCGGAGCCGCCGGCGCCATCAGCGTGGGCGGATCGAGCAGGAGGGTGAATTCACGAACCAGCCGCCCTTCTCCCCAGCTGAGTTCCACGAGAAAGGTCAGGAAAGGATCGCGTATGCTGTCCCGGCTGGTGACGAGAATGTAGGGCCGGCCATCGTCGGCCACGATGCGGAATTGCAGGCCAGCCAGTTCCGAGCCGAGATCGATCCCCGCCCGCTGATAGACTTCGCTGGGCGCGAGATTCACGCGCAACGAACGCAGCTCATCCGCGGTGGCGGAGGTCAGCGGAATTCGTGCCTCGAGCGGCTGGTTGAGATAGGAACGACCTTCGATTGCGCCGGTACTCAGCGCATGGGCCAGGGTCGGCGCCAGGAGAATCAAGGCCGCCGATACGGCCCGTGTCGTCTTTTTGATCTGCACGCGAATCTACCCCTTCATGCGGTTTGAAACCGGGACCGTCCTTGGCCTCGCCCGACTGGCTGGCGACAGCGATCACTATACCGCGACCAGAGCGGGAAACGATCGGCTTGTCCAGCAGCCCTCCCGACTCGACATATCGGCACCAGGACTCAAACATGAAGAAACGCGTGTGGTTCCGGCGGTCACCCCCGATCGTCGAGCACAATGCCGAGCATGCGCCGCAAGGGTTCCGCCGCGCCCCAGAGCAACTGGTCGCCAACCGTGAACGCACTGAGGTATTCAGGTCCCAGGTTGAGCTTGCGCAACCGCCCGACCGGAATCTCGAGCCGGCCAGTGACCGCCGCTGGGGTAAGCTCACGCACGCTGCACTCACGGTCGTTGGGCACCACACGCACCCACTCGTTGGCACCGGCGATCATCGTCTCGATCTCGGACAAGGGAAGATCGCGGCGCAGCTTGATGGTCAGCGCCTGGCTGTGGCAGCGCATGGCGCCGATGCGCACGCACAGCCCGTCGATCGGTACCGGATGCTCGGCCCGACCGAGAATCTTGTTGGTCTCGGCCTGACCTTTCCATTCCTCGCGGCTCTGACCGTTCGCCAGCGCGACGTCGATCCACGGTATCAGGCTGCCCGCCAGCGGCACTCCGAACTGGCGAGTTGGAAAATCACTGCTGTGCAAAGCCTCGCTCACACGCCGGTCGATCTCGAGGATGCCGGAGGCCGGATCGGCAAGCACCGGGCCGGCCGCATCGCGCAGCGCGCCCATCTGGGCCAGCAGCTCACGCATGTGCTGCGCGCCCGCGCCCGAGGCCGCCTGATAGGTCATGGAGCTGACCCACTCCACCGCATCGGCCACAAACAGCCCGCCCAAGGCCATCAGCATCAGACTGACCGTGCAGTTGCCGCCGATGTAGTCCTTCACGCCACTGGCAAGCGCCGCATCGATGACGGGGCGGTTCACCGGATCGAGGACGATGACCGCCCCCGCGTCCATGCGCAGCGCCGATGCCGCATCGATCCAGTAGCCGCTCCAGCCCGCCGCGCGCAGATCGCCGTGCACGGCCTTGGTGTAGTCGCCGCCCTGGCAACTGACGATCACGTCCATCTCGCCCAAGGCGTCGATGTCATGGGCATCGCGCAGGGGCGGCAGCGGCCGGCCGATGTCGGGCGCCGCCCCGCCCGCCTGCGAGGTCGAGAAGAACACCGGTGCGGTGATCCGCTCGAAATCCCCTTCGGCACGCATGCGCTCCATGAGCACCGAACCCACCATGCCCCGCCAGCCGACGAAACCCACGCGCATCACTCACCTCTCCCCTTGACCCGTCCTGCCCCAACACGCCGCCACGCAATCACCGGCTTCAGCCCAGCGCCGCGACCACGGCATCGCCCATGGCGACCGTGCCGACCGTGGCCTCGCCGGCCAAGGCGATGTCCGCGGTGCGCAGACCCTGATCCAGCACGCGCGCCACGGCACGTTCGACCCGATCGGCCAACGCGGGCGTGCCCAGGCTGTAGCGCAGCATCATGGCGACGGACAGAATCGTCGCCAAGGGATTGGCCACGCCGCGGCCGGCGATGTCGGGCGCCGAGCCGTGGATCGGCTCATAGAGCCCCTTGCCACTCGCATCCAGCGACGCCGAGGGCAGCATGCCGATGGAGCCGGTGAGCATGGACGCCTCATCGGACAGGATGTCGCCGAACAGATTGCCGGTCACCACGACGTCGAACTGCTTGGGATTGCGCACCAACTGCATGGCCGCATTGTCCACCAGCATGTGGCTCAGGGTCACATCCGGGTACTCGGCCGCCACCTCACAGACCACGTCGCGCCAGAGCTGGGTGCTCTCCAGCACGTTCATCTTGTCAACCGAACACAGCCGGCCGCCGCGTTGCTGCGCGGCCTTGAAGGCCACGTGCGCGATGCGCACGATCTCGGCTTCGCTGTAGATCATGGTGTTGATGCCGACGCGCTCGCCATTCCGGGTCTCGATCCCGCGCGGCTCACCGAAATACACATCTCCGGTGAGCTCGCGCACGATCAGGATGTCCAGCCCGGCGACGATCTCCGGCTTGAGGCTGGAGGCGCCGGCGAGCTGCGGGAACACCACCGCGGGACGCAGATTCGCGAACAGATTCAAATCCTTGCGGATGGCCAGCAGCCCTCGCTCGGGGCGCTGATGGCGTGGCAACGCATCGTAACGCGGGCCGCCCACCGCGCCCAGCAGCACGGCATCGGCGGCGCGGGCGCGCTCGCGCGTGGCAGCGGGATAGGGCTCGCCGGTCGCGTCCACCGCGCACCCGCCCAAAAGTCCCTCTTCCCACGTCACTGCCAGCCCGTGGTCGCGCCGCAACGCGTCCAGGACCTTCAGCGCCTCTGCGACGATTTCCGGGCCGATGCCATCGCCCGGCAACACCAGTATGTGCTTGCTCATGAATCACGAATCCTTGTATCAGTCGGCGAAGAGCCAGGGTGCCTCGGCGCGGCGCCGGGCCTCATAGGCGCGGATGCGATCGGCGCGCTGCAGTGTCAGGCCGATGTCATCGAGCCTATTGAGCAGACAGTGACGCCGGAATGGATCGACGGTGAACGCGATCGCCTCCCCCGCCGGGGTCGTGACGGTCTGCGCCTCGAGGTCCACGCGCAGGCGATACCCGGGCGTGGCCTGCGCTTCCTGGAACAGCCGATCCATGACCGCGCCGGGCAACACGATCGGCAGCACGCCGTTCTTGAAGCAGTTGTTGAAAAAGATATCGGCAAAGCTGGGTGCCAGCACGACGCGGAAACCGGCATCGCTGAGCGCCCAGACCGCATGCTCGCGCGAGGAGCCGCAACCGAAATTCTCGCGCGCCAGAAGGATCTCGGCGCCTTGGTAGCGGGGCTGGTTCAGAATGAAGTCCGGGTTGAGGCGACGCGTGGCGTTGTCGACGTCCAGCCCGCCCGTATCGAGGTAGCGCCAGTCGTCGAACAGATTGGGCCCGAAACCGGTGCGATGGATGGATTTCAGAAATTGCTTGGGAATGATCGCGTCGGTGTCGACGTTGGCCCGGTCGAGCGGGGCCACCAAGCCGTTCAGTGTGGTGAATGCCTGCATGATCAAACTCCTCAGCCGAAGCGGCGGATGTCGACGAAATGGCCGGCGATGGCGGCCGCCGCGGCCATGGCGGGGCTGACCAGATGCGTGCGCCCGCCCTGCCCCTGCCGACCCTCGAAGTTGCGGTTGCTGGTCGAGGCGCAGCGTTCGCCGGGCTCCAGGCGGTCGGCGTTCATCGCCAGACACATGGAGCAGCCCGGTTCGCGCCACTCGAAGCCCGCCTCGGTGAAAATGCGGTCGAGCCCTTCGGCCTCGGCCTGCGCCTTGACGAGCCCCGAGCCCGGCACCACCAGCGCCAGCTTCAGGCGGCTGGAGACTCGGCGCCCTTTCACCACCGCCGCCGCGGCACGCAGATCCTCGATACGTGAGTTGGTGCAGGAACCGATGAAGACCTTGTCGAGCGCGATCGACTCGATGGGCGTTCCGGCCTCGAGCCCCATATAGGCCAGCGCGCGGCGCATGCCTTCGGCCTTGACCGGATTTTCCTCACGCGCAGGATCGGGCACGGTGCTACCCACCGGCACCACCATCTCGGGCGAGGTACCCCAGGTGACCTGGGGCTCGATGGCGGCGGCATCGAGTTCCACGACCGTATCGAACTGGGCATCGGCATCGGAATGCAGGTCCTGCCAGGCCGCCACCGCCTGCTCCCAGAGCGCACCCTTGGGCGACTGCGGGCGATCCTTGACGTAGGCGATGGTCTTCTCATCGGCCGCGATCAGGCCGGCGCGGGCGCCCGCCTCGATGGCCATGTTGCACACCGTCATGCGCCCTTCCATCGACAGGGCGCGGATGGCCTCGCCTCCGAATTCGATGGTGTAGCCGGTGCCGCCGGCGGTGCCGATCTTGCCGATGATGGCGAGCACGATGTCCTTGGCGGTGACGCCCGGGGCCACGGCGCCGTCGACGCGGATCAGCATGGTGCGCGAGGGTTTCTGAAGCAGCGTCTGGGTGGCGAGTACGTGCTCGACCTCGCTGGTACCGATGCCAAAGGCCAGCGCCCCGAAGGCGCCGTGGGTGGCGGTATGCGAATCGCCGCAGACGATGGTCGTGCCCGGCAGCGTGAAGCCCTGCTCGGGGCCGATCACGTGCACGATGCCCTGGCGGTGATCCATCATGGCGAGTTCGGGGATGCCGAATTCCTGGCAGTTGCGATCCAGCGCCTCCACCTGGGCGCGCGAAATGGGATCGGCGATGCCGCCGGCACGGCCGCGCGTCGGCACGTTGTGATCCGGCACCGCGAGATTGGCGCCCGCGCGCCAGGGGCGGCGGCCTGCGAGGCGCAGTCCGTCGAAAGCCTGGGGCGAGGTCACCTCATGCACCAACTGGCGGTCGATGTAGAGCAACGCCGTGCCGCTCTCGTCCACATCCACCACGTGGGCATCCCAGATCTTTTGGTAAAGCGTTTTGCCTGCCATGCGCAGCCTCCCGTGATTGCGTGAACACGATGTTAATCGCCCGGCGCGCTATAATTCCAATTCATGTTTCTCATGGATTGCATTCCGGGATTTCATGAATGGACGTGGATCTGCTGGCCGCCTTCGTCGCCGTCGCCACCGAAGCCTCGTTCTCGCGCGCCGCGGACCGGCTGCATCTGACTCAACCGGCGATCAGCAAGCGCATCGCGGCGCTGGAGGCCGACTTGGGCGCACCCGTGTTCGATCGTGTCGGGCGCGGGGTCATGCTGACCGAGGCCGGCCGCGCCCTGCTGCCGCTGGCCCGCGAGATTCTGGACAGGATCGCGGCCTGCCGGCGCGCGGTGGCCGACCTGTCGGGGCCGGTGTCCGGCCCGCTCGCCATCGGGACCAGCCATCACATCGGCCTGCGCCGCCTGCCGCCCTTCCTGCGCGCATTCGCCCGCGCCTATCCCGCCGTCGAACTGGCCATCCGCTTCATGGATTCCGAGGAGGCCTGCGATGCCGTCGGCGAGGGCCTGCTCGATCTGGGCGTCGTGACGCTGCCGCTCATGCCTGCGCCGCAGCTCGAGACCGAAGCGCTGTGGGACGATCCCCTGGTGGTGATGGCCGCGCCGGATCATCCCCTCGCCGGCCGCGCCGCACGCTCCCTTGCCGATCTCGCCGCCCATCCGTCGATCCTTCCTGAAACCGGCACCTATACCCACACCCTGATCGCGCAGGCCTTTGCGCGGCACGGCCTCACGCTGCGGGCGCGCCTGCAGACCAACTATATGGAGACCATCCGCATGATGGTGGCGGTGGGCCTGGGCTGGAGCCTGTTGCCTATCACGCTGGCCGGACCGGATCTCGTCAGCCTGGACGTGCCAGGACTCGCGTTGCGCCGCAAACTCGGGCTCGTCCGCCACCGGGATCGCAGTCCTTCACGCGCCATGGCCGCCTTTTGCGCGTTGCTCCGCGCGCCGCCGGAAGCCGCGGCCTTGTCGTGACGCGCGCCCTGCGACATAAGGTCGCAGCGTCCGGAGAGCCGCCTCGCCGGCGATAGAATCCACTCGCCGATCCACCCGGCCACACCCCAACGGCAGCGACCCCAAAGGAGTTACTCCCATGCGCAAAGCCATCCGCATCCTGATCGCCGGCCTCGCAATTACCGTTGCCGCCCCGACCAGCTTCGCAGCCCAACCCATGACCGACACCGAACTGGCCGCGCTGAGTGGCGCTGGCGTCATGGAACCCATGATGACGATGATGGCCAACATGATGGTCGTGATGAGCGGCCTGCCGGTCGTCGGTCCTCTTCACACGAGCATGATGTCGGCGATGAATCAGCTGCCGGTTCTGGGCCCGCTGCACATGCGCATCATGAGTCATGCCACCCTGGGCGGCGGACACATGGATCACGCCATGTAATCAGATCGTCGATGGGGGTCTGCGGCCACATCGTCCGCGCCCTCCTCCTGATCTCCTGCGCCCCATCGGACCCCCGCCCACCCGTGGAGGGGGTCCGTTTTTTTAGCCGCAGCCGACCAAATGTCGGAAAACACCGCTCACCAACGCAAGCAGTTCATTCAAGAGCCGCCCATCAGGCGCCGCTCGGCCTCCTGATACTTCTCGGCCGTCTGCCGGATCACGGACTCGGGCAGGCGCGGCCCCGGCGCCGTCTTGTCCCAGTCCAGTGTCTCGAGGTAATCGCGTACGAACTGCTTGTCGAAACTCGGGGGACTGATGCCGGGCCGGTACTGATCAGCCGGCCAGAAGCGCGAAGAATCGGGCGTCAGCAGCTCGTCGATCAACACCAGTTGCCCGTCTGCGTCCAGCCCGAACTCGAACTTGGTGTCTGCGATGAGGATGCCCCGCGCCTGGGCATAGCGCGCCGCGCGCCGGTAGATGGCGAGCGTGACGGTCCGAATGCGATCGGCCAGATCGGCGCCAAGGATACGTTCCGCCTCGGCGTAAGCGATGTTCTCGTCATGTGTGCCGAGCGCCGCTTTGGTGGACGGCGTGAACAGGGGCTCAGGCAACGCACCTGCCTGAGCCAACCCCGGGGGCAGCGCAATCCCGCAGACGGCCCCGGTGCGCTGATAATCCTTCCAGCCCGAGCCGATCAGGTAGCCGCGAGCGATGGCTTCGACCGGCAGCGCCCGCAGGCGGCGGGCCACGATGGCACGTCCTTCCACCTGCGCCCGCTCGATCGGATCGGGCAGGACCGCTTCCAGCGGCCGATCGACCAGGTGATTGGGAATGAGATCCGCCATCTTTGCGAACCAGAAATTGGACAACGCAGTCAGCACCCGCCCCTTGCCAGAGATCGGATCGGGCAACACGACATCGAAGGCGGACAACCGGTCAGTCGTCACGATGAGCAATGAATCCTCATCGATGGCGTACACATCCCGAACCTTGCCCCGATAGACGAGCGGGAGGCTCCTGAGGTCGCTCTGAAAGAGGGTATCGGGCGGCTGCGGCATGAGCATCATTCCAGCGGTTGTGCAGCACGCATGATAGCGGCTCATGCCCACCCGAGCCTATCGCGGCACCACGGCCGATCCGATTGCTCTGCGCTCCCGGTCGCCCCATCGCCCGGCAAGCGAATAGGCATTAGAATGGGCCCCTCTTCAACCTCGATGACACAGGACCGCATAATGCACGCTCGCACCCGATTGGCAATGGCTTTTCTTTCGCTTGCCATTGCCGGCAGCGCATCGGCCGCCGGCAATGCCGAAAACGGCAAGAAACTGGCTCAACAACATGTCTGCTTCAGCTGCCACGGCCAGGATTACAAAGGCATGGGCACCTTTCCTCCACTGGTCGGCAAGGACGCAGCCTATATTCAGGCCCAACTCAAGGCCTTCAAGACCGGCGAGCGCAAGACACCCATGGCCGGCGTGATGAAACCCAACGTCGAGAAGCTGTCCGACCAGGACATGGCTGATCTGGCAGCCTATTTTGGCGGCCTGAAGTAATCGACCCAAGGGTGCACCGAGCCACCGGGATCAGCGATGGTCCTGGTCTGCTCGATCTGAGCCGGTGACCTGATTCTTCACCGAAAACCCAGCGAGGCGATCGCGATGGCAGGCAGCTTCCGGCAGTTCATCATGCGCGGCAACGTGGTCGACCTTTCCGTCGGCGTGGTCATCGGCGCGGCATTCGGCAATCTCGTCACGAAATTCACCGAATCCTTCATCAATCCCCTGATCCGGCTGGCCACGGGAGGTGTCGAGTTCGGCGGCAAGATCGTCCTGGTCGCCTCGCCCGACAAAAGCAGCGAGATTGCGATCAACTACGGCAATTTCATCACGGCGCTGGTGACCTTCCTGATCACGGCTGCTGTGGTCTACTACGCCGTGGTGCTGCCTTTGGGGCGCCTCAACGAGCGATTGGGCCTCGCCCCGAAAGCGGCCGGGCCCACACCCCAGGAACAGTTGCTGGCCGAAATCCGCGATCTGCTGAAAAAGCAGTGAGCCCCGCTTGATTGACCGAGGGAGCCTCAGTTGAGCCGCGACTTCATCATCGCCCCGTCGATCCTGTCGGCCGACTTCGCGCGCCTCGGCGCCGAAGTGGACGCGGTATTGGCCGCCGGAGCCGACTGGGTGCACTTCGACGTCATGGACAACCACTATGTCCCGAACCTCACCGTCGGGCCGCTGGTCTGCGAGGCCTTGCGCCGCCATGGCGTGCAGGCCCCAATCGACGTGCATCTCATGGTCAAGCCGGTCGATCGCCTGATCAGCGATTTCGCTGCAGCCGGCGCGAGCGTGATCAGCTTCCATCCCGAGGCCAGCGAGCACATCGACCGCAGCCTGCAACTGATCCGCGACCACGATTGTCAGGCCGGCCTGGTCCTCAACCCTGCAACCCCACTGCACTATCTCGACCATGTGATGGAACGACTGGATCTGATCCTGATCATGTCAGTGAACCCGGGTTTCGGAGGGCAGGGTTTCATCCGCAGCGCTCTGGACAAGATCGCCTCTGTGCGCCGGCGCATCGACGATAGTGGGTATCCGATCCGCTTGGAGGTGGACGGCGGCATCAAGGTCGACAACATCGCCGAGGTCGCCCGCGCCGGAGCAGATACCTTCGTCGCCGGCTCGGCGATCTTCGGTGCGCCGGACTACGGCGAGGTGATCCGTGCGATGCGGACCCGGCTGCGCGAGCTTGCCGGCCCGTGAGCGGCCACCAACGCGCGGTGCTGTTCGATCTGGACGGCACCCTCGTCGACAGCGTTCCAGATCTCACTGCGGCCGTGAACGAGGTGCTCGACCGATTCGGGCGCCCCATTCTCACGGAAGCCGAGATCCGACAGTATGTGGGCGACGGGGCGCGCCTGCTGCTCGCCCGGGCGCTCGCCCGGCGGACCGATGCCGACCCCGGAATGCCGGAGGTCGACCGCGCCTGGTCTGAGTTCGTGAACAGCTACGAAGCCCACCTGTGCATCCACAGCCGGCTCTACCCCGGCGTTGCCGAAACGCTGTCGCACCTGCACGCCACGGGCGTCGGCATGGGCGTGGTGACCAACAAACCGGCGCGCTTCATTGCGCCGTTGCTCGATCGGCTGGGCATACGCGACCCGTTCGGCGCGCTGGTAGGTGGTGACAGCCTGCCGCAGCGCAAGCCCGATCCGGCGCCTGTACGTGCGGCCCTGCGGCAGCTGGAACTGACCGGCGGCGAGGCGTGCGTCATGGTCGGCGACTCCATCAACGACGTTCTGGCCGGGCGGGCTGCCGGCTGTGTTGTGGTCGGCGTCAGTTACGGATATAACCAAGGCGTGGATCTCGCGCAGGCAGGCGCGGCGGCGGTCATCGATCGCATGGCCGACTTGGCCGCATGCCTCGGGCGACTGGACGGATGGAACGCGGCGCATGAGGGGACCGTATAATACGCGCCGCCAGCGATGGCGGAGCCGACGCCCGACGATGTGACGGCTGTTGCCGTCGCGCCCTTTGCCGTGCAGCTTCCCATCCACCGGGGTTTTCATGATCGATGCCCACAGTCCCCCGCCCGCCGGCGACCGGTTCGAGCGCTTGCCGCTCGTGCGCCGCATCCTCGCCGACCTCGAGACGCCGCTCTCGCTTTATCTGAAGCTCGCCCGCGGCCCGTACAGCTATCTGCTCGAATCGGTACAGGGCGGTGAACGCTGGGGACGTTATTCCTTCATCGGTCTGCCGGCACGCAGCGTCATCCGGGTTCGGGGTCGCCATCTACAATGGGAAACTGACGGCCAGATCATCGAAACCCTGCCCGACTGCCCGGATCCCCTGGCGTGGATCGAGGCCTTCCAGCAGCGCTTTCGCGTGGCTGCCGTGCCCGGCCTGCCCCGCTTCACCGGCGGTCTGGTGGGCTACTTCGGCTACGAGACCGTGCGCTACATCGAACCGCGCCTGGGTCAGCGCATGCCCAAACCGGATCCGCTGGGCACGCCCGACATCCTGCTCATGGTGTCCGAGGAGGTGCTGGTCCTCGACAATCTCAGCGGCGAACTGACCGTGGTCGTGCTGGCCGATCCCCGCGATGCGGACGACGTCCGGAGGGCGGAGGCGCGGCTCGATGAACTCACCCGGCGCCTGTCCGATCTAGGCCCGGCCGCCCGGCACCTCAGCACTGCCGCGGCGAACCGTGGTGGCCACGAGGTGTTCCGCGCCAGCTTCAGCCGCGAAGGCTACGAAGCGGCCGTGCGTCGCATCCAGACCTACATCCTCGAGGGCGACGTGATGCAGGTGGTGCCGTCGCAGCGCATGTCGGTGGCTTACGGCGGCAGTGCACTCGAGCTGTATCGCGCCCTGCGCTACCTGAACCCTTCCCCCTATCTGTTCCATCTGGACCTCGGCGATTTTCAGGTCGTCGGAGCATCGCCGGAGGTGCTCGCGCGACTGGAAGACGGCGTCCTCACGGTGCGGCCCATCGCCGGAACACGGCCGCGCGGCAGGGATCTCGCGGAGGACCAGGCCCTGGAACAGGAGTTGCTGGGCGATCCGAAGGAAATCGCGGAACATCTGATGCTGATCGATCTGGGCCGGAACGACGTCGGCCGGGTGTGCGACATCGGCAGCGTGACCGTGACCGAACAGATGGTCATCGAGCGGTACTCGCAGGTCATGCACATCGTTTCCAACGTGGAAGGCCGGCTGTCCCCTGGTCTGGGGCCGATCGATGCCCTGCGCGCCACCTTCCCCGCCGGCACGCTGAGCGGGGCGCCCAAGGTGCGCGCCATGGAAATCATCGACGAACTCGAACCGGTCAAGCGCGGAATCTACGGCGGCGCGGTCGGCTACATCGGCTGGAACGGCAACATGGACACGGCGATCGCCATTCGCACTGCCGTAATCAAGGACGGCCAGTTGCACCTGCAGGCCGGCGGCGGCATCGTCGCCGATTCGGACCCGGCCGCCGAATGGGAAGAAACGCTCAACAAACGGCGCGCCCTGTTCCGCGCCGTGGCCATGGTCGAAGGCACGCCGCCCTGAGTCGGCCTGCAGAAGGGGCGGCGTTCCGCCACCCAACCCGTTTCGTCACTGTTTCGGTCCGGCGGCCTTAAGACAGGGCGGTCCGCCTCAGGCGACGCGGATCTCGTAGGTCAGACCGAATGGGCCTTTGCCGGTCGGGCCGCGCTGCGAACTGAAATAGAGACGGCTGCCGTCCGGGGAAAAGGCGATGCCGGCGATCTCGGATTGATCCTGCCCCACGACCTGCAGCAGTGGCGCCGCTCGACCGGCGGCATCCAGCACGACCACCTGCATGTCGCCGCCATCCTCAGCCACCAGCACCTCGCCGCCGCTTGCCACGGTCAGATTGTCGACACCCGAGAGGATATCTTCGGCCTGCGCCGGATCGCGGCGATAGAGCACACTCAGGACCCCGCTACCGGCCCCGCCCGGCTGGTAACGCCAAACCGTGTCGTCGCCTTTGGTGGTGAAATAGACGTGCCCGCCGTGCCAGGCGATTCCCTCACCGCCGCGGAACGGCGTGCTCAGCGGCACCTGCAAACGCGTGGGCGTGGCGCTGCCGAGCCCGCCGATCAAGGGTTGGGGATCGGCCAGCGGATGCCACATCACCCCGGCCGGCCCGGCGAGCGGATCGCCCTGAACCTCCGCCACCTCCAGCACGCCTTCGGTCAGACGCGGATAATCGGTGGGCGTGAACCGATACAGCCGGCCGTCCGGCTCATCCTCGGTGAGATACAGCCGGCCCTGATCCGGGTCGACCGCGACTGCCTCGTGCTTGAAGATGCCCAAGGCCGGCCGGCGCCGGGGCAACCGCCGCCCCGCCGGGTCGCATTCCCACACCGCGCCGCCGCTCCACTCCTCGCAGGACAGCCAGGTGCCCCAGGGGGTGGCGCCGCCGGCGCAATTCAGGGAAGTGCCCTTGAGCAGCATGGACGCACCGATCAACTCGCCGCGCGCGTCGAAGCGCACCGCGCCGACACCGCCCGCAGCCGGCACCTCGCTGTTGGACACATAGATCCAGCCGCCGCGGGCTGTGGGGAAGGTCGCCCCGCCATCGGGATAAAGATGCCAGCGATAGCCGCCGCCCGGCATCACCGGTTCCCCCGCGCGGGCGATCAGCCGGGATGTGAGGCCGGCCGGCAGCCGGATGCCCA
>DAOKZK010000003.1:0-76170 GCA_035325645.1 Candidatus Macondimonas sp. | reverse complement strand
ACAGCGCCAACCACCGCGCTTGGCTGAGGCCGGTGTCGCGAAGGCGGTCGTCGAGAAGCTGTCGCCATCGGCGCGCCGTCTCGGCGATGCGCATGCCGATGCGAGCATGCGCATCATGATCATGAGTGATAGCCATATTATTAGCGTACTAATTAATTGGCCGTGATTCAAGTGGCAGTTCCATATCCAAAGGCCGTTGGCGTCACTGGTTATCTGATCCGTGATCGCAGGATGCCGCCAAATTGCGACGAGTGTTCTGCTCACGTTGTCGGCCATCGTCCGCCAATATCAATCATCTTTATTGAAAAGATGATGACATTTTTGTCGTCATTTATTGCAATTTTATCCTCCCCCTTGGATCGACTAAGCTCCGACGACAAAAACCTATAAGGGCCTCATAGAGCAGGGGTACATCGGGGGTGGTTATCGCAGTTGACTTTCAGGCGGAGGATTACCACGATGACGCTATGGGCTCGGCTTTCATCCCCTGTTCATTATGTAAAGTTTTTCTTCCCATTGTTCCTCGTTTCGTTTTCCCTTTATGCACTGATCCACGGCTTGACACCCGGATGGAATCTGCTGTGGGTGATCGCCGGATTGATCGTCCTGGAGTTCTCCCTCGGGGAGACCGAGTACAACCATGACTATCGGCGACCCGCGATATTTGTCGCCATGATGTACGCGTACATCATGATCACCCTATTGCTCTATCTGGCTTTCGTGTGGGTTTTGGCGTTTCATTTCGGAGGCCGGGACCTGTTCGGACTGTCCGAGATCGTTTATGCCCTGACCCATACCGACATGAAGCTGGCCCATGCCGGCGAGGGAATGGGTAGCCTGATCTTCTACACGCTCATGGTGGGGACGGTCGGCGGCGCCGGCGCCATCGGGCTGGGCCACGAGCTGAGTCATCGCACGCGCGAGCCCATCGCGACGTTCATCGCCCGCGTGGCGGGCATCCCAGCGGCATTCACGTACTACGCCATCGAACACGGGCCGGGGCACCACATCACGGTGGCGACCGATGATGATTCCAGCACGGCCCTGCGCGGAGAATCGCTCTATCGGTATTTCCTGAGGACCCTGCCGCGGGACTACCGCATGGCGTGGGACATCGAGACCGATCGCATGCGGCGGTTGGGACTGAGCAAATTCTCGTGGAAGAACCGCCTGCTGCACGGGTGGGCTGCCGAGGCTGCTCTGTTTCTGGCGGTTGCGTGGGTAGCGGGCTTGATGGGGCTGCTTTTCTTCGCCTTGGCGGCGCTCTGGACGCATTTCGCCTATAAGCTGGCGACTTACGGACAACATTACGGCATCACCCGGGTCCCCGGTTCGGAGGTCAAGCCGCACCACGCCTGGGATTGCGCCAACCGGCTCGATTTCTGGCTGCTGGCGGGCGGATCGCGGCACACCCATCATCATCTCGACGGGTCGGTCGAATTCTGGAACCTCCGGAACATTGAAGGAGCGCCAAGGCTGCGATTCGGCTACCTCGTGACCATTCTCGCCGGAACCATTCCACCACTTTGGTACAAGCTGTCCACGCCGCAGCTGATCGAGTGGGACGAGAAGTGGGCAACGCCCAGCGAGCGGGCTTTGGCCGATCGAGCCAATGCCAGTAGCGGTATCCCGGAGCTGATGGCACGTGCGTCGTCCGAGGAGGCCTGCCTGGCGGAGTCCCTTTGATTTGACTGGGCCCTGCGCCGACTGGGGCGACGCAGGGCCATTTTCCGCTGTGCTGCGTTTACCCTGCGCAAAGGGCACTTGGCACTGACGCCTTCCAGGGTGGCGACGCAGGCGTTACGGAGTTCCTTGCCCGCGCAGGTCGGGTAACCATCGCAGCGACGGCATCAAAAATTGAGGCGAGCGGAAAGCGCCCGTTTCCGCATCGGGGGAAGGCCTCCAGGGCTGGCTGTTTTCGGCCGCTGTGGGGCCGGATATTCAGAGCCGGCGGGTGCCTGATTCGCTGGACTCGCCGGATCTGTCGAGGAGGGTCGGACCAGCCGGCCGCAGCGGCCAGGCCCGTCCGGCGCTTGATGGAGGCGTTCTGCTGCGGCTTGCCCGGCTAAAGTCGTTGAGCTTGATTACAGCGCACTCAGCCCACGCCATCAGGACGACGCTGCTGTGCCGGCATCGCCCTAGATGCTGAGTTGGAGCGTCCCGCGGGAGGCCAAGCCCAAGGCAGCGTCCTTGACGGCAGCGGCAACCCGGGCATGGATGTCGAGGTCCAGCACGTTGGGCACGAGAGCGTCCGGCGGGGTCAGCTCGGCGAGGGTGTTGGCTGCTGCAAAGAGCATGGCGTCGGTAAACTGCGTTGCGCGGGCGTCCAGGGCGCCGCGGAACAGGCCGGGAAAGCCCAGCGCATTGTTCACGCTGCCCCCGTCGGCGGCGAAGATGGCGCCTTGCTGCAGCGCCTTGCGCGGCGTGATTTCGGGGTCCGGGTTCGACAGCGCCAGGATGATCTGTCCCGGCCGCACGTATTCGGGCTTGATCAGACCGGGCACGCCGGTCGTCGCCACCACGATGTCGGCTTCGGCCATCAGCTTCTCGAGACTGCGGCCCTCGCCGCCGCTGCGTTCGAGCCGCTCCACGGCATCGGTGCGCAGATCCGTGCCCAGCACGCGCTTGACGCCGTAGCTGCGCAGCAAGCGGGCGATGCCGATGCCGGCCGCACCCAAACCGATCTGCCCCACGACGCTGTCCCGCAGGTCAACGCCCACGCGTGCGGCCGCGTTGATGAGCGCTGCCAGGGTGACGACGGCCGTGCCGTGCTGATCGTCGTGCATCACCGGCCGGTCCAGGCGCGCCTTGAGCCCTTCTTCCACCTCGAAGCACAAGGGCGCGGCGATGTCCTCGAGCTGGATGGCGCCGAAGGACGGGGCGATGGCGCAGATGGTATCGATCAGTCGCTGGGGGTCTTTCTCGTCGATCAGGATAGGGACGCCGCTGATGCCGATCAGCTTGGCGAACAGGGCCGACTTGCCCTCCATCACGGGCAGGGAGGCGGCGACGCCGACATCACCCAGACCCAGCACGGCCGTGCCGTTGGTGACGATGGCGACGGTGTGCTTGAGCGCCGTGTATTCCCACTGCAGTGCGGGGTCGTCCTTGATCGCGAGGCACACCCGCGCCACGCCCGGGGTATAGATGTCGCGCAATTGCTGGATGGAGGAAATCGGTACCCGGGAGGTCATGCGGATCTTGCCGTCGCGGTGCCGGTCCATGATGCGGTCCGAGCGGCCGAGGATCTTGGCATTCGGCAGGGCGTTGATCTGGTCGATGACGCCGTGATCGGTCGCCGGATCCATTTCCAGGGTGATTTCCCAGATCGTCTGATCTTGGTCGCGGCGGATGGCGTTGAGATGTTCCACCACGATGCCCGCCTCGCCGATCACGGTGAGGATCTTGCCCAGACTGCCGGGCTTATGGGCCGATTCAATAATCAGAATCTCTGGGATTTTCATGCGTTTGCCTTCGCAGCTTCAGGGGGTATCGAGCCCTGGGAATGTGGCCCGTATCATACCCCGCGCGGTCCGCGCCTGCACCCGACTCGCATCATTCGGTCACGAGTCGGCCTTTGGCGATGGGCGTGACGGCGCCGCCGACGATGACCTGCATCACCGTCTGCCCGCTGCGCTCAGCAGTGACCTCCAGCGTGCTGAGGCGGCCATGGCCCGTGCCGCGCAAGGCGACGAAGCGCAAGGGATCGGCCGGTTCCGACAAGGCCATGAAGCTGGCCAGCGCCGGCATGGCAGAGCCGATGGGCGGATCCTCGTGCGGTGCGATGTCGAGACCGAACAGGCGCGCTTCCAGACGCAGCGCGCCCCTGGCCTTGGGCCCCGCGGCAGGGGCAATGGCGAGAATCTGGGGCGGCAGCGTCGCGGTGGCGCTGGATCGCACCCAGGCGGCACGGTCGAAGACGGCCTGGCGCAGGACGAGCGCATCCTTGAGCGGGACGATGAAGCAGGCGAGTGGCCCGCGCAGGCTCAGTGGAACATGATCGGACATGCCGATCACGTCGGCATCGGGCAGGCTCAGAATGGCGGCGATGTCGCGAGCGCTCGGTACATAGGCATCGACGGCCAGATCGCAGGCCATGCGAAAGGCGCTGTGCACCACTCGACCGCCAGCGCACTGCAGTTGCGCGCCCAGCTCGCCGATCGGGAGCACGAAGCTGCACTGCGTCTCGCCCTCCGCTGCCGGGAGGACGCCTGCTTCAACCAGAACGGCGCCGGCGGCGACTACCGGGTGACCGGCAAAGGGCAGGGGCATTCCGCGCGCATCGAACAGATGCATCTGCCAGCGCTGGCCGTCCGCTTCGCGCTGCAGAAACACCGCGTCCGCGTAGCCGAATTCGCGCGCGATGCGCCGCATCTGGGCCTCCACCAAGCCTTCTGCCCGGGGGAAGACGAGGATGGGAGCGCCCTGGTAGGGCGTATCGCTGAAGGCGTCGACACAGTGAAATTCGAGGCCCATCGCAGCGACTCCTTTGGAGATACGACCTACCGGATGCAAATACGATCTACCGGGCAGCAGGATCCATGCCGAGCGGTCTTCAGCCGATGTAGCCTAAGCTTTCCAGCTTGAGCAAGACCCGCTGGGCCGCCTCGTCCGCCGTGCAATCCCGCGTGTCGATCACCAGTTCCGGTTGCTCGGGCACCTCATAGGGGTCGGAAACGCCAGTGAACTCCGGGATCAGGCCGGCGCGCGCCTTGGCGTAGAGTCCCTTGCGGTCGCGTGCTTCGCAGACCTCGATCGGGGTCGCCACATGCACTTCGATGAAGCCGCCGCCGGCCTGCACCATGTCGCGCACCTGACGCCGCGTTTCGGCATACGGCGCGATCGGCGCGCACACGGCGATGCCGCGGTGCTTGGTGATCTCGGCCGCCACATAGCCGATGCGCAGGATGTTGAGGTTGCGATGCTCCTTGGAGAAGCCCAGTTCGCTGGACAGGTGCTTGCGCACCAGATCGCCGTCCAGCAGGGTCACCGGCCGGCCGCCCATTTCCATCAGCTTGACCATGAGCGCATTGGCGATGGTGGACTTGCCGGAGCCCGACAGGCCGGTGAAGAACACCGTGAAGCCCTGCTGACGGCGCGGCGGATAGCTGCGCTTGAGTTCGGCGACCACCTCGGGATAGGAGAACCACTCGGGGATCTCGGCGCCTTCGCGCAGCCGGCGGCGAAATTCGGTGCCCGAGATGTTGAGCACGGTTTCGCCGGGCTGAATCTCGTTGTCGGGCGCGTACTGGGCGCGGTTTTCGACGTAGACCATTTCCTGGAAGGGCACCATGGTGATGCCGAGTTCTTCCTGATGGCGGGCGACCAGTTCCTGGGCGTCGTAGGGACCGTAGAAGTCGCGTCCCTGGCTGTCCTTGCCGGGGCCGGCATGATCGCGTCCCACGATGAAATGGGTACACCCATGGTTTTTGCGGATGATGGCGTGCCAGAGCGCCTCGCGCGGACCGCCCATGCGCATGGCCAGCGGCAGCAGGCTGAGCTGGGTCGTCTGCTCCGGGTAGCGCTTGAGCAGTTGTTCATAGCAGCGCACGCGGGTGTAGTAGTCGATGTCGCCGGGCTTGGTCATGCCCACCACGGGGTGGATGAGCAGGTTGGCCTCGGCCTCGCGTGCGGCGCGGATGGTGAGCTCCTGGTGCGCGCGGTGCATGGGGTTGCGGGTCTGGAAGGCGACGATGCGGCGCCAGCCCAGCTTGTCGAACAAGGTGCGCAGTTCGGCAGGGCTGTGGCGACGGCTCTTGAAGTCGTAGTGCGTTGGGGCGTCCAAGCCGTGCACCGGACCGCCGAGATAGACGGGATGGCTGCGGCGCAGCAGATGCGCCACGCCGGGATGGGCCTCGTCGCAGGTGCCGAAGACGGCCTCGCCCTCGGCGCCGAGGTCCGGCTGCCAGCGCTCGTCCACGCGCATGACGGCGATCAGCACGCCCTCGGGATCGTGCAGCCCGATCCAGTCGCCCAGATTGAGCTTGTCGGCGAACGCGGGATCCACGTCCAGCGTGATGGGCATGGGCCACAGGGTGCCGTCGGCCAGGCGCATGCCCGCGAGGACGGCCGCGTAGTCTGCCTGCCCCATGAAGCCTTCAAGGGGCGAGAAGCCACCGTTCAGCAGCAGTTCCAGGTCGCAGAGCTGACGGGCGGTGAGATTCCAGCCGACATAATCGCGGGCCTGTTCGCGCATCCGCTGGCGCGCGTCGCCTTCGAGATAGCGTTGCTTGAGGGTGCCGCCGTGGGGAGAGATCAGTTCGGACATCGGTATTCGCCTGTCGAAAGTCTAGGGAAGGTTGAGGAAAGCGCGCATCGGTTCGGAACCGCCTGCGGACGCACCTGGGAAACGCTGGATGAGCCCCAAAGGAATGAGCCGTCGTTCAATGAACTCAAGAACTTGTGCTCCAGTAGTCCAGATTGTGGCCCGTTGTGCGGCGTTTCCCTAGAAAGACCAGATGCGCGGAATCAGGATCAGCGTGACGGTCGAGGTGATGAGCAGCAACGGGACGCCCAAGCGCACATAATCGATGAAGCGGTAGCCGCCCGGCCCCATCACCATCAGGTTGGTCTGATAGGCCATGGGCGTGGCATACGCGGCCGAAGCGCCCATCATGATGGCGATGCCAAAGGGTAGCAAACTGACCCCCAGGCTGCTTGCCGTGCTCACCGCAAAGGGGAACATGAGGGCGGCCGCCGCGTTGTTGGTGATGACGTTGGTGAGGAGCACGGTCACAGCGTAGATCATGATGAGATTACCGGTCGGATCGGAGCCGGTGAAGCCCATCAGTGTCTCGGTCACCGCGCGCGCTGCGCCGGTCTTTTCCAGCGCGGCGCTGAGACCGAAGGAGGCACCGATCACGATCAGTGTGGGCCAGTCGATGCTTCGCCGCGCGGTATTGCCGCCGACGCAACCTGACGCGATCATCAGGCCGGCTGCGAGCAGAGCGGCTTCCAGCATTCTGAACAGGCCGAAGGAGACACTCAGGATCATGGCCAGCATGATCAGGACCGCGCGCCTGGCGTGTTCATGACGCGGCGGGCTGGAGTCCTCGATGCGCCGCACCAGCAAAAAATCACGCGAGTTGCGGTGTTCCTCGAAAAAGTTGGGCCGCGCCTCCAGCAGCAGTGTGTCGCCGCGCTCGAGTTCGATGTCGCCGATTTTCTGGTCGAGACGCCGGCCACTGCGGGCCACTGCGATGACCACGGCGTTGTAGCGTGTGCGAAAACCGACGTCGCGGATACTGGTTCCGGCAAGTGGCCCGCTGCCGGATACGACGGCTTCCACCAGGCAGCGGCCCGAGCGCGGACCTTCCAGCTTGAAGATTTGCTGGGTGGCCGGCGTCAGCCCGCGGATTTTCTGCAGTTCGACCACCGAGTCGACCATGCCCACGAACAGCAGGCGGTCGCCGGCCTGCAGTGTCTCCTGGGGCGAGACCGCGGCGAGAATCTGGCCGCGCCGATCGATTTCGGCCAGATAGAGGCCCGGCAGGTGACGCAGTCCAGCCTGCTCGATGCTCTGGCCGACCAGCGGTCCCGTGCTTTCCACCAGCATCTCGACACTGTATTCGCGCGGATCGGCCATCTGGCTGATGGCCGGTCGCCGGTCGGGCAGCAGCCGGTCGGTGAACAGCAGCAGGAACACGATGCCCACGATGGCGACCGGAATGCCGATCGGCGCGATGCTGAAGAGGCTGAGGTGGATGTCCTCGCCGATCAGCATGCTGGCGACGACGAGGTTGGTGCTGGTGCCGATCAGGGCGCAGGTGCCGCCGAGGATCGTCGCGTAGTTCATGGGCAGCAGCAGTTTGGAGGCCGGCAGATTGAACTTCTTGGTCCAGTTGTTGACGGCAGGAATCATCATGGCGACCAGCGGGGTATTGTTCAAAAACGCGCTGAAGACAGCGGTCGGCGCCATGGTGCGCCACAGCGCGTGGCGCAAGGAGCGCGGGCGGCGCAGCACATTCTGCACCAGCCAATGGATGCCGCCTGTTTCCTCCAGCGCCACCGCCACGATGCACAGCACGCCGACGGTGATCATCCCCTCATTCCCGAAGCCCGCGAACGCTTCCTTGGGCGTGAGAATGCCCGAAACCATGAGCAGGGTTACGGCACCGAGAAACACCGCATCGGCAGCGAGATTGGTGAAGATCAGGGTGCCGACCATGCCGGCCAGAATTGCGAGCGTCAGCCAGGCAGCCCAATCCATAGGGTGGTTTCCACATGAGGATCGAAGGTTAATACTTTTTCGAATAACGCTTGTATCGGCAGCAAGCAGTCCGGCATTATCCGAAGCGGGCGCAATCTTGCCAAGCCGTCGGGCTGGTATCATGGCCCGGCCGATGACTGCTTCCAAGGCCCTCCGCCATGAGCGAAACGTCCTCTTCCAAAGCGCTGGCCCGCAGCGGCGAGAAGTTCACGCAAGACGGCGTGACGGCGATCAAACATGGTGTCAAGCAACGACGCGATGCCGCGCCGCCGCAGCGGGGCGACAAACCGCCGTGGCTGCGGGTATCGGTGCCGGGGGCGGGGCGCTACGTCGAGGTGCGGCAGATCGTGCGCGACAACCGTCTGGCGACGGTGTGCGAGGAGTCGCTGTGCCCCAACCTCGCCGAGTGCTGGAGTCACGGCACGGCCACGCTGATGATCCTGGGTGCGGTGTGTACCCGCGCCTGCCGGTTTTGCGCGGTCGCGACGGGCAATCCGAAAGGGCGGCTCGACGCGGATGAGCCGGCCCATGCGGCCGAGGCCGTGCGGCTCATGGGGCTCAAATACGTCGTCCTGACCTCGGTCGACCGCGACGATCTGCCCGACGGCGGGGCGGCACATTACGCGGCCTGCGTGCGCGCCATCCGCGCGGCGTGCCCGGAAACGGCGGTCGAAGCGCTCACCCCCGATTTCGGCGGGCGACCGGAGGCGGTGGCGGCGGTGGCCACCTCGGGCCTGCAGGTCTATGCGCAGAATCTCGAAACTGTGCGCCGACTGACCCACCCGGTCCGCGATCCCCGGGCAGGCTACGAGCGAACGCTCGCGGTGCTGCAGACCGCCAAGGCCGCTGCGCCCGGGGTGCTGACCAAGACCAGCCTGATGCTGGGCCTGGGCGAAACGGACGCCGAAATCGAGGAAACCCTCAGCGATGCCCGCGCCGCCGGGGTCGACATCGTCACTTTCGGTCAGTATCTGCGGCCGACGGCCAACCACCTGCCGGTCGAGCGCTATGTGCCGCCGGAGGATTTCGCGCGCTATCGCGCCTGGGGTCTGGAGCTGGGTTTTCTCGAGGTGGTGGCCGGACCTTTGGTGCGTTCGAGCTATCGCGCCGAGCGCGTCTTTGCCCGCAACAATGCGGGCCTCTGAGCCCGGCCCCTTCTGCAACGGGACGTTCAAATGGCGATTCTGGTCACCGGCGCGGCCGGTTTCATCGGTTTTCATCTGGCCGAGCGCTTGCTGGCGCGGGGCGAGACGGTCATTGGGCTGGACAACCTCAACGACTACTACGAGGTCGGCCTCAAGGAGGCGCGACTGGCCCGGCTGCAGGCGCGGGCGGGTTTTGCGTTTCAAAAGATCGATCTGGCCGACCGGGCCGGGATGGAGCGCTTGTTCCGCGAGCAGGCCATCGAGCGGGTCGTGCATCTGGCCGCGCAGGCCGGCGTGCGCTATTCCCTCACCCATCCGCATGCCTACGCCGAGAGCAACCTGACCGGATTCCTGCACGTCCTGGAAGGCTGCCGGTCACGTAGCGTGGCGCATCTGGTCTATGCGTCCAGCAGTTCGGTCTACGGCGGCAACACGGCCATGCCGTTTCGGGCCGAGGCGTCGGCCGATCATCCGCTCGCCCTGTACGGGGCGACCAAGAAGGCCAACGAGGCCATGGCGCACGCCTACAGCCATCTATACGGCATCCCGACCACCGGCCTGCGTTTCTTCACCGTCTATGGGCCGTGGGGCCGGCCGGACATGGCGCTGTTCAGCTTCACCCGCGCCATCCTGGCCGGTGAGCCCATCCCGGTGTTCAACCACGGCCACCACAAGCGGGATTTCACTTACATCGACGATGTGGTCGAGGGCATCGTGCGCGTGCTCGACCGTCCGGCGCGGCCGGATCCTGCGTTCGATCCGGCCCGGCCCGATCCCTCGGCCAGCAGCGCGCCCTACCGGCTCTACAACATCGGCAATGGCCAGCCGGTGGATCTCATCACCTACATCCGCACCCTGGAGGCCGCGCTGGGGCGGGCCGCGCGCCTCGACCTGCAGCCGATGCAACCCGGGGATGTGCCCGACACCTGGGCCGACTGCACGCCCTTGCAACGCGATACCGGCTACAAGCCGTCCACGCCCGTGACCGAAGGCATCTCCCGCTTCGTCGCGTGGTACCGGGATTACTATCGGGTTTGAGCGACGCAATGCGCCCGTGTCAGCGACTGCCCATCAGATGTAGGCAATGACACTGGAGTAGGGCACGTCGAGGCGCTGGCGGCCGTCCAGAAAGCCGAGTTCGATCAAGGTCGCGGCCGCGGCGACGTGGGCGTCGCTCTGGCGCACCAGTGCGCAGGCGGCGGCGAGCGTCCCGCCGGTGGCGAGCACATCGTCCACCACGACCACACGCTGTCCCGGCGCCAGCAGGTCCCGCTGAATCTCGAGGCGGTCGGTGCCGTACTCGAGCGCATAGTCGTGACCAAGACAGGGGCCGGGCAGCTTGCCCGGCTTGCGGACCATGACCAGACCACAGCCCAGTTTCAGCGCCAGGGGCGCCGCGAGCAGGAAGCCGCGAGATTCGATCCCCACCAGCACGTCCGGCGCATGGGCAAGCACCTGTCGGCCCATACGGCCGAGCGCGACCTGCCAGGCGTCGGGGCAGGCGAGCAGCGGCGCCATGTCATAGAAGAGGATGCCCGGCCGCGGGAAATCCGGCGTCTGGCGAATGTAGGGTTCGAGATTCATCCGCGGCCTCAGCTTGTCGGATCGTCGGACAGGCGCAGGTGCTGCGGCAGGGTGACGTGCATGGCGAGCGGGAGATGATCCGAGGCGACGTGACTGACCACCTGCGTGTGCTGGATGTCGAGGCTGGGGGTGACCAGGATGTGGTCGAGGCTGCGGGTCGGGCGCCAGCTCGGATAGCTCGGCAGGGGGTGCGGCGAACCGCGCAGGCCGGCCAGCGCGTGGTGGTTGCGGACGGCATCCCAGCTGCAGTTCAGATCGCCCATCAGGATGGCATGGGGATTGTTGCCGATCATGCTGCTGAGGAAGGCGAGCTGGTTGGCCTGGGAGCGCCGGTCGAGCGACAGGTGGGCGACGATCACCAGCAGTCCTTCGGTTTCCTCTCCGAACCGGGCGATGAGGGCACCGCGGCCAGGAATGCGGCTGGGCAGGCTGACCTCACGCACCTCCGTGGGCCGGTAGCGACTGAGCAGGCCCATGCTGTGCCGGGCCCATCGGCCCAAGCGGCGGTTGATGCGGGTGTGCCAGTAGGGGAAACCCGCCTGCTCGGCGAGATGCGCGACCTGGTCGACATAGTTGCTGCGCAGGCTGCCGGCGTCGGTCTCCTGCAAGGCGACCAAGTCGTAGGGTGCCAGGATCTGCGCGATGCGATTGAGGTTTTCATGCCGGGAGCGGAAGGGCAGGGCATAGCGCCAGGCGCGTGTGACATAGTGGTGATAGCGGCTGGTTTCGATGCCGACCTGGATGTTGTAGGTTAGCAGCTTGAGGTGATGGCGTTCGGTCATGGTTCAGCTTGTCGGCGTAGGATGGCTGGATTTTACCTGACCCGCGACACAAGGCGCCCGGGGTTGGCGTTGGACCGACGCCGAGGCGCAAGGTGCGTTTTCCCCGCAGGGTCGATTACGAATGGAAGATCCGATGTCCGATCAATTGTTGAACAACGTCAATGTCGCCGCGCAGGATGTACTGATCACGCCGCGGCAGCTCAAGGCTGAGATTCCGCTCGGTGCGACGGGGGAACGGACCGTTCTGGAGGGGCGCCGCAATGTGCGCCGCATCCTCGACCGGGCGGATCATCGGCTGTTGGTGGTGATCGGCCCGTGTTCGGTGCACGACGTCGATGCGGCGCGGGATTATGCGCAGCGTCTGCTGGCGCTGGCCCATGATGTGAGCGACACCTTGCTCATCGTCATGCGCGTGTATTTTGAAAAGCCGCGCACCACGACCGGCTGGAAGGGCCTGATCAACGATCCCCATCTGGATGATTCCTTCCATATCGAAGACGGCCTGCACATCGCGCGCCGGCTGCTGGTCGATCTGGCCGACATGGGGCTGCCGGCCGGCACGGAGGCCCTCGATCCCATCGTGCCGCAGTATCTGTCCGATCTGATCACCTGGACGGCGATCGGCGCGCGCACCACCGAATCGCAGACCCACCGCGAAATGGCCAGCGGCCTGTCGACGCCGGTGGGCTTCAAGAACGGCACCGACGGCAGCCTGACCGTCGCCATCAATGCGCTGCACTCGGTGTCCAGTCCGCACAGCTTCCTGGGCATCGATCAGGACGGCCGCAGCGCCGTCATCCGCACCCGCGGCAACGCCTATGGCCACGTCGTGCTGCGCGGGGGGCATCAGCCGAACTACGACTCGGTCAGCGTCGCGCTCTGCGAGCGGGCGCTGCGCGAGGCCAGGTTGGCCGAGAACATCGTCATCGACTGCAGCCACGCCAATTCCAACAAGGACCCCGGCTTGCAAGCACTGGTCGCGGAAAACGTCGCCAACCAGATCCTGGAAGGCAACCGCTCCATCGTGGGGCTGATGCTGGAAAGCAACATCGGCTGGGGCAACCAGAAGATCGCCGCCGATCGCAGCCAGATGGCCTATGGGGTGTCGGTGACCGATGCCTGCATCGACTGGCCCAGCACGGAGAAACTCCTGCGCGAGTTGCGCGTCAAACTGAAGGACGCTCTGCCGGCGCGCCTGTCTGCCGCGCCGGTGTCCGCCACCACCTGAGGGCGCGGCGGGAAACCCTGTTGGACACACCGCGAGGAGCAATCGCCATGGACGGATTTCACGCATTCACGTTGCAGACTCTGGAAGGCGAACCGCTGCCGCTGGCGTCGTTTCGCGGCCACCCGGTGCTGGTGGTGAACGTCGCCAGCCGCTGCGGGCTCACGCCGCAATACACCGGGCTCGAGGCCTTGTACCGCGAATACCGCGATCAGGGGCTCGTCGTCCTGGGTTGCCCGTGCAACCAGTTCATGAACCAGGAGCCGGGCGACCCCGAGACCATCCGGGCCTTCTGCAGCACGCGCTACGAGGTGAGTTTTCCGCTCAGCGCGAAACTCGAGGTCAACGGCCCGGGCGCCCATCCGCTCTATGCCTGGCTCACCGCGCCGGAACAGGGCCATCCCGGCGCCATCCGCTGGAATTTCGAGAAATTCCTGGTCGGCGGTGACGGAAAAGTGGCGGCGCGCTTCTCGCCGCAGACCCCGCCCGAGGATGCGGACCTGCGTCAGGCGATCGTGGCCGCGCTCGCGGCCGGCTGACGCTCGAACGCCAGGTTGGGTTGCTCTGCAAGCAGGCTTTCGCGGCCGGGACCGAGCGGCTGGTAGACTCGGCGCATGAATACCGATTTCTCCCGCCGCTTCTGCGTGGCGCCGATGCTGGATTGCACGGACCGCCACGCGCGTCATCTGATGCGCCTGATCAGCCGCCACGCCTGGCTCTACACCGAGATGGTGACGACCGGCGCGCTCCTGCGCGGTGAGCCCGACCGCCATCTGGCCTATAGCACGATCCAGCATCCGGTGGCGCTGCAGCTCGGCGGCAGCGATCCCGCCGCGCTCGCCCAATGCGCCCGACTCGGCGAGGACTGGGGTTATGACGAGATCAACCTGAACGTCGGCTGCCCCAGCGACCGCGTGCAGGGGGGGCGTTTCGGGGCCTGCCTCATGGCCGAGCCCGCGCTCGTCGCCGACTGCGTTGCCGCGATGCAGGCCGCGGTGCAGATCCCGGTGACCATCAAGACGCGACTTGGGATCGACGAACTCGACCACGATGAACATCTGCATCATTTCATCCGCACCGTCGCTGCGGCCGGATGCCGGACTTTCATCCTCCATGCGCGCAAGGCTTGGCTCAAGGGGCTGAGCCCGCATGAAAACCGCACCGTTCCGCCGCTGCAGTACGCGCGGGTGCACGGCGTCAAAGCGGCCATGCCGGAGCTTGCGATCATCCTCAACGGCGGCTTGAACGATCTCGATGCCGCCCTCGCCGCGGGCGCGGGGCTGGACGGGGTGATGCTGGGGCGGGCGGTGTACGACAGCCCGTGGATCCTCGCCGAGGTGGATGCGCGATTCTACGGCGATGGCTGGGCGGTACCCGATCGGGTCGAGGTGATCGAGTCCTACGGCGCCTATGCGCAAGCCGAACTGGCCGCCGGGACGCCGCTCAATGCGCTGACACGGCCGCTGCTGGGCATGTTCAACGGGCTGCCGGGCGCGCGTGCTTTCCGGCGGCACCTGAGCGAGCAGGTGTGCCGCCCCGGCGCGGGTTGGTCGGTGGTGGCGCAGGCGCTGCATCCCTGGCGGGCCGCGCCGCTGTCGGCCTGACGAGGAGCGCACATGCCGCCTGATCCGCCGATCGGGCTGAACGAGCGCGTGGTTGCGGCGGCGGTCGATGGGGCGGGCCGTTGCCTGAGCCGACTGCCCAAGGCAGCAACGGTCTGTGCGGCCGGCGTGTTGGGATGGCTGCTCTGGCGCTGCGAAACCCGCTGCCCGCCGCCCTTTCCGGTGCTCTTTCCGGCGGGCGCACCGGCGGCGTTGCAGGGCCAGCTCCCGGCGTACTTCAGGCGCCGCGCCGCAGCCTTATTCAATCTGATCGAATCGCTTTGGGGGACACCGGGCCGTGCACCGGCAGGGGTTTCGGTGACCGGCTGGCCAGCGATAGCCGATCTGCAGCGGCGGCGTGTTCCGGTCATCCTGCTTGCGGGACATTTCATCGACTTGCCCGTCGGGATTCGAGCGCTGGCCGAGCGGGTGCCAATCGGGCTGGTGGCGCGCCTGTTCCGCCACGCGGCGCTGCGAGGGCCGCTTGCGCGTCTGGCAAGCCGTACCGGTGGAAAGCTCGTCGATGGCTGCGATGCGCGGGAGATCTGTCGACGTCTCAAACACGGCGAAACCGTTGTGATTCTGGCCGATTACCCCGAACCTGCAGGATCGCCGACGGCCACGGATCGGATCGAGCGGCTGGCGCGTGCAACCAGGGCGGTGGTGCTGCCGCTGTCGTGCCGGCGCATCGATGGGCGGTTGTCCTTGGCGGTTGGCATGCCACTTGGGCGCAGTGAACTGAATGATGAGGCCCTGCGCACGCTTTTTGCGGGATGGATCGCCGAAGCGCCGATCGACTACCTGTGGCCGAGGATTGCCGGCGGACGCCCGCCTGGCGGCTGAGGCGTGCGGGTCCGGGACGGCTTTTGGTAAGCTCATCGCTTTTGGGAGCGATGGGTGGCGATCCGCACGAGGGTCAAGATCTGCGGCATCACCCGTCTCGACGACGCTTTGTGGGCGGCCGAGTCAGGCGTCGATGCGATCGGGCTGGTGTTTTATCCGGGCAGCCCCCGGTATCTCGAGGTCGCCGCCGCGGCGCGCTGGGCGCATCGCATCCCGGCTTTCGTGACCGTGGTCGGGCTGTTCCTGGACGCCGAGTCGTCGTTCGTCGACGCGATCCTGGCCGAGATCGATCTGGACATGCTGCAGTTCCACGGTCGTGAAGCGCCCGATGCGTGTGAGCGCCATGGTCGACCCTATATCAAGGCCTTGGGCATGGGTGGTGGCGGAACGGACGTCCTTGCCCAGGCCAGCGCACACACCCGCGCGCGCGGGATGCTGCTCGACAGCCATGCGCCGGGCGAGGCAGGCGGTCGTGGACTGCGCTTTGCCTGGGACGCCATTCCGGCCGAGCGACCTTTGCCGCTGATTCTGGCCGGTGGTCTGGACGCCGGAAATGTCGGTGCCGCCATCCACCACATTCATCCGTGGGCGGTGGATGTGAGCAGCGCGGTCGAAAGCGCGCCCGGGATCAAGGATCCGCGGCGCATCCAGGAATTCATGGAGGCTGTCAGACGTGCCGATGCCGAAACTTGAGGATGCGGGAAGCCCGCTGCCCGATGCGCGGGGTCATTTCGGCCCCTATGGGGGGCGGTTCGTCCCCGAGACCTTGATGGCTGCGCTGGAGGCGCTGACGGAGGCCTATCAGGAAATCAGCCGGGATGCCGAATTCCGCCGCCGGCTCGATGCGGATCTCGCGCACTACGTGGGACGGCCTTCGCCACTGTATCTGGCCGAGCGTCTCACGCGTGAGGTGGGCGGCGCGCGGATCTACCTCAAGCGCGAGGATCTGAACCACACCGGCGCGCACAAGGTGAACAACACCGTCGGCCAGATCCTGCTCGCCCAGCGCATGGGCAAGCGGCGCATCATCGCCGAGACCGGCGCCGGCCAGCATGGCGTGGCGACCGCCACCGTCGCGGCCCGGTTGGGGCTCGCATGCGTGGTCTACATGGGGGCCGAAGACGTCAAGCGTCAGGCGCCGAACGTCTATCGCATGAAGCTGCTGGGCGCCGAGGTGCGGCCCGTGGAGTCCGGCAGCCGCACGCTCAAGGACGCCATGAACGAGGCCATGCGCGACTGGGTCACCCATGTGGACGACACCTTTTACGTCATCGGCTCGGTGGCGGGGCCGCATCCCTACCCCATGATGGTGCGCGATTTCCAGTGCATCATCGGCCGGGAAACCCGCGAACAGATGCTGGCGCAGGAGGGGCGACTGCCCGATGCACTGGTGGCTTGCGTCGGCGGCGGGTCCAACGCCATGGGGCTGTTTCATCCCTTTCTGGACGACCCAGCCGTGGCGCTCTACGGCGTCGAGGCCGCCGGTCACGGGGTGGAGTCGGGACAGCACTCGGCGCCGCTGTCGGCGGGCCGGCCGGGCGTGCTGCACGGCAGCCGCACCTATCTGCTCGACGACGCCGACGGCCAGATCCAGGAGGCGCATTCCATCTCCGCGGGGCTCGATTACCCGGGCGTCGGGCCGGAACACAGCTGGCTGAAGGACAGTGGGCGTGCGCACTACGTCTATGCCACCGATGAGGAGGCGCTGGCCGCCTTTCACCGCCTGACCCGCACCGAAGGCATCATCCCCGCGCTGGAAAGCGCCCATGCCCTGGCGTACGCCGAGCGCCTCGCGGCGCGCATGGCGCCGGAGCAAACCCTTGTCGTCAACCTTTCCGGCCGGGGCGACAAGGACATCTTCACCATCGCCGCGCGGGAGGGCATCGCGCTATGAGTTCCGAGCGACTCACGCGCATCGATCGGCGCTTCGCGAGCTTGCGCGAGCAAGGCAAGGCCGCGCTCGTGACCTACATCATGGCCGGCGACCCCGACGCTGTCACGACGCTGGACCTCATGCACGCCCTCGTGGCCGGGGGCGCGGACATCATCGAGCTGGGCGTGCCGTTTTCCGACCCCGTTGCCGACGGAGTCGCGATCCAGTTGGCTGCCGGCCGCGCCCTGCAGGCTGGGATGAACCTGCAGGGCGTACTGGATCTGGTGCACCGCTTTCGGGAGCGCAATGCCGAGACACCCGTCGTGTTGATGGGCTATCTCAACCCGATCGAACGCATGGGCTACGGGGCGTTTGCAACGGCCGCCGCTGCCGCGGGGGTCGACGGCGTGCTCACCGTGGACCTGCCGCCGGAGGAAGGTGAGGGATTGTTGCCGGCCTTGCGTGAGGCGCGGCTGGCGCCCATTTTCCTCGTGGCGCCGACCACCACCGACCGTCGTATGGCCTGGATCTGCGAGCAGGCGCAGGGGTTCGTGTATTACGTTTCGCTCAAGGGCGTGACCGGCGCGGCGAGTCTCGATCTGGAAGCCGTCGGCGAGCGCCTCACCGTCGTGCGGGGTTTGACCCGCTTGCCGGTCGGCGTGGGGTTTGGCATCTCAGGGCCCGAACAGGCCGCAGCCGTCGCCGCCATTGCAGATGCCGTGGTCGTCGGCAGCACGCTGGTCAAGACCATCGCCGGCGGCGTGCCCGGCACGCTGCCGCAACAGATCGAGGCGCAGGTGCGGGCGCTGCGCGCCGCCATGGATGAGGCGCCCCGCGCCGGAGGAATCGCACCATGAACTGGTTCACCAAGCTGATGCCTTCGCGCATCCGCACCGAAAGCGAGCAGAAGCGGGCAGTGCCGGAGGGGATCTGGGATCGCTGCGAATCCTGCGAGGCGATGCTCTATCGGCCCGAGCTCGAACGCAATCTGGAAGTGTGCCCCAAGTGCGGCCACCACGGCCCCATCGAGCCGCGGCGACGGCTGGCCCAATTCTTCGATCCCGAAACCGCAACGGAACTCTTCGCCGGGGTCGAGCCGGTCGATGCCTTGAAGTTCCGCGACAGCAAGAAATACAAGGATCGCCTCGTGCAGGCCCAGAAGGCGACGGGCGAGAAAGACGCATTGCTCGTCATGAAGGGTCTGCTCAAGCAGCTGCCGGTGGTCGCAGCGGCGTTTGATTTCCGCTTCATGGCTGGATCGATGGGCGCTGTGGTCGGTGAGAAGTTCGTCCGCGCCGCGCGGCAGAGCCTCACCGACCGGGCACCGCTGGTCTGCTTTTCTGCCAGCGGCGGGGCGCGCATGCAGGAAAACCTGTTCTCCCTGATGCAGATGGCCAAGACCAGCGCGGCCCTGGCCGAGCTGTCCGCGGCCGGCGTGCCCTTCGTGTCAGTGCTGACCCACCCCACCACCGGGGGGGTATCGGCCTCGCTCGCCATGCTGGGGGATGTGAACGTGGCCGAACCCCGCGCGCTGATCGGTTTTGCAGGGCCCCGCGTGATCCAGCAGACCGTCGGTCAAACCCTGCCGGAGGGCTTCCAGCGCAGCGAGTTCCTGCTGGAGCACGGGACGGTCGATTTCATCGTGGATCGGCGTCAGATGCGGGATCGCTTGGCCAGCGTGCTGCGGATCTTCATGCGCCTGCCGGGGCCGCCGGCCGAGTGAGCGCGGCGGCGTCCACGCGCGATCTGGCCGGCTGGCTTGCCCATCTGGAAGGCTTGCATCCGCGCGAGATCGAACTGGGCCTGGACCGGGTGCGCGCCGTGTACGAGGCCATGGGCCAGCCGCGCCCCGCGCACCAGGTCATCACGGTGGCCGGCACCAACGGCAAGGGCTCGAGTGTGGCCTTTCTGGAGGCCATCCTCGCGGCTGCAGGACGGCGCGTCGGCAGCTACACCTCGCCGCATCTGTGGCGCTACAACGAACGGGTGCGTCTGAACGGGGTACCGGTGGACGACGCCGCCCTGTGCGCCGCCTTCGCGCGGGTGGAGCAGGCGCGCGGCGAGATCAGCCTGAGCTATTTCGAGTTCGGCACCTTGGCGGCGCTGGATCTGTTCGCGCATGCGGACCTCGATGTGGCGGTACTCGAGGTCGGCTTAGGGGGACGGCTCGATGCCGTCAATGTGGTGGATACCGACATTGCGCTCGTCACCGCCATCGATCTGGATCACACCGATTGGCTGGGCCCCGACCGGGACAGCATCGCACGTGAGAAAGCGGGCATCAGCCGTGCGACCCGGCCCCTGATCTGCGCCGACCCGGCGCCCCCGGACGGGCTTTTGCAACATGGGCTGGGGACGCCGCGCTGGTGTGCGGGCAGCGATTTTGGCCTGCGTGAAACTGGCGACGGGCAATGGGATTTTTACAGCGCTGCAGGCGATTGGACCGATCTGCCGCCACCGGCGCTGCACGGCGCGCATCAGTACCGCAATGCCGCCGGCGCGCTGGCCGCTCTGATGCAACTGCCGGCCGCTCTGCGCCCGGATCGTGCCGCGGTGGTACAGGGATTGCGGGCGGCACGCTTGGCCGGCCGGCTCGACCATCGTCCCGGGGCGGTGACCCGGATCTTTGACGTGGCGCACAATCCCGCCGGCGCGCAGGTACTGGCCGATCATCTCGTCACATTGCCGGCGTCCGGGATGCGCCGGACGATCCTGGGCATCCTGCAGGACAAGGATGCGGGTGCCATGATTGCGGCGCTCGCACCGCACACCGACCGCTGGTATGTACCGGATCTGCCCGGCCCGCGCGGCGGAAGGGCAGAATGGATCGAGAGCGCCATCCAGCGACTGGCTCCTGACGCGCTGATCCAGCGCTTTGTTCATCCTGCGGACGCCTATCGCGCCGCCATGACCGATAGCCGGCCGGGGGACCGCGTCGTCGTGACGGGTTCCTTCCTCACCGTGGCCCTCGCCTTGCCCGAGCCCGTATAATCACGCATTGGTGATGCGTGTGGCTTGGAGTGACGGCATGGATCCGATCCTGAGGCGACGACTGGTCGGAGCGGCGGTTCTCTGGGCCGGCGCCATGGTGCTGGTGCCTTGGGTGCTCGAGCGCAAGCCTGCTTCGACCGAATCGCCGGCGTTGGCGGCAGGCGGGGATCCGGGGCGCGAAATGCGCACCATCGAACTGGCACCGCCGCCGCTCCGCGAGACGCCGCCGGCACCGGCGCAGCCGTCGCAACGGGATCCTGCTGAAATGCTTAGCGCCATGGCGCCGGCGTCGTCGATGCCCGAGCCGCCGCCGCGCGAGGACGAGGCTGCGGGCGAAATCCCCAGGCAGGCCGAGCTGTCGACGCCGCCGGTGCGAAAAGCGCCGCCGCCCCCGCGGGAGGCCGCGACCACGCCTCGAGCCCCTGTACCGGTGGCTCCACCGAATCCCCCGGTATCGCCTCCGGCTGCGGCGCCGCGGCCGGCAGCGCCGCCCGAGCGCAGCAATGCCCCGCCTGCGGCTCCCGCCAAGCCGGCATCCCTGACGGCGCCCGCTCCGGCGCCCGTGGCGATGGCGGGCTGGACGGTGCAGGTGGGCAGCTTCGGCGATCTGCAGAACGCCCAGAGTCTGGCCGCGCGGCTGGTTCAGCGTCAGCACAGTGCCCAGGTGAGCACACTCGTCGTCGATGGCCGGACCCTGTACCGGGTCCGAGTCGGACAACTGGCTCGACGTGAGGATGCCGAAGCCCTGCGTTTGCAGATCGAGCAGTCGATGGGCCTGAACGGCAGGGTCGTTCCTACGCCATGACGGCCGCAAGGCCTCCGGACGGAATCCAGCCATGCTCAATCCGATCGACGTCCTGATTCTGGTGGTTGTCGTCATCTCGCTCGGGCTTGCCCTGCTGCGTGGACTGATTCAGGAAACCCTTTCCCTGGCGACCTGGCTGGCGGCCGCGGCGGCGGGGTATTGGGGCGCCGCGACGATCCAGTCCTACCTGTCGGGGCTGATCACATCGGATGGCCTGCGTCACGTCGCGGCCGGCGCGCTCCTGTTCGTGGTGGTGCTGATCATCGGTGGACTGATCAATCGGATGGTGAGCCGGATGGTCCGCCGACTGGGACTGGGCGGCGTCGACCGGCTGTTGGGCATGGGATTTGGTGCGCTGCGCGCGACGGCGCTGATCACCCTGGGCGTGTTGCTCGCTCAGCTGACGCCCTTGCCGCAGTCGCAGTGGTGGGCCCGCTCGACGCTCGTGCCTTATTTCCTGCCTCTGGCGGCGCAATTGCAGGCGCGCCTGCCGAAGGACGCCCCGTCACCGCTTCCCGCCGAGCCCAAAGGCGCCCGAGCCTGATGGCTCCGTTATCTCGAGGAACCCTGACATGTGTGGTGTAGTCGGCATCGTGGGCCAGGCGCCCGTGAATCAGGATCTGTACGATGCCCTGACCGTGCTCCAGCATCGCGGACAGGACGCCGCGGGTATCATGACCTGCGACGGCGACCGGCTCTACCTGCGCAAGGACAACGGCCTGGTGCGCGACATCTTCCAGGCGCAGCACATGTACGGCCTGCTCGGCGACATGGGCATCGGCCACACCCGCTACCCGACGGCCGGCTGCGCCACGGCGGCCGAGGCGCAGCCGTTCTACGTCAATTCGCCCTTCGGCATCTCGCTCTCGCACAACGGCAATCTCACCAACGCCGAGGCGCTCAAGCGCGAGTTGTTCGAACAGGACATGCGCCACATCAACACCACCTCGGATTCGGAAGTGCTGCTCAACGTGTTCGCGCACGAGTTGCAGGTGCAGGGCAAGATCCGCATCCAGCCCGAGGATGTGTTTGCCGCCGTGGCCGGGGTGCACCGCCGCTGCCGCGGCGCCTATGCTGTGGTGGCCATGATCACGGGCTACGGCATCGTGGGTTTTCGCGATCCCTACGGTATCCGCCCCCTGATCTACGGCCGGCGCGAAACCGCGCAGGGGGTGAGCTACATGATCGCCTCGGAGAGCGTGGCGCTGAAGGTGCTCGGCTTCGAGCCGGTCGCGGATGTGCAACCCGGCGAGGCCGTGTTCATCGACCGCTCGGGCCAGATTCATCGCAAGGTCTGCGCCGAACACACCCTGCACTCGCCCTGCATCTTCGAATACGTCTACTTCGCGCGGCCCGATTCGATCATCGAGAACGTCTCGGTCTACAAGGCGCGGCTGCGGATGGGCGATTACCTGGCCAAGAAGATCGAGCGCGAGTGGCAGGGCCACGACATCGACGTGGTGATCCCCATTCCCGACACCAGCCGGACCGTTGCTGTCCAGCTCGCGCATCACCTCAACGTGAAGTACCGCGAAGGCTTCATGAAGAACCGCTACATCGGGCGCACCTTCATCATGCCGGGCCAGCAGCTGCGCAAGAAATCCGTGCGCCAGAAGCTCAACGCCATCGATCTGGAGTTTCGCGGCAAGAACGTGCTCTTGGTGGACGATTCCATCGTGCGCGGCACCACCTCGCGCCAGATCATCGAAATGGCGCGCGAGGCGGGCGCGAACAAGGTGTACTTTGCCTCCGCCGCCCCGCCGGTGCGCTATCCGAACGTCTACGGCATCGACATGCCGGTGTCCTCGGAGCTGGTCGGCTACGGCCGCAGCGAGGAGGAAATCCGCCGCGAAATCGGCGCGGACCGGCTCATCTACCAGGATCTGGAGGATCTGGAGCGCGCCGTGCGCTGGGAGAAGGACGGCGAGCGCATCGACCGCTTCGACAGTTCCTGTTTTTCCGGTGAATACGTGACGGGAGATGTCACACCCGAGTATCTGGCCGCGCTTGCCCTGCAGCGTTCGGATGACTCCCGGGCGGATGCCGCGGGCACCGATTTCCCCGTGATCGAGATCTACAACGGAATCTGAAGGCCATGGCGCAGGAATTCGACGAATTCGCCTTCGAGACCCGCGCCATCCGGGCCGGCATCGAGCGCAGCGATCAGGGCGAACACGCCGAGGCCATCTACGCGACCTCGAGCTTTGTGTTCACCAGCGCGGCGGAGGCGGCCGCCCGTTTTGCCGGCGAGCAGTCCGGCAACATCTACAGCCGCTTCACCAACCCGACCGTGCGCATGTTCGAGCGCCGGCTGGCGGCGCTGGAGGGCGGCGAGGCGTGTGTGGCGACCAGTTCCGGCATGTCGGCGATCCTGGCGGTGTGCATGGCGCTGCTCCGCCAGGGCGATCAGGTGGTGGCTGCGCGCGGCCTGTTCGGCACCACCACCAGCCTGCTCAGCCAGTACCTTGTACGCTTCGGGGTGTCGGTCCGTTTCGTGCCGGCCACCGATTACGCGGCCTGGGAGCAGGCGGTCGGCGCCGGTCCGACCCGGCTGCTGATCATCGAGACCCCGACCAATCCCCTGAGCGAGGTGCTGGACATCCGGCGGCTGGCCGATCTCGCGCATGCGGTCGGCGCTCGGCTGGTGGTCGACAATTGCTTCTGCACGCCCGCATTGCAGCGACCGCTCGCCCTCGGCGCGGATCTCATCGTCCATTCAGCCACCAAATACCTCGACGGCCAGGGGCGCTGTCTCGGCGGCGCGGTCGTGGGGGACGACGAAACCGTCGGCAAGGAGGTGTTCGGTTTTCTGCGCACCGCCGGGCCGACCTTGAGTCCTTTCAACGCCTGGGTGTTCCTGAAAGGGCTCGAAACCCTGGCGCTGCGCATGCGCGCCCACAGCGAGAACGCACTGGTGCTGGCGCGCTGGCTGCAGGAACAGCCGGGGGTGAGTCGCGTGCACTATCCGGGCTTGCCGGATCATCCGCAGCACGCGCTCGCCGCTGCCCAGCAGTCGGCTTTCGGCGGCATGGTTTCCTTCGAACTAGAGGGTGGGCAGGCCGCGGCCTGGCGGCTGATCGATGCGACCCGGTTGATCTCCATCACCGCCAATCTGGGCGACACCAAGAGCACCATCACCCATCCGGCCACCACCACGCATGGACGGCTCAGCAGCGATGACCGGGCGGCGGCCGGCATCACCGACGGGCTGGTGCGTCTTTCGGTGGGGCTGGAAGCGGTCGACGACTTGGTACGGGATCTGGCGCGCGGCATGGGCTGACGCAGGGCCATCCGTGGTTTCCCGCTCCCCTCATCTCACAAGGTTGTGATTGGCCTGCACCGGATGCGGCGCGTGTCCGAGCCGTGTACTCGGGAAACGCTCGTCAAGCGCCCGTTGATCGACTTCGGGGCGGAAAGGACGTGACAAGAGCTGCGAACGGTGAAAGATGGTGGGCCGTCAGGGACTCGAACCCCGAACCTACTGATTAAGAGTCAGCTGCTCTACCATTGAGCTAACGGCCCGAAACGATCAGGAGAATTTGGCAAGGAGATAAAGTCGAAACAAGCCAAGGATCATCCCAAATCCCGCCCGTGGTGTCAATCAACAACACACAGGGATGAGTCCGATGGCTCTGACATTGACGATCGTTTCAACCAAAGGCGGGGTCGGCAAGACCACGCTGGCGGCCAATCTGGCCGCGCTCCTGGCGGACATCGGCCAGCGCGTGCTGCTGGTCGATGCCGACCCGCAGCCCACCCGCTCCAGCTATTACCCCATCGCGGACTTCGCGGCCGGCGGGCTCACCCGCCTGATCGTCGATGCCAGCGCCGAGGGCGCCGTCAGCCGCACCCACCTCGCAGGCCTCGACATCGTGGTCTCCGACGATCCCGAGGGGCGGCTGCAGAACTGGATCCTGCACACCCCGGACGGCCGGGTGCGTTTGCGCCACCTCTTGCGCCGCCTCGACGGGCGTTACGACCTCATCGTGGTGGACACCCAGGGCGCGGTGGGGCCGCTGCAGGACGCGGCCGTGCTGGCCGCCGACCTGCTGGTCAGTCCTATCCCGCCCGAGATCCTGTCGGCGCGGGAATTCGCGCGCGGCACCCTGGCCATGCTGGAGCGGCTGCGCCCCATGGCCGCGCTGGGCGCGCCGGTGGGGCCGTTGCGCGGGGTCATCTACCGGGTGGACCGCACGCGCGATGCCCGCAGCATTGCCGGCGAGTTGCGCAAGGAGAGCTATGCCGAGAGCCGCGGCGGGATCACCATCCTCGATGCCGTCATCCCGGCCAGTGTGGCCTTCCGGGAGGCGGCGACCCGGCGCGAGCCGGTGCATCGCTGGGATCGCGGGCGATCCTTCGAGGCCATGACGGCGGTGGCGGCCGAGCTGCTGCCGCACCCTGCCGAGGACCTGATCCGTTTTGCCGCGGCGCCCGTGTCAGGCGCCGGGCATGAGAGATCCCCCCGAAACCCATGTTTTAGCGGCCCGACTGTACAGGAACCGCCGGGCATTGCACTGGCGACGCCACTCAGACCGAGAGGTCGGTGCTCAGTTGGTCCGCGCGCTTTCCGGCTGGGTCTGGGTCTGCGCACTCAGCGCCGATGCGGGGGTAATCGATATCATGCGCGGCACGCCGTCCTGCTGCGTGACCATCTCCCGAACGCGCGCCCAGCTGATGCGGACGGGGCGATCTGCGGCGGCTGCCAAAATGGCTTGCATCGCCATCTCGTACAGACGATCGGGACTGGTGTTGTTTTCTTCGAGCGGTTCATGAACCTCGAGAAAAAGCGCATCGCCCAGCCAGCCCACCTTGATGGGATCATTGAGGATTTCGACCGGCGTTCCGACGTCCACCCAATTGAACAATTGCGCCACATCTTCTGGATACATGCGCACACAGCCATGGGTCACCCGCATGCCGATGCCCCAGGGGTTGTTGGTGCCGTGAATCAGGTAGCTGGGAAACCCCAAGCGCAGCGCGTGCTGCCCGAGCGGATTGTCCGGCCCGGGCGGGACGACGTCCGGCAGGATATCGCCGCGTTCGGCATGCTCTTTCTTGATGGATGCGGGGGGATACCAGGCCGGATCCTTGTCCTTGCGCACGACGCGGGTCATGCCGATCGGCGTGTTCCAGTCCATGCGGCCGATGCTGACGGGGTAGGTGATGACCTGCCGTCCGAGTCCCTTCGATGGCGGCGGAAAGTAATACACGCGCATCTCCGGGGCATTGAGAATGATGCCTTGGCGCGGGCCGCGCGGCAGGATGAACTGCGTCGGCAGCAGCACAGGCGTGCCTTTGCCGGGCAACCACTTGTCCACGTGGGGATTGGCCTGAATGATTTCGTCGTGCCCGAGACTGAAACGACGGGCGATGTCCAAAAGGGTATCCTCCTGCTGCGCCGGATACTGGAGCAGTTGCCCGACCACGGCGTCGCCAGGTGCCGGCAGGGGATAGCTGCGGTACTCGGCCCTGGCGGGCATCGCCAGCATGAATGCGCAGATACCCAGCAGCGTCAGAGGGTGAAATGAAGCGACCAGCGGGCGTCGAAGTCGGGCAGCAGGCGATGGGGTCATGTGGGAATTCCGTAGATGATGGGACGCTTCGGCGCGGGCCGTGCGCATGAGGATGCAGCGCGGGGCGCGAGCAGTCCTTCACGCGACGAGGGAAAAATTATATCCGAATGCAGGTGCCGATCTCGCACCCCGGCGGCGTGGTTGAGACGCTTCGATCCGGTGGGCTATTCTGACCGATTGATCCGAACGGTCGAATTGGAGCAGCCATGCAGGACTATGAGCCGCAAGACCTGGAATTGCGTATCCAACGCAACTGGATCAGCAGCGGCGCGCTGAAAGTATGCGAAATGGCCGACCGGCCGGCGTTCTACTGTCTGGCCATGTTCCCCTATCCCTCCGGGCGGCTGCACATGGGGCACGTCCGGAATTATACGATCGGCGATGTCATCGCCCGTTTCCAGCGCATGCGTGGATACAACGTGTTGCAGCCCATGGGCTGGGACGCCTTCGGGCTGCCGGCCGAGAATGCCGCGCTCAAGCATGGCGTGCCACCGGCGCGCTGGACGCGCGAGAACATCGCCCAGATGAAAGGCCAACTCCAGCGTCTGGGGTTTGCCTATGACTGGGATCGTGAGATCGCCACCTGTGATCCGTCCTATTACCGCTGGGAGCAGTGGCTGTTCATCAGACTATTCAAGAAGGGCGTGATCTACAGGAAAGCCGGTGTGGTGAACTGGGATCCGGTGGACCAGACCGTGCTGGCCAACGAGCAGGTCATCGACGGACGCGGCTGGCGCTCGGGCGCGCTTATCGAGAAGCGCGAAATCCCCATGTATTACTTCGCGATCACGCGGTATGCGGACGAACTGCTGAGCGACCTCGATCAGCTCGAAGGCTGGCCGGAGCAGGTGCGCACCATGCAGCGCAACTGGATCGGCAAGAGCTTCGGCGCCGACATCGTGTTCGACTATGACGAGGCGTCCATCGGCGAGAAGGGCGAGCTGCGCGTGTACTCCACGCGTCCCGACACGCTCATGGGCGCCACCTATGTCGCCGTGGCCGCCGAGCACCCGCTCGCCATGCGCGCCGCCCAAGGCAATCCCGCGCTCGCCGCGTTCATCGCCGAGTGCAAGGCCGGCTCGGTGGCCGAGGCCGACATGGCCATCATGGAAAAGAAGGGCATGCCGACGGGCCAGTTCGTGGTGCATCCCCTCACCGGCAACAAGCTTCCCGTGTTCGTCGCCAACTACGTGCTCTGGGGTTACGGCGAGGGCGCCGTGATGGCCGTGCCGGCGCATGACGAGCGCGACTTCGCCTTCGCCAACACCTATGCGCTGCCCATCGTGCAGGTCTACAAGCCCGCCCAGGGTGAGGACAGCTTCAGTGCGACCCAGTGGCAGGAATGGTATGCCGCGAAAGATGGCTCGCTCGTCACTGTGAACACCGGCAGGTATGACGGCCTGGATTTCACGGCCGCCTTCGACGCGATCGTCGCCGACCTCGAGGCCACAGGCCATGGCGCGCGCAAGACCCAGTTCCGTCTGCGCGACTGGGGCATCTCGCGCCAGCGCTACTGGGGCTGTCCGATCCCCATCATCCACTGCCCGAGCTGCGGCGACGTGCCCGTGCCCGAGCAGGACCTGCCGGTGGTGCTGCCGGAGGACGTGGTGCCGGACGGCGCCGGCAATCCGCTGGCGCGGATGCCGAGCTTCTACGAGTGCAAGTGCCCGGACTGCGGGGGCGATGCCCGCCGCGAAACCGACACCATGGACACCTTCGTGGAATCGTCCTGGTACTACGCCCGTTACGCCTCGCCCCGGTCGGAGCGCGCCATGGTGGAACCGGATGCCGCGCGCCATTGGCTGCCGGTCGATCAATACGTGGGCGGCATCGAGCACGCCATCCTGCACCTGCTTTATGCCCGATTCTTCCACAAGTTGATGCGCGACGAGGGTCTGGTGACGGGCGACGAGCCCTTCAAGCGCCTGCTGACCCAGGGCATGGTGGTGGCCGACACCTTCTACCGCGAGATGGAGGGTGGCAAGAAGGACTGGATCAATCCGGCCGATGTCGATATCCAGCGCGACGAGAAGGGCCGCATGATCGCCGCGACGCTCAAGTCCGATGGCCGGCCGGTCGGGATCGGCGGCATGGAGAAAATGTCCAAATCCAAGAACAACGGTGTCGATCCGCAGGGGCTGATCGAGCGCTACGGCGCGGACACCATCCGCTTGTTCATCCTGTTCGCGGCGCCGCCCGATCAGAGCCTCGAATGGTCCGATGCCGGCGTGGAAGGCGCAGCGCGCTTTCTCAAGCGCTTTTGGCGGCTGGTGATGACCGAGGCCGAGCTGGCTGCCCCGGCCCCCGTGGATCCTTCCGCGCTGAACGCGGCGCAGCGCGACCTGCGCCGTCAGGCGCACCAGATGATCGCGAAGGTGGGCGACGACATCGGTCGGCGGCAGACCTTCAACACGGCCATCGCCGCCGTCATGGAGCTGAGCAATGCCCTGAGCCGCTGGACCGATGACAGTCCGGCCGGCCGCGCCGTCGCCCGCGAGGCCATGATGCTGTCGATCTGCGCGCTCGCGCCCATGGTGCCCCACATTGCGCAGGGCCTGTGGGAGGCGCTGGGGCAGCCGGGCCTGGTGATGGACGTCGCCTGGCCCGAGGCTGATCCTGCTGCGCTCGCGCGCGATGAACTGGAGATCGTGGTGCAGGTCAACGGCAAGCGGCGCAGCCAGATCCGGGTACCGGCAGACGCCGATCAGGACGCCATCGGTCAGGCGGCCCTGGCGGAGCCGAACGTGCAGCGTTTTCTGGAGGGTGCGAGCGTGCGCAAGTTGATCGTGGTGCCGGGGAAGCTTGTCAATGTCGTGGTCTGAACGCATGGCGGGACGCACGAGAGGGCGCTGGTTCGTGGGTGCCGCCCTGCTGCTGTCGCTCACGGCCTGCGGCTGGCGTTTGCAGGGCGCCTACGATTTGCCGCCCCGGTTCAGTCCGGTCTATGTGCAGGACAGCGGGAGCGGATCGCGGCTGGGATATGAATTGCGCGATCAACTGCGCCTCGCGGGCATTCCCCAGGCGGATACGCCCGCCAAGGCCGCAACGGTGATCGCGATTCACGCGGATCGATTCCAGCGGCAACTCCTCGCCGTGGACCGTTCCGGCAAGGGGCGCGACTACGGGGCGATCCTGAGCGCCGAATATGAAGTGCTGCATGACGGGAAGCCGCTGCAACCCAAGCGCCGTGTGCAGCGGCGCCGTGACTATCTGGTGAGTCAGGCCGAGGGCGATCCCCTGACGGACGAGCAACGCGCGCTCGAGATCACCGATGCCCTGCGGCGGGATGTGGCCCATGAGATCCTCCGCCAGCTCACCATTCAGGCGAACGCTTCTTGAAGCTGACGCCCGAGCGATTGCCGGCCGCGCTTGCGAGCGCTCTGGCGCCGGTGTACGTGATCGGTGGCGACGAACCGCTGCTGATCGAGGAGGCGGCTGACGCCGTACGCGCTGCGGCACGCCGGCATGGCTACACCGAACGTGAAGTGCGTTTCGTCGAACCGGGGTTCGACTGGCCGGCATTCGCCGGTGAGCTGGCCTCGGGCCTGCTGTTCAGCGATCGCCGGTTCGTGGAACTGCGCCTCCCGACCGGCAAGCCGGGGGAGGCGGGCGGGCGATTCCTGCAGTCCTATGCCGCATCCCCGTCCTCCGACGTGCTGCTGCTGATCCTGTGCGGCCCGCTCGACGGGGCGGCCCGCGCCAGCCGCTGGTATCAGGCCGTGGAACGGGCAGGGGTCGCCGTGCAGGCCTGGCCGGTGGGCCCGGGCGAAATGATGGGCTGGCTCCGTGGCCGTGCGGCACGGATGGGCTTGCGGATCGATGCGGGCGCACTCGCGCTCCTGGCGGACCGTACGGAAGGGCATCTGCTGGCGGCCCATCAGTCGCTCGTCCAACTCGCGCTGCTCGCCGGCGAACGTCCGATCGATGAAGCGCTGGTGCTCGCGGTGGTCGGGCATCAGGCGCGGTTCGACGTCCAGTCCCTGGCCGAGGCAGCGGTTGCGGGTGATCCCCTGCGGACCCGACGCATTCTGTTCGGGTTGCGAGAGGAAGGGCTGGAGGCGCCACTGGTGCTGTGGGCGCTGCAGCGTGAATTGCGTCTGCTTGCGGGTCTCGAGCGTGGTGCGTCATTGCCGGAGGGGCTTCCGCCGCGCCGACGACAGTCGCTCGATGCTGCGCGTCGCCGCGCGCCGGCCACTCACTGGCGACGGCTGCTGATGGCCGGCGTTCGTGTCGATGCACTGGCCAAGGGGCTCATTTCCGGCGCACTCTGGACAGAATTGATAGACTGGACCACAGCCATCGCACGCCCCTACGCCGCAGGGCCGCGAGACCATCAGCGGAAACGAATCGAACATGAGCGCCCATCACCAACCGGCTGACCTTGCCGCTTACATGCAGAACGTGGGTCGCGCGGCGCGTCAGGCGGGACGCGCCATGGCGCGCACCGCGACACAGGCCAAGAACGCGGCGCTGGAGGCGCTGGCCGAGCAGATCGAGCGCGATGCCGCCGGCTTGCTCGAAGCCAATCGTGAGGACCTTGCGCATGCGCGCGCGGCGGGCCTCGAGCCTGCGCTGATCGACCGGCTGACCTTGAACGAGCGCGGTATCGCCGCCATGGCGGACGGTGTCCGGCAAATCGCCGCGCTGCCCGATCCCATCGGCGCGATCACCGATCTCAAGATGCGTCCCTCAGGGATTCAGGTTGGGCGCATGCGCGTTCCCCTGGGGGTCGTCGGCATCATTTACGAGTCACGGCCCAACGTGACGGCCGACGCCGCGGCCTTGTGCCTGAAGTCCGGCAACGCCGTCATCCTGCGCGGCGGTTCCGAGGCCTGGCGCTCGAACCAGGCCATCGCCCGCTGCCTGCGTGCGGCCCTTGCCACCGCAGACCTGCCCGAAGCCGCGGCCCAAGTCATTGCCACCACGGACCGCGCAGCGGTCGGCCACCTGATCGCCATGCCCGAGTGGGTGGACGTCATCGTGCCGCGGGGTGGGCGCGGATTGATCGAGCGCATTGCCGGTGAGGCCCGTGTGCCCGTGATCAAGCATCTGGACGGGGTCTGCCACGTCTACATCGACGGCGCCGCCGACCCCGACAAGGCCTTGCGCATCGCGCTCAACGCCAAGACGCAGCGCTACGGTACCTGCAACACGATGGAAACCCTTCTGGTCGATGCGATCATCGCACCCGACCTGCTGCCGGAACTGGGCCGGCGTTTCGAGGCGGCCGGGGTGACGCTGCGGGGTTGCCCGCGCACCTGTGCTCTGCTGCCGGGCAGCGCGGCAGCCACCGAAGCGGATTGGTCGACCGAATATCTGGCGCCCATTTTGTCAGTGCGAGTGGTGGACGGGCTGGATGCCGCCATCGACCACATCAACACCTACGGTTCGGGGCACACCGACGCCATCGTGACGCAGGACTACAGCCGCGCCCAGCGTTTCCTGCGCGAAGTGGACGCCAGTTCGGTGATGGTCAACGCATCGACGCGTTTTGCCGACGGCTACGAGTATGGCCTCGGCGGCGAGATCGGCATCAGCACGGACAAGTTTCACGCGCGCGGCCCGGTCGGGCTGGAGGGGCTGACGTCTCTGAAGTGGGTGGTGCTGGGCGATGGCCACGTCCGGAGCTGATGCGGCATGACGGCGCCCATCGGATTGCTCGGCGGGACCTTTGACCCGATTCACCTCGGGCATCTGCGCATCGCGCTGGAGGTCATGGAGGCGCTGTCCTTCCAGGAGGTGCGGTTCATTCCGGCGGCGAGTCCGCCTCATCGACCCGACCCGGTCCTCGGCATCCCGGAGCGCGTGCGCCTGCTCGAAGCCGCACTGACGGACCAGCCCGGATTCGTGCTCGATACGCGGGAACTCGCGCGCCCAGGGCCGTCGTACATGGTCGATACCCTGCTCGACCTGCGTCGCGAATTGGGCGACGCACAGCCCCTGTGCCTGATTCTCGGCATGGACGCGTTTTCCCTGTTGCCGTCCTGGCATCGGTGGGAGGAACTGTCCGAACTGACCCACGTGGTTGTGGCCAGTCGCCCGGGTGGCGCCCAGCGGCCAGAGGGCGCCTGGTGGCGCGGCAGCGTTTTCATGGACCCGTCGCAATTGGCTGCATCCCCGGCTGGCGGCGCCTATTTTCATCGTGTCACGGCCATGGAGATTTCCTCCACGAGGCTGCGGCAACTCATTCAACAGGGGCACAGCCCACGCTACCTCGTTCCCGACGCGGTGTGGCGCATGATCGAACAGGAACATTGGTATCAGCCTCATGAACAGTGAACAATTGCAAGACTTGGTCATCGATGCGCTCGAAGAGATCAAGGCCGTCGATGTGGTCGCGCTCGACGTGCGCCGCCTGACCAGCATTGCCGACGCCATCGTCATCGCCAGCGGTACCTCCCAGCGTCACGTGCAGTCTCTGGCGGACAACGTCCTGCGCCGCGCGCGCGAGGCGGATGTCCGTCCCCTGGGGGTGGAGGGTGAGCAGGCCGGCGACTGGGTCCTGGTGGATCTGGGCGATGTCATCGTGCATGTGATGCGACCCGAAGTGCGCGATTTCTACAACCTGGAGAAACTCTGGAGCGTCCCGGCCGCAAGCGCCATCGAAGCCTGAGACGGGCCCGTGCGCTTGCACCTGATCGCCGTCGGGCCGCGTCAGCCCGCGTGGGTGAACACGGCGTTTCTCGACTACAGCAGGCGATTGCCCCCCGAGTGTCGGTTGGAGTTGACCGAGTTGCCGCTCGGGCCGCGCGGCAAGGAACAGGATGCGGCGCGCGCCCTGGATGCAGAAGCGCAGCGCATGCAACGGGCGATCCGGCCGGACGATCGGGTCGTTGCCCTGGACGAGCGTGGTCGACCATGGACCAGCCGCATGCTCGCGGCGCGGCTCGCGGACTGGATGGCTTCCGGACAGGACGTGGCCTTGCTGATGGGCGGGCCGGACGGACTTGCGCCGGCCTGCAAGGCGCGGGCACAGGAACATTGGTCGCTGTCACCGCTGACCTTGCCGCATGGCCTGGCGCGTGTGGTGGTGGCCGAAGCCCTGTATCGCGCACATAGCCTGTTGCGGGGGCATCCGTACCACCGCGACTGACGAGCCATCTGCGCGCCTCGCTCATGGATGAAGGGCACTCATGAACCAAGCTGCGATCTATCTCGCCTCGGCTTCCCCGCGGCGCAGGGATCTTTTGACGCTGCTCGGAGTCTCTTATCGGAGTATTGCCGTCGGCTGCGACGAGTCGGTGCGCCCGCGGGAACGGCCGCTTGCCTACGTTCGCCGGCTGGCGCTCGCCAAGGCGCAAGCCGGCGCGGCCGCGGTGGGAGCGGTCGATGCGCCGGTGCTGGGTGCCGATACCGCGGTCGTACTCGGCCGGCAGATTCTGGGCAAGCCGCGTGATCGAGCCGACGGCCTGAGCATGCTGGCTGCCCTGTCGGGCCGCGAACATCGGGTGCTGACGGCCGTGGCCGTTCGGCAGGGCGATCGGGTCGAGGTCGTGGTGAGTGAGAGCCGGGTGAAATTCGCCGAAACGACCGAGGCGGAACGGGTCGCGTACTGGGACACCGGCGAGCCTGCCGACAAGGCGGGCGGCTATGCCGTGCAGGGCCTGGGCGCGGTGTTCATCACCCGCATTCGGGGGAGCCAATCGGGGATCATGGGGTTGCCGCTGAGGGAGACCGCCGTGTTGCTCCAGTCTTTTTCGGTGCCCGTATTTCCCTGGACGCTTGCGGCCGATGTCCGCGGCAGGAAGCCAACGATTCCATGATCATGAGCGAAGAGATTCTCATCAATGTCACGCCGGAGGAAACCCGCGTCGCTCTGCTCGAAAACGGGGTGTTGCAGGAAATCCTGATCGAGCGGGCCACGCATCTGGGTATCGTCGGCAGCCTGTACAAGGGGCGCGTCCTGCGCGTTCTGCCGGGCATGCAGGCGGCCTTCGTGGACATCGGTCTGGAACGCAGCGCCTTTCTTCATGTCGCCGACATGCGCGAAGCCCGTCTCACCAATGCGGAGGCGCCCGAAGGCGAACTCGACGGTGAGGCGCCGCCTGTCACGGGCCGCCTGGAGAAGATCGAATCCCTGCTCCGTGAAGGCAGCGAGATCCTGGTCCAGGTCATCAAGGATGCCTTGGGCAGCAAGGGCGCGCGCCTGTCGACCCAGATCAGCATCCCCTCGCGCTTTCTGGTCTTTCTGCCGGGCCTGGATCATGTCGGTGTCTCGGTCCGCATCGAGGATGAGGCCGAGCGGCGCCGATTGCGCGACCTGGTTCGTACGCTGCGTGCCGACGGATTGCCCGGCGGCTACATCGTGCGCACGGCCGGGGAAGGCGCAAGTGCCGAAGCCTTGGCGCAGGACATGCAGATGCTGCACCGCATCTGGCGCGCCATCGGCCAGCGGATGGCCAACGCCGAGGCGGGCGGACGCATCCACGATGACCTTCCCTTGGCGCTGCGAACCCTGCGCGATTTGGGCGGCAGTCAGGTGGAGCGGGTGCGCATCGATTCACCCGAGGTCCACGAGCAGGCCATGCGGTTTGCCGAGACCTTCTTCCCGGGACACGCGGTGGAAATCCAGCTCTATCGCGGCGAGCGGCCGATCTTCGATCTGTTTGGCGTGGAGGACGAGATCCAGCGCGCGCTGGAGCGCAAGGTGCCGCTCAAATCGGGCGGCTACCTGGTCATCGACCAGACCGAGTCGATGACCACCATCGATGTGAATACCGGCGGCTATGTTGGGTACCGCAATCTCGAAGACACCATCTTCCGCACCAATCTGGATGCCACCCAGGCCATCGCCCGCCAGCTGCGGCTGCGCAATCTCGGCGGCATCATCATCATCGATTTCATCGACATGGAGGATCCGGCCCACCGGACGCAGGTGGTGCGCGCCCTCGAGAAATGTCTGGAGCGCGATCCGGCCCGCACCAAGATTTCGGCCGTCTCGCCGCTGGGGCTGGTCGAGATGACGCGCAAGCGGATCCGCGAAAGCCTCGGTCGCATCCTGTGTGAGCCATGCCCTGTCTGCAACGGCCGGGGTTACGTCAAATCCGTCGAGACCATCTGCTTCGAGATCCTGCGGGAGGTTCAGCGGGCGGCGCGGCAATTCGATACCCGTGACCTGCTGGTGCTGGCGTCGGATGCCGTGATCGATCGCCTGCTGGAAGACAAGACCGTGCACCTGGCCGAATTGGAGCAGCATCTCGGACGGCCCATCCGCTTGCAGCGACAGAGCGTCTATCAGAACGAGCAATTCGATGTCGTGCTGTTGTAAACGCCGCAAGAACCGCCGGGAATGATGCGAGTCGGCTGGCGGGGTGTGAGTCGCAGCGCGGCCGTGCTGTGCGTCCTGATGCTGGGCGTGCTGGGGGTCGGCATCGGGGGCGCACTCTGGCTCCAACGCGAGGTGCCGCAGCATCGCGAGGAACTGGTGCGCTGGCTGGAGACCAGCCTCGGGGTCGCTGCGACTCTGGACCACATGGCCCTGCACTGGAGTTGGCGCGGCCCGGAAGTCGCGCTTGGCCAGGTCACGGTTCGCGCCGTCGACGAGCAGACGCCGGTCGCTTTTCGCGAGGTGCGCGTCGGCTTCTCGTTCTGGCGCCTGCTCGACGGCCGCCGGGCCGTACCGAGCCGGGTGGAGATTCGCCAGGCCGAGATCGCCATTGAGCGGCGTCTGGACGGCCGCTGGCTGATCCAGGGCATCCCGGTGGGCAGCGGCGAAACCGATGCGGGGCCGGCCTGGAAGACTGCAGTGCCGGTCCTGGAGCGACTGGGCGAGATTACCCTGCGCGATTCGACGGTGAGCCTGACGATGGCCGGGCGCGAGCAGCCATTCCAGCGATTCACGGGCGTCGATGTCCATCTGCGGAGCGCAGGCACCCATCACCGGATCGATGTCGCCAGTCGCTCCGCCGCGATGCTGGGCCGCAATTTCATGCTGTCCCTGGACGCGCGTGGCGATTTGGCCGAGCCGCAGAATTGGGTGATCGACGCGGCCGCCGAGCTGGTGGAGGCTACCCCTAAGGACTATTTCGAGCCTTGGGTAGGGCGCTGGATCGATCTGCGTGGTTCGCATTGGAATCTCCGCTTCGAGGGTCACTGGGACCCAGTCGGCGAGAGCCGGCTCACGCTGAGCTCGGATCTTCGCAACATCCGGCTGCCGCCGACGGCCACCGCTGCGGCGAGCCGGCTGGATCGGCTGTCGGGTCACTTCCGTTGGCAGGGGCGAGCCGAGGAGTGGACGCTTCATCTCGACGATCTGGAAGTCGCCCTGGACGGCCGGTCCTGGCCTCGTGTCGATGGGAATCTCGCGGTACTGGCGCCCACCGACACCCGTGCCGGGTCCTATGAAGCCGCGCTGTCGACGGCGCGTCTGCAGGACGTCCGGCGCGTGTGGCAAGCGGTGCCTCCGGCATGGCGTCAGGAACTGGCCGAGGGCGCCGACGGGAAACCTTTCGACCATCCGGTCGAGGGCGAGGTCCATGATGTCCGGTTTGCGGCGACAGGCAGCGCTGCGCAAGGTTGGAAAGATGTCCGGCTGTCGGCCCGATTCAACGGCTTGGGCTGGGCGCCGCTCGGCGCCATTCCCGGCTTTTCCGGCCTCGATGGCGAGATCGACGCCGATCGCTCGGGAGGGTGGGTACGCCTCGGCGGCGATGCGGTCGGCTTCAGCGATCCCGAACTGTTCGAGAAGTCGTGGCCGAAAGGCGGTCTGCAAACCGAGCTGCAATGGGAGCGCGATGGCGATGTCTGGAAGCTCTGGTCGCCGGTGATCCGCATCCGCCATCCCGATCTGAATGCGGACGGCACGCTGGCGCTGGCCATTCCTGCCGGCCGGCGTCCCGCAATCGATCTGCAGGTCGATTTCCGCGACGGCAATGCCGCGGCCCTGGATCGCTATCTGCCGCGTCATCATCTGCCCGAACCCACCGCCCGGTGGCTGCGCAGCGCCATCCTCGACGGACGCATCCGGGACGGGCGGCTGCGGTTGCAGGGCGATCTGCAGCGCTTCCCGTTCCGTGACGGCGGCGGAACCTTCGAGGTGGTCGCGCACGTCGAGGATGGCGCGCTGCGATTCGATCCGCATTGGCCCGTGATGGAGGCTGTGGATGCCGACCTCACCTTCACCGGCACCGGCTTTCGCGTCGATGCCCGGTCGGCGCGCAGCCACGGCATGGTGTTGGAGCAGACGACGGTGGAGATGGCCGACTATGGCGAGCAGGTGCTGACGGCCGTCGGTCGAGGTCAGGGGGATCACCAGGCGGCGCTCGACTATCTCAGCCATTCCCCCCCGGGGCAGGCCGTGCGCGTGTTGCTCGATGGCGCCCGCGGTAGCGGACCGGTCCGACTCGATCTGGCGCTGCGCCTGCCGCTTCACGCGATGGACGACGCTTCGGTGGACGGTGCGGTGCATTGGGACGGCGCCCGCTTTACGCAGCCTGCCTGGCGCGTCGGGCTGGACGATATCCGCGGCAGCCTCAGGTTTCATGAAGACCGGCTGGAAGCGAAGGATGTCGATGCGCGGCTCGACGGAGAGCCGATTCGGGTGCAGGTGAGTCCGATCGAGGATCCCCGGAAACCGCGCGGATTTCGCCCGACCCGCGTACAGATGCGGGGGCGCGTGCCGGCAGCCGTGTTGCGCCGTGAGCTGGATTTCCTCGATCCCCGCACGATGCAGGGCGCGACCGGATTCGAGGCCGATCTGTCCGTACTGGGGGGGGGACGGTTGCAGTGGTCCATACGCAGTCCGCTGACCGGGATGAAGCTGGACTGGCCCACGCCCCTGGGCAAGAGCGCCGACGAGGAGCGCGCCCTGGTCATCGAAGGCAATGGAGATGCCGATCGACACCTGATCCAGGTCAATCAGGGCGAGGGGCGGCTGCACGGGCTGTTGCGCTTGCAGCAGGACGGCGACGGCTGGTCTTTCGACCGGGGCGGCGTGGGCGTCGACCAGCGTGTGGAACGGCTGCCGGATCAGCCGGGCCTGTGGATACGCGGCGCGCTGGAACGTGTCGATCTGGGCGACGTCGGTCGGTGGGCGTCGGTCTGGGCGCCGAGGGAGCCAGGCGCCCCGAATCGCAAGACGGGATGGACCCTGCCGGCCTGGTTCGGCGGCGGACAGTTGAATCTCGGCGTCGTGGAATGGAAGTCATTGCGGCAGAACGATGTTCAACTGGCGCTCGTCCGCGATGGCGCGGCGCCGAGTCTGCAAGTGCGCGCGCCGGCGCTCGACGGCGTCCTGCGCCGGGCGGGTGACGCGGTATGGCAGGCGGAGTTGCGGTGGCTCGATCTGGACGCCTTGATTCCGCCGCGGAGCCCGGATGTGGAGAGCGGAGCGATCGCACCACCCGTCGCGGTTTCGACATTCGATCCGCGGCAAGTGCCGGCGCTGCGCCTGCGCGTGGATCGCCTGCGCTACCGGGGCAGCGATCTGGGGCGACTTGGCCTTCAGATCGAGCCCGTAGCCGACGGGGTTGCCCTGTCGCGGGGCGTCCTCGAAAGCACCCTCCTGCAGGCGCGGGGATCGGGCGAATGGCGGTTGCAGGGATCCCGTGCGCAGACGAGCGTGCGTCTGGAAATGGAAACGGCCGACCTGCCGACACTTGCGCGGCGCCTCGGCTACCCGGATGCGATAGAGGCGCGCAAGGCGACGCTCACCGCCGACCTCGACTGGACCGGCGCGCCCTGGGACATGACGCTGCGGCAGACCACCGGCAACTTCAAGCTGGGCGCCGAGGACGGATCCATCATTTTTCGCGAGGCGCGCCCCACCACGGGCATCGTGATGAGTCTCGCGGGGCTTTACGATCTGCCGCGGCGCCTGACCCGTGACTTCTCCGGCGTGTTCCGGCCGAGTTTGCCGTTCGACACAATTCGCGGCGATCTGTCGCTCCGGGGCGGCGTGATCGAAACCCGACCGCTGGAACTGAAAGGTTCGGCAGCCGATGTTCGCATGAGCGGTACCAGCGACCTCGTCAGGCGCCGCTTCGACCAGGAACTCGTCGTCACCCCCAGCCTGTCGGCCGGTCTGGCCATCGCGGCAACGGTGGCGGGGGGGCCGATCGCCGGGGCAGCGGTCTTGATGGGACGGGAACTCCTGCGCCAACCCATCAGCCGCCTGGTTCAGATCCGCTATCGGTTCGCAGGGGATTTCGACGCGGCGACGCTGGAGCGGGAACAGGGACCCTTCAATCTTCCCGAAGTGCGGCGGCCGTGAGGCTCGCGGCAGGTTTTTCTGGACAGAGGCGCAACAGGGTCTTATCGTCGGTCAGATGGGGAGGACCGTCGAATGGTGAAGGTGGCAGGCATCCAGATGGCTTCGGGTCCGCAGGTGGCCGCGAATCTCATCGAGGCGGAGCGATTGCTGACGAAAGCGGCGCAGGCAGGCGCGCGGATTGCGGTTCTGCCGGAGCATTTCGCCTGCATGGGTATGAAGGACCAGGACAAGCTGGCCATTGCCGAAACCCCGGGCCAAGGTCTGATTCAGGATCAGCTCGCCCGCACGGCCCAGCGAGAACGCCTGTGGATCGTCGCTGGCACCATCCCGCTGCGGATCGCGGATGACCCCAAAGTCGCCCCGGCTTGCCTGGTATTCGATGATCAGGGCCGGCAGGTGAGCCGCTTCGACAAGATGCATCTGTTCGATGTCCGGCTTCCCGCAAGCGAGGAATCCTATTGCGAGTCGGCCACCCAGCAGGCCGGCGAACGTGTGGTGGTGGTCGATACTCCGGCTGGCCGGATGGGCCTGGCGGTGTGCTATGACCTCCGTTTCCCCGAGCTTTTCCGGGCGATGGTGGACGCCGGGGCCGAGTGGTTCGCCTTGCCGGCGGCATTCACCTACCGCACGGGTCAGGCCCACTGGGATCTGTTGCTGCGTGCTCGGGCGGTCGAGAATCTCATGTACGGCGTCGCCGCGGCTCAAGGCGGGTATCACGTCAACGGTCGCGAGACCTTCGGCCACAGCCTGCTGGTCGATCCGTGGGGCACGATCATCGATGTGCTGCCGCGCGGATCGGGTTTCGTGCTGGGCGAGATCGATGTCCGGCGGGTGCAGGATCTGCGGACGTCCTTTCCCGTGTTGTCCCATCGCCGTTTCGGAGTGACCCTGCCGTGAGGAATCAACGCGACCTCGCTATCGCGCTGGATGTGGCCCGAGCCCAACTGCTGACGCCAGGCGAGATCGGTCAGCAGCTTCTGTCGACGACGCTGGGCGAACTGGTCGCAGCGGGCGCCGACGGCGGCGACCTCTATTTTCAGCAGGTACGCTCGGAATCCTTCAGTCTGGAGGACGGCCGCGTCAAGGAAGGGGACTTTTCGGTCGAGCAGGGCGTCGGCGTGCGGGTGCTGTCGGGCGAAAAGACGGGATTTGCCTATTCGGACGAAATCCATCCGCAAGCCCTGCGTGAAGCCGCTCACGCCGCACGGGCCATTTTGCGCCAGGGGCAGCAGGTGAGCGTGGGTGTCGCGCCGATGGCGCTGCAATCGCGCATGGCCACACCGCGCTACGGCGATCGCGATCCCTTGGCCGGCACGACCGTTGCCGACAAACTGGCGCTCCTGCAGGCGGCCGAGGCCGAAGCAAGACGGGAGCCGCGGGTGCGGCAGGTCATGGTCAGCCTTGCAGCCGTCGAGGAAGTCATGCTGGTGGCAGGCACCGACGGCACGCTCGCCGCCGATGTGCGGCCGCTGGTGCGGCTCAACGTGTCCGTGGTGGTCGAGCAGAGCGGTCGCCGCGAGCGGGGCAGCTCGGGCGGCGGGGGGCGGTTCGGCTATGACGTGCTGCAGGCGCGCGACGCCGCGCGTCATCATGCGAGCGAAGCCGTGCGTCAGGCGCTCGTGGCGTTGGAGGCGGGCCCTGCCCCAGCCGGGACGATGACGGTGGTCCTCGGTCCCGGTTGGCCCGGCATCCTGCTGCACGAGGCGATCGGGCACGGTCTCGAAGGGGACTTCAATCGCAAGGGGACATCCGCCTTCAGCGGCCGATTGGGCGAGACCGTCGCCAGCACCCTGTGCACGGTGGTCGACGACGGTACCCTGGCGGACCGGCGCGGCTCGCTCACGGTCGATGACGAAGGCACGCCAGGTCAGCAGACGGTCCTGATCGAAGGCGGCCGGCTGCGGGGGTATCTGCAGGACAAGCACAACGCCCGGCTGATGGGCATGACGCCGACCGGCAATGGTCGCCGGGAATCCTACAGTCACCTGCCCATGCCGCGGATGACCAACACCTATCTCATGCCCGGGCCGCACGACCCCGAAGAGATCATTCGCTCGGTGCCGCACGGCCTGTATGCCGTCAATTTCGGCGGCGGTCAGGTGGACATCACATCGGGCAAGTTCGTTTTTTCGGCCAGCGAAGCCTATCTGATCGAGAACGGCCGCATCGGACGCCCCGTCAAGGGCGCGACGCTGATCGGCAACGGTCCCGACGTGCTGACCCGGGTCAGCATGCTGGGCCACGACCTGCAACTCGACGAAGGGGTCGGTACCTGCGGCAAGGACGGACAGAGCGTGCCCGTCGGGGTCGGGCAGCCCACCTTGCGCATCGACGGCCTGACGGTGGGTGGCACACACGTGGTCTGACGGGGACATCTCAAGACTCTTCACAGGAGGGAGGTGAAGCCATGATGTGGCTGTGGTGCTTGTTGCTGATCGGTGGGATTGCGGCGCTGCGACAGCGGCAACTCGACCGACCGACATTGCCGATCTACGCCAAGGATTTCGATGGAGAAATCTTGCGGATCGGTGCCTGCCACGCTTTGGTGAGGCGGGCGGCAGCCACGCCGCGAGCGACTGTCGTCTGCGTGCCGGGTTTCCTGGAAGAGGTGTGGTACTTCGACGGCTTGTATGAGGATGCCGACCTCGATTGCATCTATCTCAACAATGCCGACTACCATGTCACCACGGTTGCGCCCGAGGCGCGCGCTCAGGCTGTGGATTGGGATCGGCCGCTGCCTTATGCCGTCGGGACCATCTCTCACGACGCAGCGGTGCTCAACCAGGTGCTCACGCATCTGGTGCGCAGCGGTCCCATCCGCTTGCACGGGCATTCGCGCGGTGGCGCGGTGGTCCTCGAAGCCGCCCTGCAGAGCCCCGAGTTGCATCGTCGTCTCGAGATCGAATACCTGCTCGAGGCTCCCGTGCTTCCTCAGGGGCGGATACACCCGAGCCTTGCCTTGGCTGCGACGGCTCCGGGTCTTTGGCTGCTACCGGCCCTGTTTCCACTGCTTCGGCGCCTGCCCATGAGGCAACTGGGGCGGCTGGCGTTCGGTCCGCCCCGTGGCCAGAAGCTGGAATTGGCTTCCCGGCTGTGGTTCAACGCCAGGCGGGCCCGGACGGTCGTCACCAATGTGCAGGACATCCAGTCGTGGATGCGTTTCCGAACGACGGCCGCCTACGAGGCGTTCCGCGATGCGCGGACGTGGATACTCGTGGCCGACCGGGATCTGATCCTGAGTCGCAGCCACATGGCACGCAGTGCTCGTCAGACGGGGGAACCGGTACGCGTGGTGGAGGCTCCGGAGACCTCCCATATGCTGGCTCAGGACGCTCCCACGGCAATCCCGCCCGTTGGTGCTGCGGCTGTCGGTGTCGTCCCTGACCCTGACGTCACAGACGGCTGACACCGAAGCAACGAAGTTGACCTTCGCTGCTCAATTGTGACTTTTTTTGTCAGATCCGAAATGCTTTTTCATTTTCGGCCGTTCCTTTTTTGCCGCGCATCGTCAAGTTTGGCCCATGAATTGCATTTCCCTCCAGCGTCGGCGATTGCAGCTCGCTTTCGCCAACATGAGTTCAAGGGGTATTTTCTGGAGGAGACAGTACATGAAGAAATTGCATCTGGGTTCATTGGCTGCTTTGGCGTTTGTCTCGCTGCCCGTCGGCGCGCAGATGTCCCATCTGTCGGATCGTCAGCTCAGTGATGTGACGGGCCAGGCCTATACGGTAACGGTTGCGGGAATCGTCACGGATACCTACACCATTCCGTTTGCGCATGAGGTGTTCGCGGCCAAGGCTCCGGCCACTTCAGCGTCGGTAGCTACTTTCGTCGGCATCTGGGCGCCTGATTATCCGTCCAACGTTGCAGCGACGCGTACCGCTGCATTGGTTAAAAAGAATGCCGTTCTGGGCGCTGCGACCACGACGCTGCAGGGCAAGCCATTGATCGGGCCGTTCGTTCCGAACGTCTCTGTGGGAGAGGTCTCGCCTCCCTGAACCTGAGGGTTCCTGCTTTCCTTGAAAAGGGCCATTTCGGCCCTTTTTTTATTTCATTCGAGGCAGACTGTGCCTCAGAAGGGATAAAAGTGACACTTATTTCCGCTCAGTAATGTGGATGCGTTTGCGCATGGCAAGAGTCATCTATGCTTCTTGAGTGGCAGGCTTTTTGCCTCTGTATATGGACGAATCGAATCAATTTCATTCGTTTCAAGTTGTCCAAGAGTTGTGTGTAGAACGTGGAGTTAACCAAACATGAACAAGCGTATTTTGATGGCTGTTTCTGGCGTGGCTTTGGCAGGATTTTCCGCTGTGTCGATGGCCGAAATGAAAGTTCTGTCAGAGCCGGCACTGGCAGAGGTCTCCGCACAGACCTCCGCGCAGGGCTATGTGCTCACCGTCGGAAGCAAGCAGTTCGATGCTCCTTTTGCCTATGATGTGTACGCGAGCAAGGCGCCGGCGCCGCTCGTGACGACCGGGCAGAATCTGGTGAGTGCTTTTGCGCCAGGCTACCCGGCCAAGGTTGGGATGGCACGGACCACCGGTGTGGGCAAGGTCAACGCCGGCCTGTCTCTCGCGACCTCGAGTTTGCAGGCGATCCCGATCGTCGGCGGATTCGTGCCGTCGGTCATGCTGTCGACCAGTCCCTGAGGGCTCGCTCAACGGTGTGGCGGGGCGGCCTCCCGGGCTGCCTCGCCGCATCAGACCCTGTTCACCCGTGATGCCGCGTCCCGACAATCCGGGGTGCATTGGGCCGACCCAGAGCCACGTCCAACAAGCACCTCCCGTTGCTGAGACCCCGCGCGGCTCAGACATTTCGGGAGGTGACCCGCCGCTGGCGTTCCCGGCGCTGCCACACCGTTTTCATTGTCCGGCATGGACCGATCTGGTAGGCTAAAGCCCCATCTTTGGGGGCTCCGTTGTGCATCCGCCTCCGCCCATCCTCAAGCAATGGAAGCGGTATGACGCGATTCGTTTTCGTGACCGGCGGTGTGGTTTCGTCCCTCGGCAAGGGCATCGCCTCGGCGTCCCTGGGCGCCATTCTCGAAGCGCGTGGCCTCAAGGTCAGCATGGTCAAGCTGGATCCCTACATCAACGTGGATCCGGGTACCATGAGCCCGTTCCAGCATGGCGAGGTGTTCGTCACCGAGGACGGCACCGAGACCGACCTCGACCTCGGGCACTACGAGCGCTTCGTGCGCACGACCACCGGTCGTCACAGCAACTACACCACCGGCCGCATCTACGAGACCGTGATCCAGAAGGAGCGCCGCGGCGATTATCTGGGCGGGACGGTGCAGGTCATTCCGCACATCACCGATGAGATCAAGCGATCGATCCAGGCCGGCGCCGGCGATGCCGATGTGTGCCTGGTGGAAATCGGCGGCACGGTCGGCGACATCGAATCCCTGCCGTTTCTCGAGGCGATCCGCCAGATGGGCAGCGAGCTGGGACCGCAGCGCGCCTTGTTCATCCATCTGACGCTGGTGCCCTACATCCCGGCGTCTGGCGAGATCAAGACCAAGCCGACCCAGCACTCCGTGAAGGAGCTGCGATCGATCGGCATCCAGCCGGACATTCTGATCTGCCGTGCCGATCGGCCGCTGCCGCCGGATGAGCGGCGCAAGATCGCCCTGTTCACCAACGTGCCGGAACGGGCGGTGATCTCGGCCGTGGATGTGGACAACATCTACAAGATCCCTGACCTGCTGCATGACCAGTCGCTGGATGAAATCGTGGTTCAGCGTTTTGGACTCGAACTGCCGCCGGCCGATCTGGGCGACTGGCGCGCGGTCGTGGACGCCAGCCAAAGCCAGGACGGGGAGGTTACCATCGGCTTGGTCGGCAAATACGTCGATCTGTCCGATGCCTATCTGTCCCTCAACGAATCCCTGCGCCACGCCGGCATCCATACCCTCACGCGCGTGGCCGTGCGCTATATCGATTCCGAGCGGCTGGAAACCGAGGGCACCGCCTTGCTGGAGGGGCTGGACGCCATTCTCGTGCCCGGCGGCTTTGGTCGGCGCGGCATCGAAGGCAAGATCGCGGCAGTGCGGTATGCGCGCGAGCAGGGTGTGCCTTACCTCGGCATTTGCTTGGGGATGCAGGTGGCGGTGATCGAGTTGGCGCGCCACCTCGCCGGTCTGGCCGAAGCCCACAGCACCGAGTTCAATCCGGCCACGCCGGATCCTGTGATCGCACTCATCACCGAATGGCAACAAAGCGACGGCAGCGTGCTGCAGCGCAGCGGCCGCGAGGATCTGGGCGGGACCATGCGCCTGGGCGGCCAGCCCTGTCGCCTCGTGCCGGACTCCCTGGCGCGCCGGCTCTACGGCAAGGAACTCATCGTCGAGCGTCATCGCCACCGCTATGAATTCAACAATCGCTACCGCCAGATCCTCGAGGCCCATGGCATGATGATTTCGGGCTGGTCCGCCGATGGCCGCCTGGTGGAGATCATCGAGTTGCCGGATCATCCCTGGTTCCTCGGCTGCCAGTTTCATCCCGAGTTCACTTCCACACCGCGCGACGGCCATCCGCTGTTTTCCGGCTTCATCCGGGCCGCACGCCGTTCCCGCGAGCGCCGGCTCGCGCAGGCCGCGTCGGCATGAAGCTCTGCGGCTTCGAGGTGGGAATCGACCGCCCACTGTTTCTGATCGCCGGCCCGTGCGTCATCGAATCGCGTCAACTGCAGATCGACACGGCCGGCACCCTCAAGGAAATGACCGACCGGCTCGGTGTTCCCTTCGTCTTCAAGTCCAGTTTCGACAAGGCCAACCGTTCCTCGGCAGGCAGCTTTCGGGGTCCGGGCATCGAGGAAGGGCTGCGCGTGTTGGAAGCCGTTCGGCGCGAGGTCGGCGTGCCGGTGCTGACCGACGTGCACGAATACACGCCGCTCGATGAGGTCGCGGCCGTGGTCGACGTGCTGCAGACGCCGGCTTTCCTGTGTCGGCAGACCGACTTCATCCAGAACGTGGCGCGCCGGGGCTTGCCGGTCAACATCAAGAAAGGGCAGTTTCTCGCGCCCTGGGACATGCAGCACGTGGTCGCGAAGGCGCGCGCCGCGGGCAACGAACAGATCATGGTCTGCGAACGCGGGGTCAGTTTCGGCTATAACAATCTGGTCTCGGACATGCGCGCCCTGGCGGTGATGCGCGCAACCGATTGCCCGGTCGTGTTCGATGCCACCCATTCGGTGCAGTTGCCCGGCGGGCAGGGCGACCGCTCGGGCGGACAGCGCGAGTTCGTGCCCGTGCTGGCGCGGGCGGCGGTCGCGGCGGGCGTGGCGGGGATATTCATGGAAACCCATCCGGATCCCGAACGGGCACTGTCGGACGGGCCCAACGCCTGGCCGCTCGACCGCATGCATGAGTTGCTCGAGACGCTGGTCGACCTCGACCGGCTGGTCAAGTCCCGCCCTTGGCCAGAATCGGCTTGGCTGGACCGGTGATTTGAATTTTTCGCCCCGGCGCTGCTGGCCGGATCCATCCCTCTTTCGGAGCGCGCAACATGGCAAAGATCACGGCGATTGAAGGTCTGGAAATCCTCGATTCGCGCGGCAACCCCACGGTGGAGGCCACGGTTCGTCTGGCTGATGGCAGCGTCGGCCGAGCCGGCGTACCGTCTGGCGCCTCGACCGGCTCGCGCGAAGCGGTAGAACTGCGCGACGGAGACAAGGGCCGTTATCTGGGCAAAGGCGTGCGCAAGGCGGTTGCCAATGTCAATGGCGAAATTCGCGACGCCTTGCTGGGCAAGGACGCGCAGGACCATGACGCGCTGGATCAGCTTCTGATTGCGCTGGACGGTACCGACAACAAATCGCGCCTCGGTGCCAATGCCATCCTGGCCGTCTCGCTGGCCACGGCCAAGGCCGCCGCCGCCGAGTCCGGCAAGCCGCTCTACGCCTACTTGGGCGGCGCAGCGGCTGTGGGAATGCCGGTGCCCATGATGAACATCATCAACGGCGGCGCGCACGCCGACAACAACGTCGATCTGCAGGAGTTCATGATCCTGCCGGTGGGTGCACCCAGCTTCGCCGAAGCGCTGCGTTACGGCACCGAGGTGTTCCATCATCTCAAGCAGGTGCTGCATGCACGCGGTCTGGCCACGGCGGTGGGTGACGAGGGCGGGTTCGCGCCCAATCTCCGGTCGAACGAGGAAGCGCTGCAGACCATCCTCGAGGCCATCGAGCGGGCGGGCTACACGCCCGGCAAGGACATCCATCTGGGTCTGGATGTCGCCAGCAGCGAGTTCTATCGGGACGGGCGCTATCACCTCGAAGGCGAAGGCAAGGCGTTCGATGCCGCCGGTTTCGTCGATTATCTGGCCGGACTGGTGGATCGCTATCCCATCCTGTCGATCGAGGACGGCATGGCCGAGGGCGACTGGGAGGGATGGGCGCTGCTGACCCAGCGGCTCGGCGATACAGTGCAACTGGTCGGCGACGATCTGTTCGTCACCAACACGGCCATCCTCAGCGAGGGCATCGCCAAACACATCGCCAACTCGATCCTGATCAAGCCCAACCAGATCGGCACCCTTGGTGAGACGCTCGCGGCCATCCGCATGGCGACCGATGCCGGCTACACCGCCGTGGTATCCCATCGCTCGGGGGAAACCGAGGATGACACCATCGCCGATCTGGCGGTGGCGACGACGGCGACGCAGATCAAGACGGGTTCCTTGTGCCGCAGCGACCGGGTGGCCAAGTACAACCGCCTGCTGCGCATCGAGGCCGAACTCGGTGATCGCGCCCGGTATCCGGGGATGGCGGCGTTCGGGGCGCGGCTGAAACGCTGAGCTTGGGAGGCGGCGCCGGGCGCCCGTTCAAGGATGATGCGGTCGCGGGAGCAAGGCGGGTGAGGCGGCTCTTGGTGTTGCTGTTGTCCGCCTTGCTGGTGATTCTTCAGTACCAGATCTGGGTGGCGCCGGATGGCGTGCGGCAATGGGTGCGCCTGAGTCGCATGGTCAGCAGTCAGCGAGAACAGAACATGGCCTTGGCCGCCCGCAATGAGGTGCTGGCCGCCGAGGTGCGCGACCTCAAGCAGGGTCTCGATGCCGTGGAGGAGCGGGCGCGGCGTGAACTCGGCATGGTCGGTGCCGGCGAGACCTTCTACCAGTTCGTACACGAAGCAGACGGCAAGCGCGATGGACGCCCCTGAAACGCCAGGCGCCTGGGCGGTGGTCCCGGCAGCCGGCCGCGGTGTACGGATGGGTACGGCGTCACCGAAGCAGTATCTCGATCTCGCCGGGCGGCCGGTGCTCGCGTGGAGCTTGCTGACGCTGCTCGACGATGCGCGCATTCGGGGGCTGGTGCTTGTGGTCAGTCCGGAGGACAGCCGCGCGCACGCGCTGGCCGAATCCATCCACCCTGCCATCAAGCTGGTGGTCGGAGGCGCGGAGAGACAGGATTCCGTTCGCGCAGGACTCGCCGCGCTCGCCGGTCAGGCGGCCCCGGAGGACTGGATTCTCGTTCACGATGCCGCGCGTCCCTGTCTCCACCGCGATGATGTTGACCGCCTGTTCGAGGGAGCGGCGGATCCGGACTTCACCGGAGGCGTGCTGGCCGCGCCGATCGCGGATACGTTGAAGCGGGTTGATGCCCGCGGCTGCGTGACCGAGACGGTTTCCCGTGCAGGACTGTGGCGCGCGCTGACGCCGCAGATGTTCCGCTTCCGTGCGCTGTCGCAGGCGCTCGCGGCGGCCGCGCAGGCCGGCATCACCGTCACCGACGAGGCGCAGGCCATGGAGCGCATGGGTCATCCCGTGGCGGTGATTCCCGGGCGGGCCGATAATCTGAAAATCACCCATCCCGAAGACCTCGCGCTGGCGCACGCGATTCTTGTCGCCCGCGGCGCTGTGGATCTTCGCTGACGCGTTCCGGAGCCTTCATGCGTATCGGTCATGGTTTCGACGTTCATGCCTTCGGCCCCGGTGACGTCGTGACGCTCGGCGGAGTCCGCATTGCCCATAGTCGAGGACTGATCGCCCACTCCGACGGCGATGTCGTGCTCCACGCGCTGTGCGATGCGCTGCTGGGGGCCGCCGGGCTGGGCGACATCGGCCACCACTTTCCCGACACCGATCCGCGCTGGCGTGGCGCGGACAGCCGCGACCTGCTGCGGCGTGTGCTGGCGCTGATCACATCAGCAGGGCTCAGCCCGGGCAATGTCGATGTCACTGTTCTGGCCCAGGCGCCGCGGATCGCGCCGCATGTGACGGCCATGCGGGAGCATATCGCGGCAGACCTGGGGATCCCGGTGGCGCGCGTCAACGTCAAGGCGACGACCACGGAGGGACTGGGGTTCGTCGGCCGGCGCGAGGGCATCGCTGTGCACGCGGTGGCCTTGCTGCGCGAGGTCGGCGATGACTGAAGCCAAACCCGACACCTCGTCCTGCGCGCCGTCCGGAGACGGCGGCATGATCCCCCTCGATGCGGCGCGCCTGGGTGAGGTCGCGAGCCTGCCCGGCGCGTTTGGCCAGCCGCCACTGCGCGGCGCGCTGCGGCTCACGCCGGATGACTTCGTGGTGGAGGAGCAACTCGGCTTCGAACCGGATGGGGACGGCCAGCACCGCTTGATCCACCTGCAGAAGCGCGAGCTCAACACGGCCGAGGTCGCCGATGCCCTGGCGCGTGTGGCTGAGGTTGCGCGCAACGCCGTGGGTTACGGCGGGCGCAAGGATCGGCGCGCCCTGACCAGCCAATGGTTTTCGGTCGATCTCGCCGGGCGCGAGGAACCCTCTTGGGCGACGGAGCTGGCGGCGCTGTTCGGCGATCGCGTTAAGCTGCTCACCGTGGCGCCGCATCGCCGCAAGCTGCGGATCGGGACACTCACGGGCAACCGTTTCCAGATCCGGGTGCGACAGGTCTCGGGGGATCGAGCGGCCGCCGAGGCGCGCTGGGCAAGACTGCTCACAGAAGGCGTTCCCAACTACTTCGGGCCGCAGCGTTTCGGCGAACAAGGCAACAACGTGCGGCAGGCTCTGGCCTGGTTTGCGAGCGGCCGGTTGGCGCGCCGTTCGATGCGGGACCTGCTGCTCTCGGCCGCGCGCAGCGCCCTGTACAACCAGCTCTTGGCGGAGCGCGTGAGGGAGGGCACGTGGAACCGGGCGGAGCCGGGGGACGTCCTGCAACTGGATGGGCGGGGAAGCTGGTTCATATTCGGGGACGACGAGGATCCCGGCGGCATCGCCCGACGCGTTGCGCAAGGCGATCTGCATCCGACCGGCGCACTGTGGGGCAAGGACGCGCCGCCGACGGCGGGACGCATCGGCGCGCTGGAGGTTGGCGTGGCCGCCGCCTATCCGGAACTCGCGGCGGGTCTGTTGCGCTGCGGTCTGTCGCAGGACCGGCGCGCGCTGCGGGTCATCCCGCGTGACGGGGCGATGGACTGGACGCAGGACGACATCGTACTGTCATTCACCTTGCCGCCCGGCGCCTATGCCACTTGCGTGCTCCGGGAACTGGTCCAGACCGATACCGCGTGCCCGGACTGAAACCGTGCGGCGGCATCGAACGACCCGGGCGGGGACGTGGCCTCATGCAGAGGCACCTCCATGTCTTCCGGAAAGGTTGTGTGTTCAACAGGAGCGATGAGGATGATGCGCAAGAGATCGAGCGCCCGCCTGCGCGCGGGTCTGTCCTTGGTGGTTGGGGCGACGGCGTGGTCATGGATGGCGCTGCCGCTGACCACCTGGGCCGCGCCGCATTGGACTTATGACGAGACAGGTGCGGACGGCCCGGCACATTGGGGTGAGCTTGCTGCCGACTACGAGGCCTGCCGCAGCGGTCGCAACCAGTCGCCCGTGGATCTGGAACAGGCCATCGACGCGGATTTGCATCCCATCGCATTGCACTATGCGCCGATGGCAGCGCGACTGGTGAACACCGGCCATACGGTGCAGATCGAGCCCGATAACAACCAGCAGGAGGAGGCTTTCACACTGGACGGTCGGCGCTATGTCCTGCAGCAGATCCACTTCCACACGCCCAGCGAGCACCGGATCAAGGGGCACGAATATCCGCTGGAAGCCCATTTCGTGCACAAGGATCCGGCCGGCAATCTGGCGGTCATCGCCGTGTTGTACGAAGCGGGCGCACCCCATCCGCTGCTCGAAGCCGTTTGGCCGCTGATCCCGGAACAAGCCGGCGATATACGGGAGCTGCCCGGGCCGGTCCGCCCGTCGGATCTGCTGCCGCGCCGGACGGACTACCTGCGCGTGAACGGTTCGTTGACCACGCCGCCGTGTTCAGAGGGGGTCCTGTGGCTGGTCATGAAGGCCCATCCGCAGGTTTCACCGAGTGAGGTCGAGCGCTTCGCCCACCTCGTTCATGGCCACAACAACCGCCCGATCCAACCCACCTACGCACGGCAGGTGCTCGAGTGACGCGCTTGCCTGCGTGCCTTGCACGGAGCGTGCTCGGTCACTAATGTTAACGATCGGCCCACCGCCTTGTGGCGTCGGCTGAATGATGGTTGAACTCACAAAGGAGACAGGGAAGATGTCCGATTTACTGCGATATGACGGGCGCGTGGCGGTGGTGACCGGTGCGGGCAATGGTTTGGGACGCGCGCATGCGATGCTGTTGGCTTCGCGTGGTGCCAAGGTGGTGGTGAACGATCTCGGCGGCGCCGTCGATGGTTCGGGTTCGTCGGCCACGGCAGCCGAGCGGGTGGTGGCGGAGATCGTCGAGGCCGGCGGTGAGGCCGTGGCCGATCGTAACACTGTGTCTACCGTCGAGGGCGGGCAGGCCATCATCAAGACCGCGCTGGACGCCTTTGGTCGCGTGGACATCGTCATCAACAACGCCGGCATCCTGCGCGACAAGTCCTTCAAGAACATGTCGCCGGAGTTTCTCGATCCGGTTCTGGACGTGCATCTGAAGGGTGCGTTCTGGGTGACGCAGGCGGCGTGGGAGCTGATGCGCGAGCAGAAATACGGTCGCATCGTCAACACCAGCTCGGCCGCCGGCATCTTCGGCAATTTCGGCCAGACCAACTATGGGGCGGCCAAGATGGGCATCGTCGGCTTCACCAACGTCCTCAAGCAGGAAGGCCAGAAATACAACATCAAGGCGAACGTTCTTGCGCCGGGTGCCAAGACCCGCATGACCGAGGAACTGATGGGACCCATGGCCAGTCAGTTCCGCATGGAACCGGAACTCGTCTCTCCGATCGTGGCCTATCTGTGCCACGAATCCTGCAAGGTCAACGGCGAGATCTACTCGGCCGCCGCCGGCCGGGTGGGACGCATCTTCATCGGGGCGACCAAGGGCGTGTTCAATCCCGACAACATGACCATCGAATACATCCGCGATCACCTCGACGAGATCCGCAATACCGAGGGCTTCATCATCCCCGGCAGCGCCATGGAAGAGATGGGGCTGCTCATGAAGGCCAAGAAGTAAATGAACCGACCCGCGCTGTTTCCATATGGATGCGGCGCGGGATTTCACGGTGACGCATCGCCCCGGACGGAGCGCCCATGTACATCGCCATGAATCGATTCCGCATTGTGCGAGGCCAGGAAGCGGCGTTTGAAACGCTTTGGCGGGAACGTGACAGCCACCTCACCGGCGTGCCGGGGTTCCGCTCGTTTCGTCTGCTCCGTGGATCTTCCGAAGAAGACCACACCCTCTATGCCTCACATTCGCTCTGGGACTCTCAAGCCGCGTTCGAGGCATGGACTCACTCGGAAGCCTTCCGTGCGGCCCACGCCAACGCAGGTGGCGCGAACCGGGCGCTGTATCTCGGGCCGCCGCGATTCGAGGGCTTCGAAGTCGTGCTGTAGGCCGGCCGATCCGTCGCGTGCTGCTCAGCGAACGAACGGCACGACCGTGTAGGGGAGGACCGGCAGCGAAAGCCGGTAAATCCGGTCGAACGGCGCCTGATGCGCGTTGTACACCCCGAATCCGTGATGGGAGAGGATGCGCTCGTTTTCGGGAGTCAGAGGTTCGTAGGCCGCTTCCAGGGGCGGCAGGCTGTCGCGGAATATCGCGATCACGGCGTGATGGCCGGGTTTCGTCAAGGGATTGAGGACCCCGAACTTCTGCGCGTTCGGATCCAGCAGGTTCGCATAGTGCACATAGCGCGGTCCGTCCGGGTAGAAGGCGCCGACGCCGCCGAAGGTTTCGATGCGCAGTTGGCGCAGGGCCTCATCCAGCTTGCGTGGGCCATGATGCCGCGCGGCCCAACGTCCCTTGGCCCGTGCGACGGCTACGGCAACCGGTAGCGCCCCTCCGCTGCCGGCCCGGATGATCACCTCTCGGCGCGTTTCGAGAGACTCGAGCATCAAGGACTCCAGCGTTTTGACGGCGGAGGTGCCGCGCAGGGTCGGCGTCGAGAACGGGTCATCGCTGGTTTGTGTATTGAGGACGCCGATTGCGGGCGTGTCGCGGGCCTGAGCCAGCAGCGTCAGGAAATACGGTTCACGATCGGCTTGCGGATTGGCGCCGTTGACGAAGACCAAGCGCTCCGCACGCAGGCCGGAGGCGCCAACGGCGGGAGGCACGTCGATGGCCTCGATGCCGTTCGGGTCATAGAAACACTGATCGCCGCCCACGTAATAGCCCGAGAGGGCCTTGAGATCGGCGCCAGAGGCGACGATGCCGCGCGCGTCCTGGCAGGGAGCGGCCAAGGCGGCTGAAGTCGTCCAGAACCCCAGCAGCACTGCAAAGAGGAGCGGGAATCCGGCATTGCGCGCGCAGCAGTTGGGTTGCTTGCGTATCATCCGGTTGCCTCGGCGAAGTCTGGTCGGCTATCAAAATGCCATCGATGGTGGGATTCCCGGCTATGCACTCACGGCGTGCTGCAGGCTGCGATGACGTCGCCATAGCGTCCCCACGCGGGCTTGGGCGTGCGATCCGGCCTCACCAGTCCGAACACCTCCTCGCGCGGAATGAGTTCGTCCGGATTGTCCAGATATTGGTAGAAGTACACACCCTTGGCGCCACCGTCGATGGCGGAGCGCACCATGGTTTCGATGTAGATCGCCTGATTCTCAAGGAGCAGAGCGCCTTCATCTTCCGGCGTCCTGGGTTTGTCGGGCGGCGTCTGGTAGCCGGTCTCGAAGATCAGGACCTCACGCCCTGGCGAGGCATCCTTCGCATCGGCGATCTGGTCTGCTACCAGCGCTTCAAAGCCCGTTGGCGACGCGCCGGCATTGAACGAGGGATAGGTATACAGCCCGACCGCATCGAAGCGGAAGCGCTGGGTCGATTCCCTCACGAAGCGCTGCCAGCCCGGAAAGCTGGGGCTCAGGGTCAGCACGATCTGGGCCGTGGGATCGCGTCGATCGACGGCTTGCGACAGGGTGCGCAGGATTTCCTGATTGATCGCGGGCGGGTAGATGCGATGCCGCCATTGCAGGGCGACGTGCAGAATGCCGATGTGCAACTCGTTTTCCAGAGCCCAGACCTCGACCTCATCAGCGTACCGCTCCGCGACGGCATCGGCGTAGCGGGCCAGCGCGGCGACGTATTGCGGGCCGCTCAGCTTGTGGGTCCAGAGCGGCGCGACGGGCCGGACGCGGGTGTTGTAGCCGTTGCCGAGCGTGCCGGCGATGCGTATGCCACGCGCCCGGGCGGCGGCGACCAAGGTGTCAAAATAGCTGAAGTCGAACGCGCCGCCCTGCTCCGGTTCGATGCGTCCCCAGGCAAAATCGATGCGGATCCACTGAATGCCGTTGGCGGCCATGCGATCCAGGTCATCGACCTGCAACTCGTACCCGGGGAAATTGACGTGATAGGCGACCAGTCCCCACTGAAAGTCGGGTGGAGCGGCGGCAGTGGCGGGACACGCGATGTCCGCGTGAGCGAGCGTGGGCGCAAAGACGGCACAGGCCATGGCGACCAGGCGCAATCGAAGTTTTCCAAGCGCGCGGTCGGGTGGCAAGTCGATCATCGGACCTCCCCCATCGGATGTTATGGAAATGAGATGATTCTTGCAGGGTTTGCTTGCCGTGCGATGACAAGCGGACCAGATCCGGGCCGCGCCGTCACCCCACGTTGTCGGCTGCTGCCGGGGCGGAGTTGAACAACGCACCTGCTGTGCCCAGAATCCATCGCGCAGTCCGGCCCAGACCCTGGCTTTTTTCAAGGAACATCCTGTGGAAGTATTGATGCGGAAATACGGCCTTTCAAGTTTGGTGGGATTGCTGCTCACATTGGCTGCGGGCAACGCGGCGGCCTCGTCATTTGAAGCCTGTGTCGGCGATCTGCGCAATCAGGCGCGGCAAGCGGGTGTGCGATCCGAGACGCTCGCGGTTGCCTTCGCCGGCATACGTCAGCGTCCTGATGTCATCCGCACGGATCGTGGCGGGCAAAGCGAATTCGTTTCCAGTTTCTGGGATTACCTCGAGCGCAGCATCAGCCCGACGCGCCTGCAAAACGGCCAGGCGGTGCTGGAACAGCATCGCCCGCTGCTCGCGCGCCTACAGGCGGAATACGGCATACCGCCCGAGTACCTGGTTGCGTTCTGGGGGCTGGAGACCAACTTCGGCAACTACTTCGGTGATATTCCCACCCTCGATGCGCTGGCGACCTTGGCATGCGATGCGCGGCGCAGTCGCATGTTCAGCCGGCAGTTGATCGACGCCGTGGCCATGGTCGATGAAGGGCGACTGGATCTGGCGGATCTGCGTGGTTCGTGGGCCGGCGCAATGGGACACACCCAATTCATGCCCACGACCATGCGTCACTATGCCGTGGACTATGATCGGGACGGCCGCATCGATTTGTGGCGCAGTCTCCCCGATGCGCTGGCATCGGCAGCGAACTATCTGAATCGCATGGGCTGGCGTCCCACCGAGCCATGGGGCGAGGAGGTCGTGCTCGAGGATCCGCGCGCGCTGGAGCATGCGGGGTACAAGACATCCAAGCCCGTCGCGCAATGGACGGCGCTGGGCGTCCGCCGCGTCGACGGATCAATGCTGCCGGATCGACCCGAGGCGATCTCGTTGCTGGCACCGGGTGGGCGCACCGGGCCGGCCTTCGTGACCTACCCCAACTTCCGCGTCATCATGCGCTGGAATGCCTCGACCAACTATGCGCTCGCGGTCGGTCTGCTGGCGGATCGGCTGGCAGGTGGCCCGCCGCTGCATGCCCAAGGGCCACGTGTGACACGCTACCTGCGCGCCGACGGGCGGGAGATCCAACAGCACCTCAAGATGCTGGGCTACCCCATCAGTCGGGTGGATGGCGTGCTGGGCGAGGAAAGTCGCTCGGCCATACGCCGCTTCGTGCGCGACACCGGCCTGCCTCTCGACGGCGAGCCCGATCAGGCCCTGCTGGAGGCGCTGCGGGCGGCCTCGAAACAGGCTGGCCTCAGTGTTCCGCGGGATGGCTCGGGCCGGACCGAGACCGACTAGGCTGCTGCGGCCCTGCGGGTGCGGTGGCGTCCGGGTGAAAGTGGGCTGCAAACACCGAACCGAAAAAAAGCCCCCTTGGTTCGGGGGCTAGAGGCGAAAGGCGAGATGTTCTTTTCGTGGTCGGCTGTGTGTGTTGCTGCATCCCTGTGTCATGGACCAAGCAATACCGATGCCAGCCTTGTTTTATCGACAGTTGAGCGCTGCCGGTGCGTTCGGACGCCCGCTGGGCTGACCTGAGTGGACAGAGTCTGACCCACCCGGGTGAGCTGGCTCGGCAGATTCGGATCGGGCGGCATGAGCTGCCAAAGCCCATCGGTCACCGGGGGGGCATCGAAGGGCCCCTTATTTGACGGCCGTGACGATACCGTAGATCCACGCACGGCCGATCAGGCAGGGGTATTGCAGCTTCGCAGCGATGATGTTGCCGGTCTGGACCGGCGTGCGGATGCGGAGCTTTTCGAGCAATTTTCCGCCCCAGAGGGTGTATTTTGCCGCGATGTGCATGCGGCGGGAGGAGGGCAGCACGCGTTGGAGGGAGTCCTCGAAGCGGATGTTCCGAAAACCCAGTTCGGCCAGATCGTCCTGGAACTGGCGGGCGCCGGCCAGGTTGTCGACCGCCCAGCCGTCCAGCCAGCGCTGATAGTCGCCGCGCAGATGCTCGGGAAAGGCGGTGTCGTTCCTGAACCCATCGGTGATCACGAGGCGCCCGCCCGGTTTCAGCAGCCGATAGGCTTCGCGGATGAAGTCCCGCTTGTCGATGGCGTAGCTCACGCTCTCCATGCCATAAATGCCGTCGAACTGCGCGTCCGGCAAGCCGGTGTCGATGTAGCTGCGCTGGACGAACCGGACGCGGTCCTGCAGGTGACGGGCCGCGACCAGTTTGCGGGCGCGAGCCAGTTGCTCGGGCGAGATGTTTACGCCGGTGACGTCGGCACCGCGATTCTCGGCCATCCAGATGCTGGTTCCCCCGATGCCGCAGCCGGCATCGACCAAGCGCTGACCGGCCTGCACCTGCAGCCGGTCGGCCACTTGCCGATTCATGTTGAGCACGGCCGCATTGTGGCCGCGATGAGCGGCGTCATGGTAACCATAATGCAGGCCGAGATGCCGGAAACTCCCCCAGATCATCTGGTAGTCGATGTGGCTTTCCCGGTAGTAATCCAAGATGGGTTGATGCTGGGCGTCCATACCGTATCGCGGGTGATGTTATGTGCAGCCAGTATAAGCAACGGATCGGCGATGTGCTTGGCTTATGATAACGGCAAGGGAAACCCGTCCAGCTCCGGGGGATCGGTCAGGCGGGTGCAATCGGGCGGAGGAGAGGGACGTGCGCCGCTGGTGGTTGGCAAAAAACAAGATTTTGATCGAGCATCGCAGCCGTTTTCTGGTCTTGGGGTTCGGCTTGTGCCTGATTGCGACCTATTACTCGGCCACCATCCCGCGGGGCGGGCGGATGCTGGCCTATTTCTTCAGTCCGCAGGCCGATGTTCAACTGCAGCTGGCGTTCGGACTGGGCGGCATCTTTTTGGTTCTGGGCCTGTGGGGTTACAAGCTCTATCACGACAAACGCTGAACCCGTCCAGCATTCAGCCGACCCAGGCGCGCGCGTTCTGGAACATTCGCAGCCAGGGGCTGTCCTCGGGCCAGTCGTCCGGGTGCCAGGACAGATGGATGCTGCGGATCACGCGTTCCGGATGCGGCATCAGGATGGTCACGCGGCCATCGTCGGTGGTCAATCCCGTGATGCCGCCCGGTGAGCCGTTGGGGTTGGCAGGATAACGTTCGGCCGGCGCTCCGCTACCGTCGATGTAGCGCAGCGCGACGCGGGCTTGCGCTTCGTCCATCGGCGCATCGAAGGCCACCCGGCCTTCGCCGTGGGCCACCGCGATCGGCAGCCGCGCGCCCGCGAGTCCGGCGAGAAACACGGACGGGGAATCGAGCACCTCCACCAGGCTCAGGCGCGCCTCGAACTGTTCCGAGCGGTTGCGCAGGAAACGTGGCCAGCGCGCGGCGCCCGGGATCAGGCCCTTGAGCTGGGAGAGCATCTGGCAGCCGTTGCAGACGCCCAGCGAGAAGCTGTCCGGCCGCGCGAAGAACGTCTCGAACATGTCCCTCAGGCGATCGTTGAAGAGAATCCGCTTGGCCCACCCGCCGCCGGCCCCCAGCACATCCCCGAAGGAGAAGCCGCCGCAGGCGACGAGGCCCTGAAAATCGGCGAGCGAGGCGCCGCCCGTGAGCAGATCGCTCATGTGCACATCGATGGCGGCAAATCCCGCGCGATCGAAGGCGGCCGCCATTTCCACGTGCCCATTGACCCCCTGTTCGCGCAGGATGGCGACGCGCGGCCGGTCACGGCGGCTGAGGGTCGGCAGCGGCGCAAGGATGGGCAGACGCGCGGCAGTCAAGCCCGGATCGTCGCTGCGCGACAAGGCCGCGTAGGCCTCCTCGGCGCAGGCCGGATCGTCGCGCAGCCGCTGCAGCGCAAAGCTGGTTTCGGACCACATGCGGCGCCAGACGAGGCGATCCCCTTCGAGCAAGCGCTTGCCGTTTGCGTTGAAGCGCAGGGTGACACCCGGTTCCGGCCGGCCGATGGCGCGCACGCAGGACGCCAGCCCCGCCTGCTCGAATGCCGCCAGCACAGCCGCTCGATCGGCTTCCGCTACCTGGATCACGGCGCCCAGTTCCTCGGCGAACAGCGCGCCGACCGGGTCACCTCCCAGCGCACCGAGATCGACGTCGAGACCGCAGCCACCGGCAAACGCCATTTCCACCAAAGTGACGAACAGCCCGCCATCGGACCGGTCGTGATAGGCGAGCAGCCGGTTCTGCGCCGCGAGGTCATGGATGACGCGCACGAAGGCGCGCAGTCGCGCGGGATCATCCACGTCCGGCACCGCGCCCCCGAGTTGGCCGAAGACCTGGGCGAGACAAGATCCGCCAAGGCGCTGGCGGCCCGCGCCCAGGTCGATCAGCAAGAGCGCGCTGGGACCGGCGTCCAGGCGCAATTGCGGGGTCAGGTGATGGCGCACGTCCTCGACCGTGGCGAACGCCGAGACGATCAGCGAGACGGGCGAGGTCACGCTCCGCGTTCCCCCAGTGTCCCGCCACACCGTCTTCATCGACAGCGAGTCCTTGCCGACCGGAATGGTGATGTCGAGCGCAGGACACAGTTCCATGCCCACGGCGCGCACCGCGTCGAACAGGGCCGCATCCTCGCCGGGATGACCCGCAGCCGCCATCCAGTTGGCCGACAGCACGACATCCGAGGTATCACGGATCGCTGCAGCGGCGAGATTGGTCAGGGCCTCGCCCACGGCCAAGCGCGCCGCCGCCGCGGCATCGACGAGCGCGGCCGGGGTGCGTTCGCCGAGCGCCATCGCCTCGCCGGTCCAGCCGGTGTAGCCGGTGGCCGTCATCGCGCAGTCGGCGACCGGCACCTGCCAGGGGCCGACCATCTGGTCACGCACGGTGAGCCCACCCACGCTGCGATCGCCGATGGTGATGAGGAAGGTCTTGTCGGCGATCGTGGGCAGGCGCAGCAAGCGTTCGGCGGCGTCCATGAGATCGACTCCGCGCAGGGCGTCGTCCTCGCGCGCGCCCGCGAGCGGATCGGGCGCGCGGCGGGCGACCTCGCGATGCATGCGCGGCGGTTTGCCCAGCAGCACCGACAGCGGCAGGTCGATGGGCTGGTTGCCGAAATGGGTATCGGTCAGCGTGAGATCAGCGTTTTGGGTGGCCTCCCCGACGACGGCATAGGGGCAGGACTCGCGTTCGCACAGGGCGATGAATGCCGGCAGGCGCGCCGGGTCGATGGCGAGCACGTAGCGTTCCTGCGCTTCGTTGCACCAGATCTCCATCGGCGACATGCCCGGATCATCGCTGGGGATCGCGCGCAGCTCGAAGCGGCCGCCGCGGGCACTGTCGTGGACCAGTTCCGGCAGGGCGTTGGACAGCCCGCCGGCGCCGACGTCGTGGATCGCCAGAATGGGATTGTCGGCCCCACGCTGCCAGCACTGATCGATGACTTCCTGGCAGCGTCGCTCCATCTCCGGGTTTTCGCGTTGCACGGAGGCAAAATCGAGCTCGGCATGGCTTTGGCCGCTGCTCATGCTGGACGCCGCGCCGCCACCGAGCCCCAGGAGCAGCGCTGGACCGCCGAGCACCACCAGCGGCGCCCGGGGCGGGATGGCCTGCTTTTCGACATGCATGCGGCGGATGTTGCCCATCCCGCCGGCGAGCATGATGGGCTTGTGGTAGCCGCGCACCTCGTCCGCGCCGCCGCGCGCGATGCGCTGCTCGTAGCTGCGGAAGAAGCCCGCGAGGTTGGGACGACCGAACTCGTTGTTGTAGGCCGCCCCGCCCAGGGGCCCCGCCAGCATGATGTCCCGCGCCGAGGCGATGGCCGCCGGTCGGCCGTGATCGATTTCCCACGGGCGCGCCATGTCGGGCAGGTGCAGATTGGAGACGGCGAAGCCGGTCAGGCCGGCCTTCGGGTGCGCGCCGCGGCCCGTCGCGCCTTCGTCGCGGATCTCCCCGCCCGCGCCGGTGGCCGCGCCGGGAAAAGGGGCGATCGCGGTCGGGTGGTTGTGCGTTTCCACCTTCATCAACAGATCGACGGACTCGACCGTGGCGCCGTATTCGCGCGAGCCGGGATCGGGGAAAAAGCGCGCCGCCTGCGGGCCCTCGATCACCGCCGAATTGTCCTTGTAGGCCGAGAGGATGCCTGCATTTCGATGGGCGTAGGTGTTGCGGATCATGCCGAACAGGGACTCGCACTCGGCCTGACCGTCGATGACCCAGCTCGCGTTGAAGATCTTGTGCCGGCAGTGCTCCGAATTGGCCTGGGCGAACATCATCAGCTCGACGTCGGTGGGGTCCCGGCCGAGTGTCGCGAAACTGTCCAGCAGGTAGTCGATTTCATCGGCGGCGAGCGCCAGCCCCCAGTCCCGGTTGGCGGCCTCCAACGCCGCGCGCCCGCCGGTGCCGAGCGGAACCGTGCGCAGCGGCGCGGGCTCCGGGTGGCGAAACAGGAGCGCCTCGGCATCAGTGATCCGCTCGATCAGCGTTTGGGTCAGCCGGTCGTGCAGCACCTCGCCCAGCTCCCCCAGCGCCGAACGCTCCGGCGGCACGCCGCACAGGTCCAGGCGCAGGGCGCGCTCGATGCGCCGCACCGCGGTGAGGCCGCAGCCGCGGGCGATGTCGGTGGCCTTGCTGCACCAGGGAGACACCGTGCCGGCCCGCGGGATGACCCAGAGCCGTTGGTTTCCATCGGCCGGTGCAGCCTCGGCGACCGCGTCGAGCAGTTGGCCGAGCCGAGCCTCGGCCGCCGGGTCCAGCGGCCCGGTGAGTTCCACCAGATAGTCATGGTGCGCCGCGATGGCCGTGACGGTGGGCATGCGCATCTGGATGGTCTGCAGCAAGCGGGTCAGACGGAACGGGGACAGGGCCGTGGAGCCGTGAATGATGCGCATGCGATGTCCTCGAGACATGGCGGGGGCTTAGCCGTGCCGCCTCAGTTCGTGCCAGCCCAGGCCTTCGTCCTGCGGTGCCAGCGTCATGCCCGCCGCCTCGGCCGGCAGACGGCTCGCCACGGTGCGGCGGACGTGGGCGGGGGTGTTGTTCTTTTCGCTGATGTGCCCGGCGATCAGATGCTGCAGCGTCTGGCGGTCGATGCCTGCCAGCAATTCTACCGCCTGATGATTGTTCAGGTGGCCCAGTTGTCCGCCGACGCGCGCCTGTAGTTCCGGCGGATACGGACCGGCCGCGAGCAGCTGCGGATCGTGGTTGAATTCGAGGATCAGTGCGTCGAGCCCATTCAGGCAGCGGCGCATGTGCGGCGTGACATGGCCTGCATCACTCAGCACGCCCAGGCGCTGGTCGCCGTCGGAGAAGACGAACTGGCAGGGCTCGCGCGCGTCGTGCGGAACCGGATAGGGCTGGATCGCCACATCCCCGATCGCGAATGCCTCGTGGGGGTTGAACAGCCGCACGTCCGGCAGTTTCGGCGCGCCACCGCCGCGGTAGGTGCCGGCCGTCAGCCACACCGGCAGCTTGAAGCGCCGCGCCAGCCGCGCCACGCCGCCCATGTGGTCGCCATGTTCGTGGGTGACGACGATGGCCGAGAGATCCTCACCGGACAGACCCAATGCGCCCAGGCGGCGCAGCGTCTCGTTGACGGCAAAGCCGCAGTCCATGAGCACCACGGTCCGGCCACAGGCGATGACCGTGGCATTGCCGCGGCTGCCACTGCCGAGGGTGGCGAAGCGCAGGCGACGCATGAACCGCGGCGATCTCAGCGGCGACCGGGGCTGTTGCCCGGATGGGGAACATAGGGCCCGGGGAAGGGTGTGACGTTGCCCTCGAGCGGTGTGATGCGCGCCGTGCCCCCTTGCTCGACTTCGTCGACGCGGATCAGCGCATGCAGCGGGATATGGCTGCGGCCGACACCCGCGAACTCGCTTTTCAGGCGTTCCTCGGACGGGTCGACCAGCAATTCGGTCTGGGTGCCGAAGACCAGATCTTCGAGCGTGACGAAACCGAACAGGAAATCCTGGGTGACGCTCCTGGCGTAGACCTCGTAGACCTTGCCCTGATTGATGAAACTCACCCGAAACAGCTTGTCCGCCATGCCGACTCCGCAAAAGGGTCGCCGCCTTGCCGGGCCACCCGTTCGATGGGGCGCTAGTGTAGCCTATGCGGTCGTGACCCGTCGCTTGGAGCCCGGTGTGGACGACGCGCTGCACATCGAATCGCTGACCGGCAGGGCGATCCTGCCGTATCTCGACGCCCTGGCGCGTCTGCGCATCACCGTGTTCCGCGAATTTCCCTACCTCTACGACGGCTCGCCGGCCTATGAGGCCGAATATCTCGCCACCTATGGTGCCTGCCCGGAGAGTCTCTTCGTGCTGGCCCGCCGGGGCGAGGCGATCATCGGGATATCGACGGGCATCCCGCTCGCCGCCGAAACGGCCGCCATGAAAGCGCCCTTCGAAGCGATCGGGCTGGCGCCGGAGCGGGTCTTTTATTTCGGCGAGTCGGTGCTGCTCGCGCCGTTCCGCGGGCAGGGCATCGGGGCGCGCTTTTTCGATGCGCGGGAAGCCTATGCGCGACGGCTGGGTCGTTTCAGCCACACCGCCTTTTGCGCCGTCGAGCGTCCGGCCGACCATGCGCTCCGCCCGGCGGGCTACCGTTCGCTGGACGGGTTCTGGCAGCGCCGGGGTTACGGGCGTCGCCCCGAGCTGCGAACCGCCATGCGCTGGCAGGACATCGACCAGCCGGCCGAGACGGAGAAATCGATGGTGTTCTGGTTGCGGGCGCTGAATTGCCGCGATCACGACCAACACGGGTCGCCGTCGGGCGGCGGCGATGCCGGCCAAGCGGCCATGACAACGGGGAGTTGATCCATGACGATGACCAGGGCCCGGATGATCGGGTGGGCAATGCTGTCGCTGGGGCTGGCCGGGCCGCTCGCAGCGCAGCAGGCCGAAGTGTATCCACTCCCTGAGCCAGTGGCGCCGCAGGCCATCCGCGTCGACGGCAACCGGGACGAAGACGAGGTCCACATTCCGCAACTGCCGGGAACGGCCGCCATGCAGCCGCCCGCGGCTCCGGCAACGCAGGCCGGTCCGGAGACAAACGACGCATCGGCTGCATCGGCTTCAATTCCCCGCCCGACCGCAGGCATCGGCCAGGCGACAGACCTCAGTGCAGCGCAGCTCGATCGCTTTGCGCGCAGTCACCGCGAAGTCGCGGCCATCCACGCCCGGTACACGCGGCTCTTTCCGGCGGCCGACGCTGAGGAACGGTCCAGTCTGGCCGAAAGCGGAAACGCCGAGATGAGGGCCGCCATCGAGCGGAACGGCCTCAGTGTCGCCCAGTACAACGCCATTTCGTTGCGACGCTGGGAAGATTCGGCGTTCGCCGAGCAAATAGCCAAGGCATTGGAGAGCGAGCCCTGAGGCGGCCTTTCAGCGGTACGGTCGCCCCGAATTGCCGTAGGCCGTGACGCGCCCGTCCTGGAACAGCACGAAGCTCGGCCCCTCGCCGCGATCGGGATAATGCCAGCGCTCGCCCGGTCCGTCGGCATCGGCCCATCGCGCGATGCGGATGGGTGTTCCAAGCAGTTGCCGGACCTGATCACGGCTCATGCCGGCGACGACCTCCCTGCGTTGATAGGCCTGCTCAATGGCCTGCTCTTTGGCGTGGTTCGTGAGCCATTCCCGGTCCGCCTTGCGCAAGGCCGCGGCGGTTGCCGCGGACTCCCGTTCGTACTGCCGGATGCGTTCGGCCTGCGCTTGACGCCCCGCCGGATCTAGGGCCCCGGCCGGGTGCGGATTGAGGTGTTCGATACGGCCGCCCGCGCAGGGCTGGTCGGTGAGGACGGTTCGGCCAGCCTGGTCGCAGCGATAGATCTCCGCATGGAGCCCACCGGTGTGCAGGAGAAAGACGCACAGCACCGCCGGGGTCCGTCGCAGCTTGCCGGCCATGGGTCTCTCCGATCGCCGAGGAATATCCCCGCATGACGGCAGCTCTGTTCAAAGCTTGAGGCGATGGTTTTCGGGTCGATGGGGTGCAGGCGGCGACTCGCGCGAGCGGGGCGCGAATCGCCGCCGAATATGGCTCAGGCGACCTGACGCAGCGGGACGGGACGGCGTTCGGTGCGCACCTCGGACCAGCGGATCAGCGAGATCTGGCCCTGCGCGTCTTCCGCCAGGGCAGTGCAGCTCTCGACCCAGTCGCCGCAATTGCAGTACTGCAGGTTGTGAATGCGGGAAATCTCCGCGTGGTGGATGTGGCCGCAGATGACGCCGTCGATGCCGTAGCGGGCGGCTTCGCGGGCCACCGCCTGCTCGTAGTTGCCGATGTACTTCACGGCTTCCTTCACGCGGCTCTTGACGAAGGCGGACAGCGACCAGTAAGGCTGGCCCATCATCTGCCGGACCGCATTCACCGGGCGGTTGAGGCTCAACAGGACGTCGTACATCTTGCTGCCGAACATGGCGGCGAGCTGCGAATACTGCACCACGCTGTCGAATTCATCGCCATGCAGCACCAGAAAGCGCCGGCCGTCGGCGGTCGTGTGCATCGCGTGACGATGAATCGCGATGCCGCCGAAGTGCGTCCCGGCGTGATCCCGGAACAGCGCATCGTGGTTGCCGGGAATGTAGATGACCTCGGTGCCCTCGCGCGAGACGCCGAGCAGGTAACGCAGCAGGTTGTTATGCGCCTGCGGCCAGTAGATGCCGCGCCGCAACGCCCAGATGTCGATGATGTCGCCCACCAGATAAAGCCGTTCGCAGGGGTGCTGGCGCAGGAATTCCAGCAGTCGTTCGGCCTGGCAGCCGCGGCTGCCGAGATGGACATCGGAGATCCAGATCGTGCGGTGATTCTTGGGGCTGGACGGCGTGTTCATGGCATCGCTCCAGTGGGTGAAAAGCTGTTCAGGCAACGGCGACCGTCGGGGCTTCACCTTCGTCCTGGCGCCAGCGGACGGTACTTGGAATCTTGCGCAGGTCGCAGCGCGCCGCGTAGCGCCTGGCGATCTCGTGGACCTCCTGCATCAGCCCCGCGCACAGCGTCGTGGGCTTCAACCCCAATTCCCGCAGACGACGACCGTCGGCGTGCAGTTCGTTCTCGGGGGCCTCCCGGCGCGGATTGGGCAGGAAGCGCACGGCGGCACCGGTCTGCTGGGCGACCAGTGCGGCCAGATCGCGCACCCGGTGCGTCTCGGTGACCTGATTCATGATGCGCACGCGCTCGCCGCTGCGCGGCGGACTCCTCAAGGCCAGCTCGATGCAGCGCACCGTGTCCTGGATGTGGATGAAGGCACGGGTCTGCCCACCGGTGCCATGCACGGTCAGCGGATGTCCCACGGCCGCCTGCATGAGGAAGCGATTGAGGACCGTTCCGTAGTCACCGTCGTAGTCGAAACGGTTGATGAGCCGTTCGTCGAGCTGCGTTTCCGTGGTTTGCGTGCCCCACACGATGCCCTGGTGCAGATCGGTGATGCGCAGCCCGTCGTTCTTGTTGTAGAAAGCGAACAGCAGCTGATCCTGGGCCTTGGTCATGTGATAGACGCTGCCGGGATCGGTGGGATGCAGGATCTCGCGCTCGATCCATTGCCCTTCGGCATTGCTCACACGGACCGGCAGGTAACCCTCGGGAATGGGCGCATCCGCGCCGCCATAGCCGTACACGCCCATCGTGCCCAGATGCACCACATGCGCATCGAGCCCGATTTCGACGAGCGCGCACAGGAGGTTGTGCGTCGCGGCCAGATTGTTCTGGACCGTATAGCGCTTGGTGGCCGGCGAGCGCATGGAGTAGGGCGCCGAGCGCTGTTCGGCGAAATGCACGATGGCATCCGGCGCCAGATGGGTCAGCAGGGTGCACAACGACTCGTAGTCCTGGGCCAGATCGAGTTCGGTGAAATCGAGTGCGTGTCCACTCAGGGCCTGCCAGGCGGCCAGACGCTCTTCCATCGAGGCAATGGGCGTGAGCGAAGCCGACCCGATCTGCCGGTCGATGCGGCGCCGGGAGAAGTTGTCGAGCAGGGCCACGTCCATGCCGCTCGCGCTGAGGTGCAGCGCCGTGGGCCAACCGCAGAATCCGTCGCCGCCGAGCACCAGCACCCTCATGGCCGGTCTCCGCCGAGCGGCAGGCCGTCGAAGAGCGTGAAGGGCAGCGGCACGCGAGCCGGCACCAGATAGCTCAGGAATTCGGCGCAACTGCGATCGAGCGACCATCCCAGGGCGCTGGCCCGGCAGGCCGCGGGATCGAGATCCAGGCATTTCAGGGCTGCTTGTCCGAGATCCTCGTCCAGCCAGCCGGTTTCGCCGCTCCGGACCACGGCGGTGGGGCCGATCACCGGATAGGCGGCAACCGGCACGCCGCACGCCAGCGCTTCCATCATGACCAGACCCAGGGTGTCGGTGCGACTGGGAAACACGAAGCAGTCGGCGCTGGACAGGTGGCGCACCAGGGCCTCGCCCGTCTGCAGCCCTGTGAACCGGACGCTGGGGTAGCGCGCCTCGAGTTCGGCGCGCGCCGGCCCGTCGCCCACCACATACTTGGTGCCCGGCAGGTCGAGTCGCAGGAAATCATCGAGATTCTTTTCCGGCGCGACCCGGCCCATGTAGAGGAAAATCGGCCGGGGGCCCGGCAGAAAGGCCTTGTCCAGCGGCCGAAACAGGTCCGTGTCCACGCCCCGCCGCCAGAGCACGAGGTTGGCGAAACCGCGCCCCTGCAATTCCTCGATCAGCTCGGGATTGCTGACCAGGGTGCGCGTCGCGCCGCTGTGGAACCAGCGCATCAGTGCGTAGCCGGGCCCCACGGGCAGGAACGGTGCCCGGGCATGCACGTACTCGGGAAAGCGGGTGTGGAAGGATGTCGTGAACTGCAGCTTGCGCGCGGCGCAGTAGCGACGGGCAGCCAGCCCGAGCGGGCCTTCGGTCGCGATGTGGATGTGTTCGGGCTCGAAAGCATCCAGAAGCCGTCGCATCTTGCCATCGGGCCAGACGGACAGCCGGATCTCGGCATAGCCCGGCATGGGCACCGTGGTGAACAGGCCCGGCTGGATGACCTTGACCAGGTGGCCGAGTGCGCGAAGGCGGTTATCGAGGGTGGTCAGGGTGCGAACCACCCCGTTGACTTGGGGTTTCCAGGCGTCGGTGATGAGCGCAATCCGCATGCATCGTCTCGCTGACAGCGGTTTTGTCGCATCCGGAATGGATTTCCGGGTGCCCGTTGCGGCGGATTATCGAAAGCGCCCGTGACGATCCGATAACATGCGGATAACACTTTAGTGACGTTCAGGCTCGGCCCCCTTCAGCCGCTCCACGACCTCGTCGGATACCGAGCGCAGGTGCATGTCGCGCTGTGGGAACGGAATCTCGATGCCCGCCTCGCGCAGTCGGCGTTCCAGTTCCAGGTGCAACTGGTGCCGCACCGGAACCGAGTCTGACAAGCTCTTGACGAAGACCCGGAGCTCGAAGTTGAGCGAGCTGTCTCCGAATCCGACAAACAGAACGGCGGGTTCGGGATCCTTCAGGATGAGTGGATTGTCCTGAACGGTTTCACGCATGACGGTGAGCGCACGCTGCGTATCGGTCCCGTAGGCGATGCCGACCGGGATGATGATGCGCGTCACCGGATCGCTGAGAGTCCAGTTGATGATGGCGTCGGTGATGACGCTTTTGTTGGGGACGATCAGTTCCTTGCGATCCCAGTCCTGGATCGTTGTGGCCCGGATGCGGATGCGGGTGACGGTCCCGGACACCCCTCCCACGGTCACCGTATCCCCGATGCGGACCGGTCTTTCGAAGAGCAGGATGATGCCCGACACGAAATTGGCCACGATCTCCTGCAGACCGAAACCCAAGCCGACGGACAGCGCAGCCACCAGCCATTGCGCCTTGCTCCAGTCGACGCCGAGCTGGTTGACGACCACCAGAAGGCCGATCATGAAAATCGCGTAGCGGCTGAGCAGGGTCGCCGCATAACGCGTGCCCGCATCGACCCCCTGCCGCTGCAGCACCAGCACTTCCAGCAGCCCCGGGATGTTGCGCGCCGCGCCCAGAGTCAGGGCGAGTGCCACCAAGGCGAGTCCGAGACTCCCCAGCGTGATCACCTGCACCACGGCATCAGCGCCATCTGCGCCGGCTTGGCTGGTGGACCACAGGGTGATGTGGTTCAAAATCTTCAGCGCGCTGAACGTGTCGCCCCAGATCAGGAAGAGTCCGCCCACGACCATCACGCTCAAGGCCAGGTTGAACAGGGCGCGGACCTGCGCGTTCATGGTCTGCAGGTCCATGGCGGCATCGCGGCGGACGGGAGCCGGCTTCTCCGCATTTGTTGCATCCGAAGCATCTTCACCGACGGTGGCGCGCAATCCTTCGATCAATCGGCTGCCGACCTGCGCAACTTCGATGCGACGCAGGCTGGTTGACAGCCCTCGAACCAAGAGGCTGACGAGCAGCGTGCTGGCAGCCAGCAGCCAGCCGGTGAAAAACGCCCGGGTCTGCAGATGCATCGCTGTGTAGGTGTAGCCGAAAGCGGGCATCACAGCCAGAATGACGGCGCCTGCGAGCAGGAGCCCGTAAACCAGATTGTGAGCTCGCCACGCCCACTGTTCTGCCCCGCCTTCCCGCCAGTTGCTCAGGACCCCTTTGGTGGGGTGGAAGATGCGTGCGATGAACAGGATCAGGGCCAGCGAAAAGGCGATGAACACCGCCCGACCCAGTACCGGCATGCTCAGACCTTGAGGATTCGCCGCTGCAAGGCGCATGAGTACCGTCGCGACAGCGGTGAGCAGTACCAGCCAGCGCAAGTTTCGATGCAGTAACTGGCGGGTATTGGGCCGCCAGTGGAAGTGGGCTTCCAGAACGCCGCCGCGCGTGCTCAGGCGACGGAAGGATTCAATCACCCAGCCGATCCAGGCGGCTTGGACCAGCCCGTCCCCGAGTCCCCAGATGAAGCGGTCGGCAGCAGTCTGCTGTTGTTGCAGCATCCAGCCCAGCAGCCCGGTCAGAAGCGGAAGAGGCAGGGCAAGAACGAAGCTTGCTGCGATGGCGCTTACGGTCAACATGAAACGGTCCTGATTCGGATCGTTGACGGCAAGACCGGTGTGCGCGACATGGCGACGCAGATGCCGGCGGCTCCAGAGCGTGACGAAGAACAGAGCGAGTGCCATGGTGATACTGATCGGCCGCTCGGCGATCTGGGCGGTGACCGATTCGACAACCCTGCCCCAGCGTGCAGGGTCGGAGAGGACGCGTATTTCCCCGCTGAGCTGGGCGAACCAATCGCTCCGGATGGGGGTATCGCTGGCGATCCAGAGCAGGTTTTCATCGAGCAGACGGTTGTAGTCTGCCCCGACCTGGGTGAGCTTCTTCTGATTCAGATCGAGCAGGCTCAGTCGATCGATGAGGGTGAGATAGCTCTGGCTCAGGTGAGCCAGAAGGTCCTTCTGACTGTCCAGCAGGAGTTCGGCTTCGGCGAGCAGGCGGTCCGGTGCGCGCGTATCCGACTGAATTTCTGCTTCCGCACTCTGCAGAAGAGCCTTCGCGGTTTTCGACGTGTCTTCGATCTCGCGGCGCTTTTCCTCGATTTGAAACTGGCGTAAGCGGGTCTCCGCGATTTGTTCGCTGCGGATTCGGGCCTGTTGGCGATAGCTGCGCAGATCCGGGAGCCGCTTGCGCTGCTCGTGAAGAACACGATTCAACGCCCGCCCGACACCCGCGATTTCGATCTGGGTCTGCGCACTGCGATACAGCGCCTCCACATCCGCCAGCTCACGGATGATGTTTTCGTTGTCGCGACTGACCTCGTCGAGCGCGCGCGCGAGGCTGCTCAGCTCCTCGGCCAGCGTGGAATTTTCGGTGGCAAGGGATTGAATCACCGGATGCTGCGAGTCGGTACGCTGGATGGCGCGCAGCGTCTGGGCAGTGGCGCGATCAGCAGTTTGGGTGCGGGTGTGCCCCAGACGCTGGATCAAGAGATCGACGCGCGCCTGCAGGGCGCGTTGCAGGTTTCGCAGGGCATCGCGCTCGGCGTTGAGCAGTGCCAGGCGTTTGGCATGGGTCTGCAGTTCGGTCTGACGCAGGTCGATTTCTGCCTCGAGCGCATGGTAGCGCACGGCCTGGGCGAGCTGCGGGGGACCAAGCGGTCCCGTCGGAGGCGGCGTCGGCCATGCCCGCAGGAGCGCGGCCTGCTCGATCTCGAGACGTGCGATATCCTCGCGAGCCCGCGCCGGCTGCTGCGTCAACTCGATGATCGCGCTTTCCGTCAGGGACAATTGCGCTTGCGTTTCGGCAAGTCGCTGCTGGGTGCGATCCAGGGCCTTCTCCATGGCGTCCAGCGAGGTGCCGGGAAGAGGCAAGGGTTCGACAGCGGCTTTTTCGCGCTGCAGCTTGTTGATGCGTGAGTCGGCCCGACGCGCCGACTCACGCAGGGCGGCGGCTTCCGAGGTCAGCCGTTCGATCCGCTCGATGCTTTCCTTGATCGGCATGAGGGCGGGATCGTCTTCATTCGTGGCCAGCGCTTGGCGGATCTGGCCGAGCGGCGGTATGCCGACATCTGCAGCAGTCGCACAGGTCGCAAGCAAACCGGCCAGAAGCAGCAGGCTCAGGGCAAGCCAGCGTCCGGCGTTCGTGGGGATACAAGGCATTGCGGAGTGTCACATGAAGGATGGTCGCGCGGTTGTACCCCAGCCCGATGCGCGCGTGCAAGCAGACGGCCCGGGACGTGTGCCCGGGCTCGTCCGCATTTCCGTCATCCGTTCTGAATGGTCAGCTTCTGCTTGCGGGCGGGTTCTTTTTTCGGCAGGGTGATCTCGAGCAAGCCGTCCTTGCAGCTTGCGCTGGCCTTATCGGCATCCACCGGAGCCGGCAGCGCAATCGTACGCATGAACTCCCGCGCGCTGATCTCGCGACGGTGAAACTCCCCCTTTTCTTCTTCCGATTCCGTGCGCTTGTGTCCACGCAGGGTGATGCTTTGCTCGGCAAGCGTGACATCCAGATCCTCTGCGGTCATGCCCGGTACCTGGGCGCGTACCACCACCTCGGTATCCCGATCGATGACGTCGACCGCCGGCAGTTCGAGCTCTGCCGAGCGGAACCATTCATCGAGGCGCGGCCATTCACGGGACAAGGGGAAGAATGGGCGATTGAAGAAACGCTCGAAGCGGTCCATCTCGCGCCAGGGATGCAGCCATCGCGAGCTGGCGGCAGGTGGGGTTGCCGTTGATGGCGCCGATTCGGAAGAGGGTGTCACGGTCGTTTGAGTCGATTGCTCGGTGTCGCTCATGGTCGTTACCTCACTGCCGTTGAGTGATCGCCAATCGTGCCGATCGTGAAGATCGGCGGTGTTTTCCGTTGCCCTTTGAGCAAGGTGCATGTGGCGGGTTCAATCTGGCGCCGTCGATGCGGCCGTGCCTTGATCTAAATCAAGGACGCAGGGTCTGTCACGCGAGCCACACATTGCTTCATTGGCCGGCCCGATCGGCTATGCTCTGCAGTTCGTGCGGCAACGGGAATGCCGCGTCCACCGGCCAGGGAGGCACGTCATGGGACCATTGGAAGGCATCAAGATCCTCGAAATCGCCGGCATCGGGCCGGGTCCGTTCTGCGGCATGATGCTGGCGGACATGGGCGCCGAAATCCTGCGCGTCGACAAGAAGAACATCCCGGGTCTGTCCGGCAAGTTCGATGTGCTCGGCCGCGGCCGGCGGTCGGTCACCGTGGACCTGAAAAAATCCGAGGGTGTCGAGGCGGTGTTGCGCCTGGCGGAGCGGGCGGACGTGCTGATGGAAGGCTACCGGCCGGGCGTCATGGAACGGCTCGGGCTGGGCCCGGAGGTGTGTCTGGCGCGTAATCCGCGGCTCGTCTATGCGCGCATGACCGGCTGGGGACAGTACGGACCCCTGGCGCACGCGGCGGGACATGACATGAACTACATCGCCATCAGCGGCGCACTGCACGCCATCGGCCGGGCGGGCGAACGCCCCGTGCCGCCGATCAACCTGGTCGGCGATTTCGGCGGCGGCGGCCTCTTGCAGGCTTACGGCATCGTCTGCGCGCTGCTCGAGCGGCAGCGCTCGGGCAAGGGTCAGGTGATCGACACGGCCATGACCGATGGTGCCGCGCTGCTGATGACCATGATGTACGGTTTCAAGGCCGCAGGTATGTGGAAGGACAGCCCGGAGAGCAATCTGCTCGACGGCGCGGCTCATTTCTACGACACCTACACCTGCAAGGACGGCCGTCACGTCGCCATCGGCTCCATCGAGCCGCAGTTCTACGCCTTGCTGTTGGAAAAGACGGGGCTCAAGGACGACCCCGAGTTTCGCAATCAGATGAATCAGCGCCAGTGGCCCGCGCTCAAGGCCAAGTTGCAGGCGGTGTTCCTGACCCGGACGCGCGATGAATGGACCGAGATCATGGAAGGCACCGATGTCTGTTTCGGGCCGGTGCTGAGCATGGAGGAGGCGCCGCGCCATCCGCACAACGTCGCCCGGCAGACCTTCGTCACCCGCGACGGCGTGGTGCAGCCGGCGCCGGCGCCACGTTTCAGCCGCACCGTGCCCGAGCTGCCGTCCGAGCCCCCCAAGGCTGGTCAGCACAACGATGAAGCGCTCGCGGATTGGGGGTTTACGGCCGCCGAGATTGCCGGGCTGAAAGAACGGAAAGTCGTCTGATCGGCTGGTGGTGCGTCTGCGCCGCCGTACCCGATGTCCGGCGGCGCGTTTCGAAGGGACGCGCGGCTCAGGCTTTGCCGATGTCGGTGAGGCGATGTTGCAGCGCCATGCGATCCAGACTCGCCAGGGGCAGGTTGACGAACGCACCGATGCGCCGCTCGAGGCGGCGATAGGTGTCGGCGAAGGCGAGGCCTTGTTCAGCCGGGGTGCCGGAGGCGGCAGCGGGATCCGGCAGGCCCCAGTGGGCGGTCATGGGCTGGCCGGGCCAGACGGGGCACGCCTCGCCAGCCGCCTGATCACAGACGGTGAAGACGAAATCGAGCGGCGGCGCATCCACGGTTGCGAACTCGTCCCAGCTCTTGGAGCGCAGCAATGCGGTCGGGTGGTTTTCCCGCTGCAGGATATCCAGCGCCAGGGGATGCACCACGCCCTTGGGGAAGCTGCCGGCGCTGAAGGCGCTGAAGCGGCCCGCTCCCAGGCGGTTCAGGATGGCTTCAGCGAGGATGCTGCGCGCGGAGTTGCCGGTGCAGAGAAAAAGGACGTTGTAGGGCCGATCGGACATGTCGGTATCTCCAGTCAAATAGATCGACGAGGCAACACGATTGGCGCTAGCAGGCGCAGCGCAGGGTTTCCATCAGTGGTGCGCAGATGGCGGTGTCGCCCTGACAGCAGTCCGCCAGCAGATACGTCAGCAGGGCCTGCATGCCCGCATGGTCGGCCCGGTAGCGGATGCTGCGGCCTTCCCGTGTGCCGTGGATCAGGCGCCCTTGTTCCAGAATGCGCAAATGGGCCGAAAGCGTGTTCTGCAGCACATCGAGGCGCGCCGCGATTGCGCCGGCCGGCAGGCCGTCGGGGCTCTCCCGGATCAGCAGCCGGAAGATGTCGAGGCGCGTGCCGTGCGCCAGGGCCGTGAGCGCATGCAATGCGTCGATTTCGTTCATATATCGATATTTCCAGAAAATTCGATTTGTTGCAAGCCGCGTATGAGCATTCATGGCAGCCGGCTGATCGTGCCCGACGTTCTGATTCATTGCGGTGTGGCATTCTGCAGACCGATAAGCTAAAAACGAATCTCAGCCTTGGAAATTTTGCCCAATCAAGCCCTCGTTCCGTGAAAGGAGACGCACATGACGGATACGACCTGTGCAGTGGTTCCGGCAGCGACCGGAGAAGAACAGCCCATCAACCGCGCCAGGCCGGTGACGCGCCGCCACGTCCTCACGGCCATGGGTGCGTTGGCGGCCATAGGAAGCATTCCCGTCGTGGCGCGGGCGGAAGAACCCAAGCGCCATGTGCACGGCGCCGCTTCAGGCAAGCCCGGTGAGACGTTCAGTGCCGCGGCGGCCGAGTGCGTGACCATCGGTAACGTCTGTCTGGCGCACATTTTCCGGACGTTCAGGAGCGGGGATACCAGTCTGGCGCAATGCGCTATCCTGGTGGAAAACACCATCGCCGTGTGCGAGGCTGCGGTCAAGCTCACCCTCAATGATTCGCCTCATGCCAAGGCCATGGCGGGCGTTTGCATGAAGGAATGCGAGGATTGCGCAGAGGAATGCCGCAAGCACATAAAAGAGCATGCCATTTGCGAGGATATGGCCAAGTCCTGCGACCAAACGGCCGCCGCTGCGCGCAAGTTCATCGGCTGAGCTTGGATGCCGGGTCGGCCCGGAACGGAGTCCGATGCAATAAAAAACCGGGCATTGCCCGGTTTTTCACTTCATGGATGGCTCCCCGGGACGGGCTCGAACCGCCGACCCGGTGATTAACAG
>DAOKZK010000002.1:82189-85700 GCA_035325645.1 Candidatus Macondimonas sp. | reverse complement strand
AGGGTCCGTTGCTGCGATTTCCGGTCTCTAGCCACTCGACGATGCCCCAGATGGCAAAGGCGCCGATCAAGCCGCCCGCCGTGCGCAGCAACGCCCACGGCCGCGCGCCGCGCGCCAGCGCGGTCATGCCGAGCAGGTAACCCAAGGGAAACAGGCCCAGAATCCAGGCGAACCACAGACTGGTCATCGGCAGGGTGCTGAAGGGCACCGTCGCGAACAGGACGATCAGCGCGGCGGCGGCCAGCCCGGCGCTTGCCGTGGCTGGAACGAACAGGGTGACCGACGGGGCAGCGGCTACGGGATGCGGCGCACCGGCCGCCCTGTCATCCGTCACCGCCAAGGAGGGTGGCTCGAGGGCATCGCGCAGGCGCGGCTGTTCCTCGTCATCGCGGGGGTCGAGTGGCTCGCGGCGGCCCCTCCCGCCGGGCGTAGAGCTGGATGCGAAGATGTACCCGCCTGTATAGAAGAGCGCGCCGAGCGCCACGGTGAGCCGGATGAGCTCGGCCTCGGTGCGGATCAGAAACAAGGCAGCGGCGAGCGCGATCGCGAGCGGCCAGAGGGAGGGGCGGGCGGTGCGCGTCATGGTGGATACCGGGCTGGGGGCGCAGACGGCCCTACAGCAAGGTTCTCGTCCCGGCGGGCGCAAGCTTGAGTGTTTTTGGATCGTGGCCTGGGCCGGCGAGGCCGTTTTTCGCCGGTTGCGCTCGGTCGGCCTCGTGCGAGGGCTGCCGGCCATGTCGCAAGGCCCGGCGGCGATCCCGTGGGCGCCGGTCGGAGGGGCGGTGTGAGGGCGTGCCGCTGCGCGCTCTGCAGCGCCGTGCACGCGGTCCTTCCCGGAGCATGGCGAATATTGGCGCAAATAAAAGCCCGCCCCTTGGAGGGGGGCGGGCTGATCCGATGGTTGACGAGGGCGTTCAGGCCGTCGCCAGTTGCCCCGGGCGGCCGGCTGACGCCGGGATCGGGTTTTCCGGCAAGGCCTTGCCTTCGCTGGCGTAGTAGCGCTTGGCAGCCTCGACGAGATCGGGGATGCCGCTCTCCAGATTTTCCTTCATGGCCAGTCGGCGTTCCTCCGGGGTTGCCATGTTGTAGTCCCAGTACAACAGCTTCTGGGCCATCAGTTCGTTCCACAGCGGCGGAATCAGCGCAATCAGAAAGCTGATGCCGTAGCCGTAGATCGTGGTCGGCGCCTCGTCGCGGAACGCCTTCAGGTCCCAGAATTCGACGCTGGCGTCGGCGTGGTGATGGGAATGCCGGGAAATTGCCACGGTGATGTAGTAGCTGGCCGTCACGTTGCTGTTCCAGGCGTGACGCACCTGCATGGGTTCCGTGGGCACCCGGACCAGGCCGTAGTGCTCGATGTAGTTGGCCAGTTCCAGCGCCACGTGCGTCACCAAGGTCACGCCCAGAATCCCGAGCAGCCCATACAGGCCGGCGGCCCAGATGAAGAACACGACGACAGCCAGTTCCATTGCCCAGCCGCGCAAGGCCTTGTTCTTCCAGCTCCAGGGCGATTGCCCCATGCGCCGCAGCCGCTCGGCTTCCAGATCCCAGGTCATCTTCTTCTGGCCGATGATGGAGCGCACCATGAAGCGGTAGAAGTTCTCGCCACGGCGCGCGGTGGCCGGATCGGCCGGCGTGCAGACCAGGTTGTGATGGCCGTAGGGATGGCGGATCGAGAAGTGCGTGAACAGGCTGAAGGCCTCGCCCAGCCGGCCGATGAAGACGGCCAGCGGGTTCTCCGTGCGATGGGTCAGTTCATGGCCCACGGCGATGGAGGCCAGTGCGCCCGCCACACCGCCGAGGCCCACGATGCCGACGGTCGTCCAAACGGTGCTGAGTTCGGCATGCCGCGCGAGGATATCGATGCCCGTGAGCGAGGTCACGGCGGCGCCGATCCCGAACAGATCGTTCGGCAGCCCCATGTACCAAGCCACCAGGATGATCATCGCGATGCTGACGAACTGGCTGAAGTATTGGATCGGGTAGAAGATCCAGGCCTGTTCATAAGCCGGTTCTTCCTCGTAGCGACCGGACATCAGCTCGCTGATGAACAGTGCCGCGATCGTGCCGGCCAAAAAAGCGAATGGCCAGATTCCGCCCAGCAGGGTCATCGGGATGCCGGCCAGCACCACCCAGGTGCCTATGAAAAATCGTCCGTATTTCCAGAGTGCTCTCATCGCTGTCTCCTCACATAACCGTCATTCAAAGGGCCCCTCAGCCCAGGTGACCATCTCTTGATCAGAATCATTGACAAGGACAGCTTCTTGTATTGACCAATCTCCCACAAACCGAACGATCGTTCAATAGGGAGGTGCTCAAACCCTCGATCGGCCGCTGCAGTGGCGCTCGGCAGGCGTGGGGGCTTGTCTTGTTCGAGCCATCGGAACGGGTTCGAGTTCCCCCGCGCAACGATGAATGCGTGGTCGGGCGCGCTGTCGGGTGCGCAAGACCACCGCCGCCGGGCATGGTGGCGACCGCGATTGCGGGAAATCTCTGCACGACGCGGCGCAGCCGGAACCGCTGAAAATTCATGCAGATCGTGTCAGCAGGCCGTTGCAGATGCCGGCCGTCCTTTGCTGCCACTCGGTGAAACGCAATGCCGGCTTTGCTCACTCCAAGAGCGTGGCGACCTTCGCCGGCCCCTCATCCACGATGGCCGCCGGCGCGCTTTCCAGCTTGCGGCCACCGCGAGCAAGCACGTCGAGGGCGCGCGGCTGTGGACAGGGGATGACACCGGTCGTTTGGGTGCCTGCCCCCATCGAGGACGCGGTGAAGCCCGCCGTGCGGGCGAATGTCACGCCCAGGGTGATCGGCAGGACCACGGGCGTTTTCATCAGCCGGTTGAACCTGTCCGGCGAAACGATCAACACCGGGCGCGTGCCCTGCTGTTCGTGGCCACAAGCCGGATCGAGCGAGACGAGATGGATCTCGCCCCGCTCCATCAGATCACCTCACGACCCACAGCCGGCGCATCCAGCGCATCCAGCCATTCCCGCTCCTGCTGGCTCAGTTCGGCCGATGGATCACATTGGGCCAGCAACTCATCGAGCGTGTAGCGCAGCCGGTTGCAGGGTTCGATCACAAGACGGCCTTTGTCCACGGCCGGAGCGACCCTTGCCCCTGCGGTCAGATGCAGAACATCGAGCAGTGCAGGCGGGACGGCCAGCATGACCGAGCGGCCGACCTTGCAAAGATGGGTTGCGCGCGCGGGGAAATCGCTGCGCCCCCCGATGCGGGTCATGGCGTGGCCCGAACCCAGGGCGCGGCAGCGGCGGCGTCACAGGTTCGCCACGATCTCCTCGACGTACAGCGGCCCCTCGTAGACTTCCTTGCCGTTGACGAGCACCTTGCCGTGCTCGCCGCCGGTGATCGGCTGGGCCACGAAGCCATTGCGGTCGCTCCAGGCGGTCGCGTCACCGCCGTTGGTCACCTTCACCGTGACCTTGGCTTTCTTGACCGGGTTTCGATTCTGATCGACCAAGCGGAATACCAGCATGTCTTCTCCTCCTGT
>DAOKZK010000002.1:0-82089 GCA_035325645.1 Candidatus Macondimonas sp. | reverse complement strand
CCGGGTTTCGATTCTGATCGACCAAGCGGAATACCAGCATGTCTTCTCCTCCTGTGTTGTGGGATGGGCCCCTTTGCCGTCGGTTGCGCGGTTCAGGGCCCGGAGTCGATGGTAGCCGGTTTGTCCGCCCGTTGCGGCTTCGTCCCTTTTCGTTCTTCGCGCCGGCCGCCGTCCCCACGGCCGCACGGTCGTGCTTGTCATCGCGCTGGCGGGCGTCCCTGCGCAGGCCGTGTCGGCCACATCGGCGGGCCCAGGCCGGTCGCGATCCCTGGGCGCGGGCGGGGCGGCGCGCTGGGCATCGCAAGCATGGATGGGCGCGCCGCTGCGCGCCCCGCAAGAGCGGTGAGGGAAACGCGGCCCGGCGACGAGGGGCGGGATGCGAGCGATGGGAGAGGCGGGAAACGCTGCGCGCCAGGCGCCATGGGATTCATCGGTGTTCGAGGCGCCCGACCGGGGCCTGCGGCAGGAGCCTGGAACGCTGCAATGGCGACAGGCGTCGCGGAATCCGGCATCACGCCGTCGGCGGGGTGCGTGGCATCGGCATGGGCAAAAAAAAGCCCCCCCAAGGGCATGGGGGGGCAGGATGGTTGAGTCGGGTCGTTCTTTTCGGGTTTCAGTCTCAGCGACAGTTGGCGGGGCGGTAGCGGGAATTCAAAGTACCGCCGGTGCAAGCCCATTCAATGGCGTCCGTCGGCGGCGTTCCCGCTACCAGCACACCGCCGCTGGACGCCAGGGTGGGCGTCAGGGTCAGCGTGCCGCCGCCGGCTGCCGAGGTATAGGTGATGGTAATAGTCCCGTTGGTACCATCGATTGCCACACCCGAGACGTTGGGGGTCTGGCCGGGCGGCGTCCAGCCGGCGGCAAGATTGGTCGAAGCGGACATGGCGTTTTCGGCGACGGTGGCCTTGGCGGCCGAGGCGAGGCTCAGACCCTCGGTGACACGGGCACGGATGGTGTAGTCCTGATAGGCGGGGATGGCGATGGCGGCGAGGATGCCGACGATGGCCACCACGATCATGAGTTCGATCAGGGTAAAGCCTTGTTGCTTGTTCATGGAGATCTCTTCCTTCTGTCGTTGTTTGGCACGTGGGTGAGGGTTGCGGTTCGGCCGATCGTGCACACATCCGATCCGTGACTGGATTTATGCAGCCGCCGTGCCAATCTTTCATGCCTATGATTTGCAAGATGAAAATGCCGATTTATGCGCCCGCCCGCAGCGTCCTTCCGTCTGCTTGAAGCCGCGCCGGTCAGGATGTGACGCGCGCCGTCAAATTCTGCGGCCCGGTCCACGCGCCGGACGGCCGACCACGAGGCTTAAGCGCGGCCGCTCAGGGAGATGGCGGTACGCCCCACGCGCGGCGCCGCCAGAGCAGAACGGCTGCGGCCGCGAGGGCGAGCAGCAACAGCGCGCGGCCGTGCGGATGGGCCGCCAGCGCCGACCAGGCGTTGCCGAGTCCGTAGCCGATGCCGGCGACGATGACGGCCCAGAGGCAGGCCGCCACGGCGTTGAGCACCGCGAAACGACGCGGGTCGATGCGTGCCCAGCCCATCAGGACGGGGCCGGCGATGCGCAGGCCGATCAGGAAGCGGATGGCGAGGATCAGCCGGGCGTGGTGGCGGTCGAGCAGCGCCTGCATCAGCGGCGCCCGGCGAGCGAGCGGCGGCAGGCGGATCATCAGCGCGTGACCCCAGCGCCGGCCGATCTGGAACCACGCCTGATCGCCCAGCGTGCTCGCCACCGCGGCGATGAGGATCACCGCGCGCAGGTCGAGCAGGCCGTGGTGCGCAGCCGCGCCGGCGGCGAGCAGGACGCTCTCGCCTTCGAGCACGGCGCCGATGGCCACGGCGAGATAGCCGTAGCGGGCGATGAGGGCGGCCAGGGACAGATTCATGCCGGTGACGGGCTCCGCAAGGGGCGCCGGAGAGGTGCCGACGCTGCCGCCATTATCGGCCGGCGCGGGGGGTTGCGGCAGCCACGACCGGCAAAATGTCCTCCAGCCGCTGCTGCGCTTGAACGTTCCGCGGGCCGACGGGTCGGGAAGTTGATCCAGATCAGGCGCGCGCGAGCCGAGGCCGGTAGGCTGGAACGGGTGCGCCGCCCCCGCCGAGCCTTGGGCCGGTCGCCCGCGAGCAGACGGAGCCTTGTCGATGAAACGCATGCGCAAACTCATCCCCGCAATCATTCTGGCCGCGCTGGCGGTGCTGGCGGTGCTGCTCTGGCCACTGCTGCGCCCGGACGGGCTGCCGGCGGGGCTGGCCAGCGGCAACGGCCGCATCGAGGCGGTGGAGATCGACGTCGCCACCAAGCTGCCGGGGCGGCTGGCCACGATCGCGGTGCGCGAGGGCGATTTCGTGGCGGCCGGGGACGTGCTGGCGGAGATGGACCTGTCCACCCTGCGCGCGCAGGAGCGCGAGGCGCTGGCCAACCTGGAGCGGGCGCACGTCGCCGTGGAGACGGCCCGGAACCAGTTGCGCCAGCGCGAGGCCGAACGCGCGGCCGCGGCGGCAGTGGTGCGCCAGCGCGAGACCGAGCGCCACGCGGCCTCGCTGTGGCTGGGTCGCACGCAGGAGCTGGCGGCGGCCCATGTGGTATCCGCGCAGAGCCTGGACGATGCGGTGGCGCGCTTCGAGGGCGCGCGCGCAGCGGTGGCAGCGGCGGCGGCCCAGGTGGCGGCGAGTGAGGCGGCGGTGAGCAATGCCCAGGCGCAGATCAACTCTGCCGCATCGGCGGTGCGCGCGGTCGAGGCGACGCTGGAGCGCATCCGCGCCGACCTCGACGACGGCGTGCTGCGCGCGCCGCGCGCCGGGCGCGTGCAATACCGCGTGGCCGAGCCGGGCGAGGTGTTGCCGGCAGGTGGGGTGGTGCTCAATCTGGTCGATCTCAGCGATGTCTACATGACCTTCTTCCTGCCCACGGCGCAGGCGGGGCGCGTGGCGCTGGGGGCCGAGGCGCGGCTGGTGCTCGATGCCGTACCGCACCGGGTGATTCCGGCGCGCGTGTCCTTCGTGGCGGACGTGGCCCAGTTCACGCCCAAGACGGTGGAGACGGCCGAGGAACGCGAGAAGCTGATGTTCCGCATCAAGGCCCGCATCGATCCCGAGCTGCTGCAGGAGCGCCTGCGGCAGGTCAAGACGGGGCTCCCCGGCATGGCCTACGTGCAGCTCGATCCGCAGACGCCATGGCCCGAGGCGCTGGCGGTGAACGTCGCGCCATGAACGTACAGGCGCCCGTACCGGCGGTGCGCTTCGAGGCGGTCGGCCTGCGCTATGGCAAGGTCGCGGCGCTCAGCGACGTCACGCTCGATCTGCCGGCCGGTGGCATGGTGGGGCTGGTCGGCCCCGACGGCGTGGGCAAGTCCAGCTTGCTGGCGCTCGCGGCCGGGGCGCGGGCCATCCAGGCCGGGCGCGTCGCGGCGCTGGGTGTCGATCTGGCCGAGGCGGGGGCGCGCCGGCGCATTCTGCCGCGCATCGCCTACATGCCGCAGGGCCTGGGCAAGAACCTCTACCCCACGCTGTCGGTGAGCGAAAACCTGGAGTTCTTCGCGCGTCTGTTCGGCCATGGCCGCGCGGAGCGCGCACGGCGCATCGAGATGCTCACCCGCGCCACCGGGCTGTTCGCCTTTCTGGATCGCCCGGCCGGCAAGCTCTCGGGCGGCATGAAACAGAAACTCGGCCTGTGCTGCGCGCTGATCCACGATCCGGATCTGTTGATCCTGGACGAGCCCACCACCGGGGTGGATCCCCTGTCGCGGCGGCAGTTCTGGGCGCTGATCGACCGCATCCGCGCCGAGCGGCCGGGGATGAGCGTCGTGGTGGCCACCGCCTACATGGAAGAAGCCGCGCGCTTCGATCACCTGGTCGCCATGGACGCCGGGCGCGTGCTGGCCGCCGGCCCACCGGCGCAATTGCTCGAACGCACCGGCTGCGACACGCTCGAGGCCGCCTTCATCGCCCTGCTGCCGGAAGAAAAACGCCGCGGCCATCGGGCAGTGGACATTCCGCCGCTGCCGCCCGACGGCGACGGCGAGGCGGCGATCGAGGCCAAAGATCTCACCATGCGCTTCGGCGACTTCACCGCCGTCGACAAGGTGAGCTTTCGCATCCGCCGCGGCGAGATCTTCGGCTTTCTGGGCAGCAACGGCTGCGGCAAGACCACCACCATGAAGATGCTGACCGGCCTTTTGCCGCCCACCGAGGGCCGCGCCTGGCTGTTCGGGCAGGAAGTCGACCCGCACGATCTGGCCACGCGCCGGCGCGTCGGCTACATGTCGCAGTCGTTCTCGCTGTACGGCGAGCTGACGGTGGCGCAGAACCTCGTCCTGCATGCGCGGCTGTTCGAGGTGCCGGCGGCGGAGATTTCCACTCGGGTGGCGGAGATGGCCGAGCGATTCGGGCTTGCCGAGGTCCTGGATGCGCTGCCCGGTGCGCTGCCGCTCGGCGTGCGCCAGCGCCTGTCGCTGGCGGTGGCGATGATCCACAAACCCGAGATGCTGATCCTGGACGAGCCGACCTCGGGCGTGGACCCGGTGGCGCGCGACGGCTTCTGGGCCACGCTCGGCGAGCTGTCGCGCCGCGACGGGGTGACCATTTTCATCTCCACCCACTTCATGAACGAGGCCGAGCGCTGCGACCGCATCTCGCTGATGCATGCCGGCCGGGTGCTGGCGGTCGGCGCGCCGGCGGAGCTGGTGCGCGAACGGGGCGCGCAGAGCCTGGAGGATGCCTTCGTCGCCTATCTGGAAGACGCCGCCGCGGACGCGGATGAAACGGACCCTTCGCCGCTCGCCGTGCGCGCCGCGACCGCTTCCGGCGATGCCGATGGGCGCGGCTGGCGGCGCTGGTTCGATCCCCGGCGGTTCGTGAGCTACGCGCGGCGCGAGGCGCTCGAACTGATGCGCGATCCGATCCGGCTGACCCTGGCTCTGGTCGGCAATGCGCTGCTGATGCTGGTGATGGGTTATGGCATCACCATGGACGTGGAGGACCTCAGCTTCGCCGTGCTCGATCACGACCAGAGCACCCTGAGCCGGGACTATGTGCTGGATCTGGCGGGCTCGCGTTATTTCACCGAACGACCGCCGATCGCCGACTACGGCGACCTCGACCGGCGCATGCGCGCCGGCGAGCTGGGCCTGGCGCTGGAGATCCCGCCGAATTTCGCGCGCGATCTCGCCCACGGCCGGCCGGTGGAGATCGGCGCCTGGATCGACGGCGCCATGCCATCCCGGGCCGAGACCATCCGCGGCTATGTGCAGGGCATGCACGCGCACTGGCTGGCGCGTCAGGCACGCGAGGCAGGACGCAGCGCCGCCCTGGCGCAGCCGGCCCGCATCGAGGTGCGCTTTCGCTACAACCCGGACGTCAAGAGTCTGGTTGCGATGGTGCCGGCGGTGATTCCGCTGCTGCTGATGTTGATCCCGGCCATGCTCGCCGCCTTGTCGGTGGTGCGCGAAAAGGAGTTGGGCTCGATCACCAATTTCTACGTGACCCCGACCACGCCGCTCGAATTCCTGCTCGGCAAGCAGCTGCCCTACGTCGTGCTGTCGATGCTGAGCTTTCTGTCGCTGACGCTGATGGCGCTGACGCTGTTCGGCGTGCCGCTCACGGGAAGCTTCGCGGCCCTGTTCTGCGGCGCGCTGCTGTATGTGAGCGCGGCCACGGCGCTGGGGCTGTTGATCTCGACCTTCATGCGCAGCCAGATCGCGGCGCTGTTCGCCACCGCCGTGCTCACTCTGCTGCCGGCGGCGGAGTTCTCGGGGATCATCGATCCGGTCTCCTCGCTCGAGGGTACGGGCAAGGTCATCGGCCAGATCTACCCCACCACGCATTTTCTGACCATCGCGCGCGGCACCTTTTCCAAGGCGCTGGGCTTTGACGACCTCACCGGCGCCTTCGTGCCGCTCCTGATCGCAGTGCCGGTGCTGGTGGGGCTGGCGGCGTTGCTGCTCAAGAAACAGGAGACCTGAGGAGTGCGCGCCTCGCATGTGTGGTATCTCGGCATCAAGGAACTGCGCAGCCTGTGGCGCGATCCGATCATGCTGTTCCTGATCCTCTATGTGTTTACCTTCTCGGTGTATAGCCGTGCTACGGCCATGCCCGAGACGCTCAACAAGGCGCCGATCGCCGTCGTGGACGAGGATCGATCCCCACTGTCGATGCGCATCACCGATGCCTTCTATCCCCCGTTCTTTCTGGCGCCCCGGATCATCACCCAGGCCGAGATGGACGCACGCATGGATGCCGGGCTGGACACCTTTGCGCTCGACATTCCCCCGGAGTTCCAGCGCGACGTGCTCGCCGGGCGCGTCCCGACCATCCAGCTCAATGTCGACGCCACGCGCATGAGCCAGGCCTTCACCGGCAGCGGTTACGTCCAGGCCATCGTCAGCGAGGAAATCCAGGCCTTTCTCCAGGACCGTCGCGAAACGCCGCGCCTGCCGGTGGAGCTGGCCTTGCGTGCCCGCTTCAACCCGGAGCTGAACAAATCCTGGTTCGCCGCCATCATGTCCATCATCAGCGAGGTGACCATGCTGTCGATCGTGCTCACCGGCGCGGCCCTGATCCGCGAGCGCGAGCACGGCACGGTGGAACACCTGCTGGTCATGCCGGTGACGCCGCTCGAGATCATGCTGGGCAAGGTGTGGTCGATGGGGGCGGTGGTCCTGGCTGCGGCGACGGCCTCGCTTCTGGGCGTGGTGCACACCTGGCTGGGCGTGCCGCTGCAGGGCTCGGTGGCGCTGTTCGTGGCCGGCGCGGCGGTGCACCTGTTCGCCACCACCTCGATGGGAATCTTTCTCGGGACCGTGGCCCGATCCATGCCGCAGTTCGGGCTGCTCCTGATGCTGGTGCTGCTGCCCCTGCAGATGCTTTCCGGTGCCAGCACGCCGCGCGAAAGCATGCCCGAGATCGTCCAGTGGGTGATGCTGGCGGCGCCCAACACCCATTTCGTGATGCTGGCCCAGGCGATCCTGTATCGGGGCGCCGGGTTCGAGGTGGTCTGGCCGCAGTTTCTCGCCCTCACGGTCATCGGCGCGACGCTGTTCGGTCTGGCGCTGGCGCGTTTTCGCCGCGCACTGGCCACGATGGCCTGACAATCGCGATGCCCGCAAGACGGCAGCACGCTTCATCCGCTTCGGTGGTCAACGCAAAGGAGTTGTCATGTCGGCTCAAAGACGGCGTCAGGCGCCCCATTCGCACAGCGAAACGGCCGCGCATTACCTGGTTGGCGGGGTGCCACGGGCGCGGCCCGAACAGACCGCCGGAGAGGTTCTCGACGCCTTGCGCGGCCGCTCGTATGACTGCGTGGCCATGGTGTGCGTCCTCGATCCCGAGGATCGGCTGCTCGGCGTCGTTCCCATGGCCGCGCTGCTCGCCGCGAGGGACGATCAGCCGGTGGGCGAGGCGCTGCTCCCGGATTGCCCGCGCGTCCATCCCGACGAGGATCAGGAGCACGTGGCCACGCTCGCCTTGCATCATGGCCTGGAGGCCGTGCCTGTGGTCGACCATGGCGAGCGGCTGCTGGGCATGGTGCCGACCGAGGCCCTGCTGCGCATCCTGCGGCACGAGCATGTGGAGGACATCCATCGTATGGTGGGCATCGGCCGTGAAACGCAGCAAGCGCGCCAGGCGCTCCAGGCGCCGCCGCTGCGGCGGGTGCGCCACCGGCTGCCCTGGCTGCTCGTCGGTCTGGCCGGCAGTGTGGTTGCCACCTTCATCATGAGCCGCTTCGAGCAGACGCTGGCGGCGAACATGGCGATCTCTTTTTTCGTGCCGGGTCTGGTGTATCTCGCCGACGCCATTGGCACCCAGAGCGAGGCGATCGCCGTGCGCGGGCTGTCGCTGAATCATGCCCGGCTCGTGCAACTGGTGGGAGGGGAACTGCGGACCGGGCTGTTCATTGGGTCGCTGCTGGGCGCAATCACCTTTCCCTGCGTCTGGCTGACCTTCGGCAATCCGCGTCTGGCGTTGGCTGTGGCAGTGGCGCTGTTCGCTGCCGGTGGGGTGGCCACGACGGTCGGCCTCCTGCTGCCCTGGCTGCTGCAGCGTCTGGGCACCGACCCGGCCTACGGCAGCGGTCCTTTGGCTACCGTCATCCAGGACGTGTTGAGTCTGTTGATCTATTTCGGCGTGGTGAGCGTCCTCGTGTTGTGAAGCACGTACCTTCCGTCATGTGGGCGGTGGTGTTTCCTTCGTCATTGCGCACTCCGGCGGACTCATTCCAGGCCCAACTTCTTGAGCCGATAACGCAGGGCGCGGAAGGTGATGCCCAGGGAGCGAGCCGTCGCGGTGCGGTTCCAGCGATGGGCTTCCAGCGCCCGGAGGATGGTTTCGCGCTCGATGTTTTCCAGCGCGCCGTCGAGATCGGCCGGAGCTGCAGTCAGCGGCCGGTCGGGTTCGTCGGCCGGCTCGGCCGGCGCCAATTCGGTTCGTGCGGTCACCGGGACCGGGGTGGTCAGCTGCAGGTGTTCGGCCGTGATGACCCGGCCGTCGCAGAGCGTGTAGGCGCGCTGCAGGATGTTCTCCAGTTCGCGCACATTGCCGGGAAAGGCATAGGTGGCCAGCGCACGCCAGGCGCCTTCGTCGAGCCGGGGGGGCACGTCGCCGGCGATCTGGCGCAGGATGTGTTCGGTGAGCTGCGGCAGGTCCTCGCGCCGCTCGCGCAGCGGCGGCACGCGCAGTTCGATGACGTTGATGCGGTAATAGAGGTCCTGGCGGAACGCGCCGGTCTGCAGCATCTGCTCCAGCGGCTTGTGAGTGGCCGAGAGCAGGCGCACGTCCACCGGCACTTCGCGGCTCTCCCCGACCGGCCGCACGGCCCGCTCCTGGATGGCGCGCAGCAGCTTCACCTGCATCGGCAGCGGCAGTTCGGCGACCTCGTCCAGAAACAGCGTGCCGCCGCTGGCGGTACGGAACATCCCCGGATTGTCGCTGACCGCGCCGGTGAAGCTGCCTTTCTTGTGGCCAAACAGCTCGCTTTCCATCAGTTCGGCGGGCAGGGCGCCACAGTTGACGGGGACGAAGGGGCCTTCGTGACGGTTGCTCTGGGCATGGATGAGCCGGGCGACCAGTTCCTTGCCGGTACCGGATTCACCGCTGATGTAGATCGGCGCCTGGCTGCTGGACACCTTGGAAATCATGCCGCGCAGTCGCCGCATGGGTTCCGAATCGCCGAGCAGGATGTGACGTGTGCGCCGGTCCGGCCGCGGCGAGGTGCTGCCTTTGACCGCGGCGGTGACCAGGGTGCGCAGGATGCCCAGATCGACGGGTTTGGAGACGAAATCGTAGGCGCCGGCCTTGAGTGACTCGACGGCCGATTCGACGTTGCCGTGTGCCGTGATGACTGCGACCGGCAGGTGCGTGCCGAGCGTGGCGATCTCCCGCACCAGGTCGATGCCGTTGCCGTCGGGCAGGCGCATGTCGGTCAGGCACAGGACGTAACGGTTGCGCGCGAGCAACGATCGTGCGTCCGCCAGGGTCGCAGCCTTGTGGCAGGCCAGACCCATGCGGTCCAGGGTGAGCTCCAGCAAGGTGAGAATGTCGGGTTCGTCGTCGACGAGCAGAACGGTGGGCGTGAGCTCCTGCATGATCAATCCTTCTTGCGTTCGGCGAGCGGTAGGGCGATACGGAAACGGCAGCCGGGGCCGGGATGGGGCACGTGGATCAGGCTCGCCCCATTGAATTCGCACAGTTCGCGTGACAGATAGAGGCCCAGCCCAGTTCCGCTGCGACTGGTCGTGAAAAACGGCTCGAACAGCCGCGCCGCCGCCTCAGGGGCAATGCCGGGTCCGTTGTCCGTGACCTGCAGATGAATTCGGCCGCCTGCGGGGAATCTTTCGCAATTGATCACGATCACTGTTTTCCCACTCGCCGGCTTGCCGTGATGACGGGCGTTGTCGAGGAGATTGGTGAGTACCTGGGAGAGATGGCCAGGGTCCATGCTCACCTCGAGGTGGGGCGCGTCGCATTGCAGCTCGATGCGTTCGTGGACCGGGTCGAGCCCGCTGCGGTAGTGCGTCAGGAAGGTCTCCAGCCAGGTGCCCAGCGACAGCGTGACGGGGGCCGACGGCTGCTGCCGTGACAGCTGCAGGATGTCCGTGATGATGCCGTTGATGCGATGGGCATGCTGGCGCACCATCGTGACCAGTTGCTGATCGCCCGGACTCAGGTCTGATTCGGTCAGCAGCGCGGCGGCATGGCTGATGGCCGAGAGCGGGTTGCGGATTTCATGGGCGATGCCGGCGGTGAGGCGGCCCAGCGCCGAAAGCTTCAGCCCTTGCATTCGCGCCTTGGCCTCCGCGAGGTCTTCCAGGGTCACGAGCGTGATTGCACCGTCGCCCCCGAGCGCGGCGAAGTGCAGGGCGCATTCGCGGTCGCCATGGGTCTGCGTCAGGGTGGGCTGCTCATCGCGGCGACCCATACGCCAACTGGACCAGTGGCTCGTGAGCTCTGGGGACAGTTCGCCGAGCGCAGTGCCCCGTGGCGCCGGACCCAAGAGCGCTTGTGCTTGGGCATTGGCCAGACGCACCCGTCCGCGCGGACTGATCACCAGCAGGCCGTGATGCAGGCGTTCGATGATGACCTGGTTGAGCCGCGCGAGGTTGTCCAGTTCGCGGCTCGCCCGGTAGGCGACCTGAGCGCTGTCGTCGGCGCGGCGCGTCAGGATGTTGACGCCCCAGGTCGCTCCAAATGCGGCGGCGGCCAACAGGCCGACATGCGGCCAGGTGACGGCCTCGCCGCTCATGGCCGCCAGCGCGGCAAAGCCGAGAATGTGGAGGCTGGCCAGCGCGGCATAGCTCAGCGCGTGGCGCCGCGGCATCACCAGGCCGGCCCCGACGCAGGACAGGAGCAGCACCAGCCCGAGCCCGCTGCCCAGTCCGCCGGTGGCCCAGAGGAGCAGGCAGATCCAGGGCAGGTCGAGGCCCAGTTGCAGCCAGGCTTGCAGATCCACAGGCATGCGGCCCCGCGTCAACATCAAGAGCCAGAAACCACTCAGGGCGATCTGCGCCATCAGCAGCGCCGGGAAGGGTGGCATAACCAACGGCGACAAGCCCGTGTCGAGCGGCAGGCGCGAGACCCCGAGCAACAGCGTCGCGAAACTCATGCGAAACAGCGCGAGCAGCACCAGCAGGCGCTGGGCATGGCCCCCGGGCGTCGTCGGCGGACGCAACCCCGGCCAGGCGCCCGTGGCCAACGGCGGATCGGCAACGTGGGTCGGCATGGGGATTCGCTCCTGGACGGCATGTTGACGGCGTCATTCGATGCCCGCACCGAAGCAAGAAACGGACCTGAGCCTATTCCCATTGACGGCGTTCATGGCCTTGGCGGTCCCGACCAAGTGGAGGACAATACAACGCCGCCCATACGCTGCATCGTCCCAAGGGAGGGGCCCGCCTCATGAATCTGCACGAGTATCAGGCCAAGCAGTTGTTCGCCGAGTTCGGCATTCCCGTCCCCGAGGGGCGGCCGGCGGTGAACCCCGAGGAGGCCCGTGCTGCGGCCCAGGCGCTGGGGGGCGGTCGCTGGGTCGTCAAGGCCCAGGTGCATGCGGGCGGACGCGGCAAGGCGGGCGGCGTGAAGCTCGTCGACAGCCCGGAGGCGGCCGCCGCCGCCGCGCAGGGCATGTTGGGCAGGCGCATCGTGACCCATCAGACCGATGCCAAGGGCTTGCCGGTCAACACCGTGCTGGTCGAAAAAGCCGGCAGCATCGCGCGCGAGCTCTACGTGAGCCTGCTCACCGACCGGGCCAGCGAGAGCGTCGTGTTCATGGCCTCGGCGGCAGGCGGCATGGACATCGAGGAGGTCGCCGCGACCACGCCCGAGAAGATCATCACGGTCACCGTCCCTCCGGCGCAGGGCTTCTCGGCCTACCAGGCGCGCCGGCTGGCTTTCGGCATGGGGCTCGCGGGGGATGAAATCCCGCAGTTTGTCGCCATCGCCGAAGGCCTGTACAAGCTCTACGTCGCCAGCGATGCCAGCCTGATGGAGATCAACCCACTCATCGTCACGAACGAGGGCCGGCTGGTGGCGCTGGACGGCAAGATCAACCTCGACGACAACGCGCTGTTTCGCCAGAAGCGCCTCGCTGACTGGGAGGACGCCAGCCAGGAGGACGCCCGCGAGCACGAGGCGGCGGCCCATCATCTCAACTACGTCAGCCTCGAGGGCGAGATCGGCTGCATGGTCAACGGCGCCGGGCTCGCCATGGCGACCATGGACGTGATCCAGCTCTACGGCGGTACGCCGGCCAACTTCCTCGACGTCGGCGGCGGCACCACCGCCGAGCGCGTGACGGCCGCCTTCAAGCTCATCACCGCCGATCCCAAGGTGCGCGCCATCCTGGTCAACATCTTCGGCGGCATCGTCCGCTGCGACCTCATCGCCGAGGGCATCATCGCCGCGGTGAAGGAGGTCGGTCTCAAGCTGCCGGTGGTGGTGCGCCTGGAGGGCACCAACGTCGAGCGCGGCAAGGCCATGCTGGCCGAAAGTGGCCTCGCCATCATCACGGCCGAGGATCTGGACGACGCGGCCCGCAAGGCCGTCGCAGCAGCGAAGGCTTGAGGAGCGCACGATGAGCATTCTGGTCGACAAGAACACCCGCGTGATTTGCCAGGGCTTCACCGGCAAGCAGGGCACCTTCCATTCCGAGCAGGCGCTGGCCTACGGGACCCGGCTCGTGGGCGGCGTGACGCCCGGTCGCGGCGGACAGCGGCATCTGGACCTGCCGGTGTTCGACACCGTGCACGACGCGGTGGCCGCAACCGGCGCCGAGGCGAGCATGATCTACGTGCCGGCGCCCTATGCCGCCGATGCGATCCTGGAGGCCTTCGATGCCGGCATCCGGATCATCGTCTGCATCACCGAGCACATCCCGGTGCAGGACATGATCAAGGTCAAGGCGACCCTGCGCGGCAGCAGCGCGCGCCTGATCGGCCCCAACTGCCCCGGCATCATCACCCCCGGCGCCTGCAAGATCGGCATCATGCCCGGCATGATCCACGCGCCAGGCAAGGTCGGCATCGTCTCGCGTTCCGGCACACTGACCTATGAGGCCGTGTTCCAGACCACGCGGCGCGGACTGGGGCAATCGACCTGCGTCGGCATCGGCGGCGACCCGGTGCACGGCATGAACTTCGTCGACTGCCTGCGCCTGTTCCAAGACGATCCGCAGACCGAGGGCATCATCATGGTCGGCGAGATCGGCGGCGGCGAGGAAGAGGACGCAGCGGCCTTCATCCAGGCGCACGTGAGCAAGCCCGTGGTCGGCTACATCGCCGGCGTGACGGCGCCGCCCGGCAAGCGCATGGGTCACGCCGGCGCCATCATCACCGGCGGCAAGGGCACGGCCGAGGGCAAGTATGCGGCGCTGGAAGCGGCTGGGGTCGCCACCGTGCGCTCGCCGGCGCAGCTCGGCGATCGCATGGCCCAGTTGCTCGGCGTGAACTGAGGGGGCACGCATGGCCCGGATCGTCATGGCCCAGCTCGATTTCTGGGTGGGGGACGTGACGGGGAACACCACGCGGCTGATCGAGGCCACGCGCGAGGCGCATGCGCGGTTCGCGCCCGATCTGGTGGTGTTTCCCGAACTGGCGCTGACGGGGTATCCGCCCGAGGATCTGCTCTGGCGGCGCGGGCTGCGCATCCGCGTGGACGAGGCCTTCGAGCGCCTCACCCGCGAGCGGCTGCCCGTGCCGGTCCTGTTCGGCTATCCGGAATATGCGCCCGAGGGCATCTACAACGCCGCCTGCGTGATTCGGGATGGCGCGGTGGTGGCGCGCTATCGCAAGCACCGCCTGCCCAACTACAGCGTGTTCGACGAAAAGCGCTATTTCCTCGAGGGCCATGCGCCGTGCGTGTTCGAGTGCGCGGGCCTCAAGCTGGGCGTGACCATCTGCGAGGACATCTGGGGGCCGGAACCGGCTGCCCAGGCCGCGGCGGCGGGCGCGCAGCTGCTGCTCAACATCAACGCCTCGCCGTTTCACGTCGACAAGGGCGTGGAACGCAGCTTCGAACTGGCACACCGCGCGACCGAAACCGGCCTGCCCATCGTCTACGTCAACCTCATCGGCGGCCAGGACGAGCTGGTGTTCGACGGCGAATCGCTGGTCTGCGATGCCGAGGGGCGCATCGTGTATCGCGCGCCGGCCTTCGCCGAGGGACTGTTTGCCGTCGATTTCGACGCGGCCGGCAAGCCCCAGATCCCCGGGCCCGTGGCCGAACCCTTGGGCCTCGAGGCCTCGGTCTACAAGGCCCTGGTGCAAGGGGTGCAGGACTACGTCAACCGTCAGCGCTTCCGGGGGGTGGTGCTGGGGCTCTCGGGCGGCATCGACTCGGCGCTCACCCTGGCCGTTGCGGTCGATGCCCTCGGTTCCGAGCGGGTGATGGCGGTGCTGATGCCCTCGCGCTACACGGCGGACATCAGCGTCGAGGATGCCCAGGCTCAGTGCCGCGCGATGGGCGTGGAGTCGGTCGTGTTGCCGATCGAGAAACCGATGGTGGCGTTTCTGGAGACGCTGGCGCCGGTGTTCCGCGATTTGCCCGCGGATGTGACCGAGGAAAACCTGCAGGCGCGCATCCGCGGCGTGCTGCTCATGGCCATCTCCAACAAAACCGGGCGCATGGTGCTGACCACCGGCAACAAGAGCGAGATGGCGGTCGGCTACTCGACCCTCTACGGCGACATGGTGGGCGGGTTCGCGCCGCTGAAAGACGTGAGCAAGATGCTGGTCTATCGCCTGTGTCAGTACCGCAACCTGCTGGCGCCGGTGATTCCGCAGCGGGTGATCGACCGGCCGCCCTCGGCCGAGCTGCGCCCGGACCAGAAGGACAGCGATTCTTTGCCGCCCTACGACGTGCTCGACGCCATTCTGGAGCTGTACGTGGAGCAGGACCTGCCGCTGTCGGAGATCGTCGCGCGCGGCTTCGACGAGGCCACCGTGCGGCAGGTCGGGCGCATGGTCAAGCACGCCGAATACAAGCGCCGCCAGGCGCCGCCCGGGGTCAAGATCACCCGCCGCGCCTTCGGCCGCGACCGCCGCTATCCCATCTGCTCGGGCTACTGACGGCCCGCGTCGGCGGGATATCGTCTCCGACCGGCCTGGATGCCCCCGGGCCAGGCGGCTTTTCCGCTATAATCAACCGCTTTGGCGCAGTCACCCGCGGACCGCGCTTTTCCTGTTCGACCGGAGTCTGCATGTCCCAGATCGCCGATGAGGCGGCGCGGCGGCGCACCTTTGCCATCATTTCCCACCCCGACGCGGGCAAGACCACGCTCACCGAAAAGCTGCTGCTGTTCGGCGGCGCCATCCAGCTTGCCGGCGCGGTCAAGGGCCGCAAGGCCGGCCGCCACGCCACCTCCGACTGGATGGAGCTGGAAAAGCAGCGCGGCATCTCGGTCACCAGCTCGGTGATGCAGTTCCCCTATCGCGACAGCATCGTCAACCTGCTCGACACGCCGGGGCACGAGGATTTCTCCGAGGACACCTACCGCACGCTGACGGCGGTCGACTCGGCGCTGATGGTGATCGACTGCGCCAAGGGCGTGGAAGAGCGCACCATCAAGCTGATGGAGGTGTGCCGGCTGCGTGACACGCCGATTTTCACCTTCATCAACAAGCTCGACCGCGAAGGCCGCGATCCCATGGAGCTCATGGACGAGGTCGAGAAGGTGCTCGGCATCCAGTGCGCGCCGGTGACCTGGCCGCTGGGCATGGGCCGGGCGCTGCGCGGCATCTACCACCTGCTGCAGGATCGGGTGTATCTCTACGCGCCGGTCAAGGACGGGCGGGCCCACGAGAGCGAGGTGATCGAGGGGCTGGACAGCGCGGCTTTCACCGAGCGTTTCGGGGCCGATGCGGCTGCCTTTCGCGAGGAAATCGAGCTGGTGCGCGGCGCCAGCCCCGCCTTCGACCGGGCGGCCTATCTCGCCGGGCGCCAGACGCCCGTGTATTTCGGCTCGGCGGTCAACAACTTCGGCGTGCGCGAGCTGCTGGATGATTTCGTGGCCTGGGCGCCGCCGCCGCGGCCGCGCGCGACGGAACAGCGCACCGTCGAGCCCGAGGAGCCCGCGCTCACCGGTTTCGTGTTCAAGGTGCAGGCCAACATGGACCCGGCCCACCGCGACCGCATCGCGTTTTTCCGCGTCTGCTCGGGACGATTCAGCAAGGGCATGAAGCTGCGTCACGTGCGCCTGGGGCGCGACATCAGGATCGCCGACGCGCTCACCTTCATGGCCAGCGAACGCGAGCGGGTGGAGGAGGCCTATCCGGGCGACATCCTCGGGTTGCACAACCACGGCACCATCGCCATCGGCGACACCTTCACCGAGGGCGAGGTGCTCACCTTCACCGGCATCCCGCATTTCGCGCCCGAGCTGTTCCGTCGCGCCGTGCTGCGCGATCCCTTGCGCCTCAAAGCCTTGCAGAAGGGGCTGACGCAATTGTGCGAGGAGGGCGCGACGCAGTTCTTCCGCCCGCTGACCAGCAACGACCTCATCCTGGGCGCGGTCGGCCCGCTGCAGTTCGACGTGGTGGCGCACCGGCTCAAGGCCGAGTACGGCGTGGAGTGCCGCTTCGACGGCGTTTCGGTGGCCACCGCGCGCTGGGTCATCTGCGAGGACGCGCGGATGCTCGAGGACTTCCGCCATCGCGCGGCGGACAACCTCGCCATCGACCACGGCGGCGCGCTGGTCTATCTCGCGCCCTCGCGCGTCAACCTGCAGCTCGCCATGGAGAAATGGCCCAAGGTACGCTTCGACGCCACCCGCGAGCACGCCCCGGTCGGCTTCTGATCGCGCAGCGCCAGCGTGTTTGGGACACCCTGCCCGAGGCGCGGACGATCCGCGCCATGCATGCGCCCGATCTCGGGCCGGTGAAAGACGTGCTGCGGCGCTATCTGGGCGAATGGATGGGCGGGCCGAAGCGCTATTCCGCCGAGCGCGGCCATCCGCGTCTGCGCCAGCGCCACATGGGCTTTGCCATCGGCAACGACGAGCGCGATGCCTGGCTGCTCTGCATGCGCGGCGCAATCGAGGAAACCGTCACCGACGTCGCGGCGCGCGAGGAAATCTACGGCCTGCTTGCCCGGCTCGCCGACTGGATGCGCAACCAGGAAGGCAATCCCCACAACGCAGGGGCGCAGCGTCCCTGAGCTTCAGGGACGGGTCGTGACGCCGAATCAACTGGCGCATGCGGAGGAATGTGACGGGCAGGCACGAGCCCGGCTAGACGTGTCGATGGCCCCGGTCGGGGGTCGTTCATCACCGCCGAAGCGTGCAGGGGGCGCAAGGCCCCCGCGCGCTCCGCCGGAGGTGGGCTTAAAGCCCCATGCAGTTGGCGTAATAAGTGACCGTGCCGGGCCAATCGGAGAAGATGCCCTTCACTCGCACCTGCCGGGCCAGCACGTCGAGCGCAACGTACATGTCGCTGTCCTTGCGGATGACCTCTCCGGCCGGATCGAAGGCGTAATAGAAGCCGGCCTTCGACGCACCGCGGCGGAGATCCGACCGCTCGAAGCTCCAGGTGATGATGTCGAAGCCCATCGCCTTGAGCGTCCGCGCCAGCGGGGAGGGCACCACGCGGCCGTTCTCGACGGTCAGCAGTGCCGGGATGGGCGGGGCCACGATGCGCACGCCGAGTTTCCGGATGCGCTCGAGTTCCGCCCGCGGCAGCGGCGGGATGGTGTCGCGCGCTGCGGCGTCGTAGTCGACCAGATACACGGCCTGGCGGCCATAGGCCGGCTCGTGCTGGATCCAGTACAGGATGTCATCGAGGTTGAACGACTGCGGCCAGGCGTCGCGAGGGCTGACGCCGGCGGCACGCAGTTCGTCGATCAGGCGCTGGGCGTACTGGGCCTGCCCGCCGAAGGTGGTGGCAATGCGCTGTGCATCGCCGCCCTTGAGTTCCGGGGTGTGCTTGACCCCCAGCGCCTGGTTCAGCGCGATGCTCTCGCGCAGCGTCATCAGCGTGCCCCGCCCGGTGTAGAGATCCGTGCGCCAGCCGGCGGTGCCGCCGAGATAACCCGCCGCATTGGCTGCCGCCGGGTTGCTGGCGTCCATCTTGCCGGTCAGTGACTTGAACTGGTCCAGCGTCAGATCGCTGGCGCAGCACATGGGCGCCGAACCGGGTCCGGAGTAGGGCACCGAGCACTGTGCATTCAGCGGTGTGTTAACGATGTTGGTGGTGGTGTGCAGATCGCATTCGGCATGCCGGCAGACGAGCTCGCCGTCGCGGGTGAAGGTCACGTCGCACTCGACGATGCCGGCGCCCATGCGCGCCGCTGCCTCGTAGGATTCCCGAGTGTGCTCCGGAAACTGCAGCGCGGCGCCGCGGTGGCCGATCGAGAAATCGGTTCGCCGGAAACGCTGGTTCTCGCAACTGGCCAGCCGGGACTTGAGGGCGCCGTCGTCCATCCCAGCGACGAGATAAAACGGCCGCGGTCCGACCTGCACGTTTTGTCTCCCGCCGTAGAGCTCGGACGGCCCGGACTTGCCGGCGGGGGCGCCTTCGGTATCAGCATGGGCGGTCGTGATCCATGCGGCCGCCATGAGAACGATGGCGGTCCAGACAGCTAATCTGTTGCGTGTCATCTTGTGGCTCCTGGCGGTCGGGGAACGAGGCCTTGGTCGCTATACTCTGAAGGAGCGCTTGTTGAGAACATGTGTCCGGGGATTGACGATGCCGTGACAGGTCGCCCGGCGAACGTCCGACCCGTTCTGCGGAAGGCGGCACGGGGGCGGGGCTCACCTGCTGCGCTGTCAACCGTCCGGGCCGCTGCGGGGGAGGAAATGGACCGTCGCGTCGACCAGGGTCCCCTCCTTCAGCATCAGCCCAGGGCGGTCAGGTGTGCGTTGATGCGGCCGAAGATGCGTTCGCTCAGCGGGTGCTGTTCCACCTGGTGGCGGAACCTGAGCAGGGTGGTGGCGTCCGGCGCCGACTCGCGCCACAGGTCAATGCGCATGAAGCTGCGAATGGCCTGGCTGTCGTACACTGCATCTTCCGCGCCCTCGTCGGAAAGACCAAGGCATTGCCGGACGATGTACAGGCGCAGCATCCGCTCCAGCCCGATCGGCGGACGGCCCCGGCCTTCACCCCTGTGGTAGAACGGCTCGAGCAGCGCCAGCAGCTCGGACCAAGGCGTCGCCACTTCGATGTCGGCAAGAATAATGATTGCGCCGCGTCACCTTCTTCTTCGACGCATATTCCAGTTAGGAAAAGCTCGCTTGCATCGCGTCAGGCTCCACCAGGATGCAGTGCATCCATGCTCGCATGACCTACAGATCAAAAAGCCCCCACCATGCGATTAAGTCAGCGTGTCCTTTGCATGGCGTCGCGGGCGCGAAGCGATGAAGATGCAGATTCGCAGCGGGGCCTGCCCTCAGGCCGCAGCCCATGCCGCCGACAGCAGCGCGGCCTGCTCCAGCACCGTCTGCGTCGCCTTTTCCTGCTTGTCCGGCGGGTAGCCGTACTTGCGCAATATCCGTTTGACGATGACGCGCAGTTGCGCGCGCACGTTCTCGCGCAGCGTCCAGTCGATGGTCACGCTGCGGCGCACGGTCGCCACCAGCTCGCGGGCGATGTCGCGCAGCGTCTCGTCGCCGAGCACTTTCACGGCGCTGTCGTTCACCTCCAGCGCGTCGTAGAAGGCGAGTTCGTCTTCCGACAGTTTCAGTGCTTCGCCGCGCGCCTGGGCTTCGCGCATGTCCCGCGCCAGCGCGATCAGCTCCTCGATCACCTGCGCCGCTTCGATGGCGCGGTTTTGGTAGCGGCGGATCGTCTGCTCCAGCATCTCGGCAAACGACCGCGCCTGCACCACATTCCTGCGCCGGCGCGTGGCGAGTTCGCCCTTGAGCAGCTTTTGCAGCAGCTCGACGGCGAGATTGCGCTGCGGCATGCCGCGCACCTCGGCGAGGAAATCGTCGGACAGGATGGAAATGTCGGGCTTCGCCAGCCCCGCCGCGGCGAAGATGTCCACCACCCCTTCGGGCGCCACGGCCCGCGAGATGATGCTCCGCACCGCGTGCTCGATGTCCTCTTCGGGGCGCGCATCGCCGGGTGCGCGCTTGGCGAGCACGGCCTGCACCGCCTGGAAGAACGCCACGTCGTCGCGGATGGCGAGCGCCGCCTCGTGCGGCACCGCCAGTGCGAAGGCCTGCGACAGCTCGCGCACCGCGCCCAGGCAGCGTTCCTTGCCGCGCTCCTGCATCAGGATGTGCTCCTGCGCGGCCGGCAGCAGGCCGAGGCGCTCGGCCGGCGTGCCGGTGGTCCACTTTGACCAATCGAAGCCCGGTGCGACGCCGGCAGGCGTCGTGATCGGACCGAAGAGGCCAGCGCAGACCTCGTATTTCTCCAGCATCACGGCCACCGCCTCGTCCTGGTCGAGCGCCGTGCGGCCGGTGCCGCCGCTCTCGGTGTAGGTGGCCAGCGCGGCCTTGAGTTCCTGCGCCAGCCCGAGGTAATCCACCACCAGCCCGCCGGGCTTGTCCCTGAACACCCGGTTCACGCGCGCGATCGCCTGCATCAGGCCGTGGCCGCGCATCGGCTTGTCGATGTACATCGTGGAGAGGCTCGGGCAATCGAAGCCGGTGAGCCACATGTCGCGCACGATCACCAGCCGGAACAGGTCCTTCGGGTCGCGGAAGCGGCTCGCCAGCGCCTCGCGCCGCGCTTTGTTGCGGATGTGCGGCTGCCAGTCGGCCGGGTCCGATGCCGAACCCGTCATCACCACCTTGAGCGCGCCGTGTTCATCGTCTGCGCCGTTCCACTCCGGGCGCAGCTTCACGATCTCGCGATACAGCGCGACGCAGATGCGCCGGCTCATGCAGACGATCATCGCCTTGCCGTCCAGCGCCTCCAGCCGCTTTTCGAAATGTTCGACGATGTCGCGGGCCACCAGCGCGAGCCGCTTCTCCGCGCCGACCACCGCTTCGAGCTGCGCCCACTTGGTCTTGAGCTTTTCCTTGCGCTCGATCTCCTCGCCCTCGGTGGCCTCTTCGAAGCCGGGGTCGATCCTCGGCCGCTCGGCCTCGTCGAGCGCGAGCTTCGCCAGCCGGCTCTCGTAGTAGATGGGCACCGTGGCGCCGTCCTGCACGGCGCGCTGGATGTCGTAGACGCTGATGTAGTCGCCGAACACCGCGCGCGTGTTGGCATCGGCGAGCTCGATCGGCGTGCCGGTAAAGCCGATGAAAGACGCATGCGGCAACGCGTCGCGCATGTGGCGCGCGTAGCCGTCGATGAAGTCGTACTGGCTGCGGTGCGCCTCGTCGGCAATGACAACGATGTTGCGGCGCTCCGAGAGCGTCGGGTGCCGGTCGCCTTTGTCCTCCGGAAAGAACTTGTGGATGGTGGTGAACACCACGCCGCCCGCTTCCACCGACAGCAGCTCGCGCAGGTGCGCGCGGCTCTCGGCCTGCACCGGCGGCTGGCGCAGCAGGTCGCGGCAGCGCGCGAAGGTGGCGAACAGCTGGTCGTCGAGGTCATTGCGGTCGGTCAACACGACAATGGTCGGGTTGCCCATCGCCCGCTCGCGGATGATGCGGCCGGCGTAGAACGCCATCGTCAGGCTCTTGCCCGAACCCTGCGTGTGCCACACCACGCCCACGCGCCGGTCGCCCGGCTGGCCGCCCGGCCGGGTGCCCGCTTCATACCGGCCGCGCTCTTCCGCCGCGCGGTGGAACTGCGCCGCGCGCAGCGTCTCGCCCACCGCCACCTGCACCGCGTGGAACTGGTGGTATCCGGCCATCTTCTTCACGATGCGGCCGCCGTCGTCCTCGAACACGATGAAGTCGCGCAGCAGGTCCAGAAAGCGCCGCGGCGCGCACAGGCCCTCGATCACCACCTGCAACTCCGGCACATGGGCGCCGGCCAGCGCTTCGCCGTGGATGGTGCGCCAGGGTTTGAACCACTCACGCCCGGCGCCGAGCGTGCCTACCCGCGCCTCGACGCCGTCGGACACCGCCAGCAGCGCATTGGGCGCGAACAGCGCCGGCACTTCGGCCTGGTAGGTCTGGAGCTGCTGGAAGGCGCTCCAGATCGTGGCGTTCTCGGCGGCGGCATTCTTCAGTTCCAGCACCGCCAGCGGCAGACCGTTGACGAACAGCACCACGTCCGGCCGGCGGCTGTGCTTGTGCTCGACGACGCTGAACTGGTTCACCGCCAGCCAGTCGTTTCCGGCCGGGTCGTCGAAGTCGATCACCCGCGCCTGCGCGCCGCGGATGCTGCCGTCCGCATCCCGGTACTCGACCGTCACGCCGTCCACCAGCAGGCGGTGCAGCGCGCGGTTGCGGGCGATCAGTTCCGCGCCTTCGGGTCGTGTCAGCTTGCGATAGGCGTCGTCCAGTGCCTCGCCCGGCAGTGCGGGATTGAGCCGCGCCAGCGCGTCGCGCAGCCGCTGCGCCAGCACCACCTGCCCGTAGTCGTCGCGCTCGGCGGCGGGTTCACCGGGGGCGATCTCGGCGCCATTGCGGACCTGCCAGCCAGCCGATTCCAACCACGCCAGCGCGGCCTGCTCGACGACGGATTCCGTGAAGGTGGTCATCGGGCAGGCGCTGCCAGCATGTTCTCGATCAGGCGGATCATCACGTCCTTGTTCTGGGCGTCCGATTCGGCCACCAGCAGCGCCAGCGCCGCCAGCCCCACGTCGTTGATGACCGGCTCGCCGCCGCGGATCAGCCGGCCGTTGCGCGCCAGGAAATCCACGAACAGGAACGCGCCCGTGCGCTTGTTGCCATCTGAAAACGGATGGTTCTTGATGACGAAATAGAGCAGGTGCGCGGCCCTGGTCTCGATGGTCGGATAGGCGGGCTCGCCGAACACCGTCTGTTCCAGATTGCCCAGGAGCGCGGCGAAGGCGTCCCCGCGCTCGCGCCCGAACAGATCGGATGTCTCGCCGCGGTTCATCAGATCGGCCTTGAGGCGCGCAATCGCCGCCCGCGCCTCCTCCAGCGTCGGCAACACCCCTCCGGGGCTGCCGAGCGGGGCGGTGAGCAATCCCTCGTCATAACGTTGCAGCCACAGAAAGGTCTGCGTGTAGCGGGCGATCACCTCCACCAGCCCGCGCCCTTGCGCCGTGGTGAGCGCCTCGCCCGCGGCAGCCTTCTTCACCAGTCGCAGCGCGCTTTCCAGTTCCGCGGCGTTGCGCGCGAAGCGTTCACGATCCAGCGAAAACCCGCGCGTCAGATGCTCGCGCAGCACGCGTGTGGCCCACTGGCGAAAACGCGTGCCTTCGACGGATTTGACCCGGTAACCGACGGAGATGACCACGTCGAGGTTGTAGTGTTCGACCTCGCGGGTGACGGTGCGTCCGCCCTCGGCCTGAACCTGTGCAAATTTTGCACGGGTTGCCTGCGCCTCCAGTTCGCCCTCCCGGAACGCGTTGCGGATGTGCTTGGTCACGACTGACCGCTCGCGCCCGAACAGCCGGGCCATCTGATCCTGCGTCAGCCACACCGTCTCCCGCTCCAGCCGCACGTCCACCCGCGCCGAGCCATCCGCCGACTCGTAGACCAGCACCTCACCGCCGGGGGTGGCGTCCGGGGTGTTCATCCGTGTATTCCTCCATGCAGAAACATACCGCCCGGCAAGCGGGCATGCCGCCGCGTCAGCTGTCGGTCGAAGGTTTTGGTGCAGCGGCCCTGCGTCATTGATACTGCTCCCTATTCGACTGACAGTGCTCCCGAACCTCGTCCAGCCAGGATTCGTACCAATACCAAGTTTTTCCAACGGCTACTCCAAATTTTTTTCCCTGCCCTTTCGCATCTTTTTTCTTCCAAAGCACTGTGTGCTGGTGCATGCCAAAGCGAGGAAACCCTTCTGCCTTCATCTTTCCAACGATCTCGGACGGCAAGAACTTCGGTTTTTCCGTCTCTCTCACAATCGTATAAGCGGCATTCACCTGTTGGGCGATCTCAGAGTCATCCTTGACAAAGGTGATCACCTGATCGGCTTGGTTTCGATGGTTTGCGATCTTGGGAATGAAGATCACTCGGTAGGCATACTTCGGGCTCGTGAAATCCTCATGGGCGAGAGCCCCATCGAAGCCCTCGATGTAGCGCTTGATATTCCCAGGAAGCCCCGGTTGCCGGTCCAGTGTTGTGACCTGTTCACTGCTCAGTGATGAAAATTGCAAACTGACCGCTAGATGCTGGGCAATGCCGTAGCGCTCGCCGAACAGCGTGACAACCGCCTCATGGTAGTTGATGCAGCACGCTTGAAACCTTGCACTGAGCAAGTCGTCGATGCGCGTCGTCATCTGGTGCTCGATCTCATGCCGAAGGCCGATCAGGAACATTAGATTCTGTACAACCTGACGGTCGAGGGGGCAGTCCGTATAGTTGAGACATCGTTCAAGTTCCCAATGCTTGTATGCCCCATGCTTCGTACGGTGATAGCGCTTTCTTCGCTCTCCATCTTCGAAATAGCGGTAGTCGATCTGCTTTTCACGGTAGTACGCATGGAGCAAATACGTCCATGCGACGACCATCAGCATGACGTACGTCTCAGACTTGAAGGTTACATTCGGATTATTGAAAATCTGCACTGCCGCAAGGGCAGCTTCACGGGACTTCTTGAGCAGTTCGTCCTTTACGGAAAATACGCGTCGTATGCGCTTCTTGCCCGTCACGCTGGCGCCTCCGACCGACAACTGACATCTCTCACCCGCAGCTCGCCGGAGATCAGCTTGGGCAGCAGCGTGTCGCGCAGGGCGGCGAGGGTGCGGGATTCGCGCGCTGCGGCGCTGGCGCGCGCGAACAATGGTTTGACAGCCGCGCCAAATTGCTTTGCCACGTTTTCTGGAGGCACTGCAAGCAAGTAATGCGAAAGCGATTCCGCCGGGACGCGCTGGCGTCCGCTGGAGCCGGTCATGCTTTGGATGGCGAACTCGCGGAACTCGTCATTGCGGGCAAGGCAGTACGCGAATTCTTCTGGCAACGGAGGCTTCGGGCGCAAGACGATGTATTCAGTCGAACCCCAGCCTACCTGACCGTCCTTGAGGAAGTCGACGAACGCGGTCTTCCCGTTCTCAAGGCAAGGCGTGATCCGCGCAAGTAGCGTATCGCCGTTGACGAAGCGCATCCCCGATCCAAATTCGCGGTCGACCACCTCGTTTGCCGAAAGCCCACGGGTCGGCATGTTCGCCATGTCGAGATATGGCGCGACGACACCCTTTCTGAGGGAGCGCGTCGGATTGACTGCGATGGCGCCATTCAGCGGTGCCACCTCCCACCCGTCCGGAATTTCGCCGAGTTCGGAGTCGACGAGGCGGGTGGGGAAGAGGTCGGCGAGGGCTGGCGGCAGGCCGGGGTCGCGGTTTTCCATCCTGGCGCGGACGGGGTCGAAGTCCACGAACCACGACTGGAACAGCGCGCGCGCCATCGCCTCCAGCGTCTCGCTCATCCGCCGGTTCAGCTCGATCTTGTCGTCCAGCGTGCCGAGGATGTGGGCGATGGCACGCTGTTCGTCGATATCCTCAGGCGCAAGCACTTGGAATGATTCGATCATTCCCTTAGTCAGCGCATTGCGCGTGCCACCTGAACCAGCCCACGACAGGAGATTCGCCTGCATCTCGGGCGACACGAGGAAGTACCGGAGAAACCGCGGGTCGAGCTTGTCAGGATCGGGACGGATAATTGCTACGTGCTGATTTACACGCGCGGGCAGTACGCCTGGATCGACCTGGCACGCCCGCGCCACGGAGTCCCCGGTGATGTTCAGCAGCACGTCGTTTCTCACAACCTCGACGCCATTCAACTCCGCAGCGTGCTTCTCGCCGATGTACGCCAAGCCGTCGTGGTGAAAGCCATCGTTGTAGATGTTCTGGCTGCGTATCAGGGCATACGGACCTTGCTCCAGATAGACGTCACTACCGCCGCGCGGAGTCGCGCCGCTTCCAACCTTCGTACACACGTCGCCGAGCTTGATCGGGATCCACTCACCCATAACCAATCTCCCCCAGGTTGGCGGCAATCGCGGCATCGAGCCGCAAAGCCTCGGCCTGCCGCTCGCGCAGCGTTACCGCGCCTGCCGCCTTGCTCATGCCGCCTCCTCCCCCGTCTCCTCGAATAACTGCAAATACGGCTCGAACCGAAACCGCCGGTTGCGCGCGTAGCCGGTGATTTCGCGCAAGAGACCGATGCCTTCGAGCCGGTTCACGATCTGGTTGGCGCCGGCTGGCGTGAGGCTGAGCCAATCGCGCACGATGGCGACAGAGACGATGGGGTGATCGAAGAGGCGGTCCATCACCCGCTGGCCGTTGGCGGCGGCGCGCCCGAGGTGTTCGGTGATGCGGGCGCGGTAGTCCTCGCGCATGCGCAGGATGGCGGCGGCGGTGTGGGTGGCCTGCCGGCTGACGTCGATGACCCCTTCGAGAAAGAAGGCGAGCCAGCCCTCCCAGTCTCCGGTGTCGCGCACGGCTTGCAGCCGTTCATAGTATTCGCTGCGGTATTGCTTGAAGTAGTGGGAGAGAAAGAGCACGGGTTTCGTGAGCAACCGTTTTTCGGTGAGCAGGAAGGCGATCAGCAAGCGGCCGACGCGGCCATTGCCGTCGAGAAAGGGGTGGATGGTCTCGAACTGGACGTGGGCCAAACCCACCTGCACCAGCGGCGGCAGCCCACCGTCGTGCAGGAAGCGCTCCAAATCTGCAAGTGCCTGCGGCACCTCATGGGGCGGCGGCGGCACGAAGGTGGCGGTAGCCGGCGTGCAGCCGGTGGGGCCGATCCAGTTCTGGCTGGTGCGCAGTTCGCCGGGCGTGAGGCGTCCGCCGCGCACGCCACGCATCAGCTCGGCATGGATTTCGCGGATCAGGCGCACGGAGACGGGCAGGTCCGCCAGTCGCGCCAGGCCGTGGTTCATCGCCCGCACGTAATTGGCGACCTCGGCGACGTCCTTGGGCGTGTCTGGATCGAACAGTTGCGCCTCCGCCGCCAGCAGGTTTTGCAACGAAGACTGGGTGCCCTCGATCTGGCTGGAGAGCACGGCCTCCTTGCGCACGTACATGAACACGAAGAGGTCGGGGTTGGGCAGCGTGAGCACCGCGCCATCGAGGCGGCCCAGAGCGTAGTCGGCAGCGGAGAGCCTGTCGCGCAAAGTCCCCGCGAGGTCGAGCGGCGGGTCGGGCGGCAGCGGCGCCGGGATGAAGGCGCGGTAGCCCGTGGGCTGGCGGATGTACCGCCCGGCGCGTAGCGGCTTATTTTCACTTGCGTTCATGACGCGGACGATTTGCGCTTGTGGTCAATGTTGCGTTGATCATGCGCCCCTTTCGCGGCTGTGTTCAACGCTGCGTTCAAAAGCCCAACTCCTGCAGATTGGCGGCAATCGCGGCATCGAGCCTCAAGGCCTCGGCCTGCTGCTCGCGCAGTTGCGCGGTGAGCCGCTGCATCTTCTCCGCGAACGGCTCGGCCTCGATCTCCTGCGCCTCGGCGCCGACGTAGCGGCCGGGTGTGAGGACAAAGCCGCACTTGCGGATCTCCACCGGCGGGGCGGCAATCATGATTCGCTCAGCAGCGCGTCGACCTCGCGGCGAAGCGTCGGGAGCTTGATCTCGACGATATCCCAAACGAGTCGGTCGTCCACGTCGGCATAGCCGTGAATCAGGATGTTGCGGAACGCGATGATCCGCTTGTACTCGGTGATTCGTCCGGCGGCGTTCGCATCGCGTTTGGCGAGCTGGGCGAGCGCTTCGCCGATGATTTCGAACTGGCGTTCGACGGCGGCACGCAGCATGGCCTCGCGTTCATAGTCCGCGAAGGTCTTGCCCGCCGTGAACTCGGACAGTGCGTGTGCGGCCCGATGGATGCCGTGCAGATATTTCCGGATCTCAAGGCGCATACACGAGTGTCTTGTTCTGCTCGACGGACTGCCGGAAATAGGGATTCTTGATCGCCGAGGCCACCACGAGATCGACCGGCGCACCGAACAACTGCTCCAGCGATTCGAGCAGTCCGAAGTAGGTGTCCGCATAGGTTCCCGGCGGCAGTGGCTCGAATTCGACGAGGAAATCGAGATCGCTCTCGCCGGGACGATAGTGATCCGTGGCGGCCGAACCAAACAGTTCGAGGCGTCGGACGTGATAGCGCCGGCACAGCGGCTCGAGCTCCGCCCGATGGCGCGCAATTTCCGGGTTCATCGCGAGCGCTCCTGTTCTTCGCCGAAGCCCAGTCGAGCCAGATTATCGCGAATCGCGGCGTCGAGCCTCAAAGCCTCGGCCTGCTGCTCGCGCAGCGTCGCGGTGAGCCGCTGCATCTTCTCCGCGAACGGCTCGCCGTCGTCTTCCTGGGCCTCGGCACCGACGTAGCGGCCAGGCGTGAGCACGTGGCCGTGTTTGCGTACCTCGTCGAGCGGCGCGCTCTTGCAGAAGCCGGGCACGTCGGCGTACTCGCCCGCCTCATTTTCGCCGCGCCAGGCGTGATAGGTGTCGGCGATGCGGGCGATGTCCTCGTCGGTCAGTTCGCGGTGGGTGCGGTCCACCATGCGGCCGAGCTTGCGGGCATCGATGAAGAGCACGTGGCCGCGGCGATCGCGGGAAGGCACTGGATTCCGGCTTTCGCCGGAATGACGGCCGGACTTGTCGCGGCGCAGGAACCACAGGCACGCCGGGATCTGCGTCGAGTAGAAGAGCTGGCCGGGCAGGGCGACCATGCAGTCCACGAGGTCGGCCTCGATTAGGTTCCGGCGGATCTCGCCCTCGCCGGACTGGTTCGACGACATCGAGCCGTTGGCGAGCACGAAGCCGGCGACCCCGGCGGGCGCGAGGTGGTGGACGATGTGCTGCACCCAAGCGAAGTTGGCGTTGCCGGGCGGCGGCGCGCCGTACTGCCAGCGTGCATCAATGCGCAGGCGCTCGCCGCCCCAGTCGGAGATGTTGAACGGCGGGTTGGCGAGGATGTAGTCGGCCTTGAGGTCGGGATGGCGGTCGTTGTGGAAGGTGTCGCCGTGGGCGATCTGGCCCGAGTCGATGCCGCGGATGGCGAGGTTCATGCGCGCCAGGCGCCAGGTGGTGTAGTTGCTCTCCTGGCCGTAGATGGAGATGTCTGCCTTGGCTTTGCCGCCATTGCCATTGCCGTTTGCGTGGGCGCGGATGAACTCCACCGACTGCACGAACATGCCCGAGGAGCCGCAGCAGGGGTCGTAGACGCGGCCGCGGTAGGGCTCGAGCATCTCGACCAGCAGCTTGACCACGCAGCGCGGCGTGTAGAACTCGCCGCCCTTCTTGCCCTCGGCGCTCGCGAATTGCGACAGGAAGTATTCGTAGACGCGGCCGAGCACGTCCTTGGCGCGGCTGGCCTCGTCGCCGACCTTGATGTTGCTGATGAGGTCGATGAGCTGGCCGAGGCGCTGCTTGTCGAGCGCGGGGCGGGCGTAGTCCTTGGGCAGCACGCCCTTGAGCGCCGCGTTGTCGCGCTCGATGCCGGCCATCGCGTCGTCGACGATCTGGCCGATGCCGGGCTGGCGGGCCAGCGCCTTCAGGTGCGCCCAGCGCGCCTCGGGCGGCACCCAGAAGATGCTCGCCGCGCGGTATTCGTCCGGGTCTTCGGGGTCGGCGCCCTCGGCCTGCTCGGCGATGAGCCGGGCGTGCTGTTCCTCGAAGGCGTCGGAGATGTACTTGAGGAAGATGAGCCCGAGCACGACGTGCTTGTACTCGGCGGCGTCCATGCTGCCGCGCAGTGCGTCGGCCATCTGCCAGAGTTGGGCTTCGTAGCCGAGCAGGGCGGCGGGGTTCTTCTGTTGGCCTCGTGCCATGTCGCGTGCATCCGTGGGCGTGTCAAGAGCGCTGATTGTCCCGGTTTGCGTTTCGTTCGGATAGACGGAAACCTGCCGTCCGCAGGCGCCTTGGGCGCCACGTCGCGCGCTTGGCGGTCCTCCAGGCGTCTTCGGCGACGTGCGCGGCAGGCCGGCGTCGCGCGCTGTCTCCATTCTGCAATGAGGCCGGCCTAGCATGACCGGCTATAGCCTCCGGCCCGGAGCCGGGTGCCGCCGAGGAGGAGCCGAGTGCATCTGGCGGACGTGACGTTCTTCTATGCCCCGGACAGCGGCGGGGTGCGTCGGTACCTCGAAATCAAGCGGCGCATGCTGGGTGTCCTGCCCGGCTGGCGGCACAGCTTGGTCGTCCCGGCGCGTCGCACGCGTCGGCTGGACGCGGTCCGGTATGTGGCGGCCGGACCCTTGCCGTTCAGTCACGGCTACCGCTTTCCCTGGCGGCGAGGCGGCTGGATTGCGGCGCTTGAGGCGGCCCGGCCCGACCTGATCGAAGCCGGCGATCCGGGCGTGCCGGGCTGGGCGGCGCTGGATGCCGGGCAGCGTCTCGGCGTGCCGGTGGCGGCGTTCTACCACTCCGACATCGTGTCGCTGCTGGGGCGCTGTGGTGGGGCGCCGCTGCGGGCGGCTGCCCGGCGCTATGTGCGCGACTTCTACGGCCGCTTCGATCAGGTGCTGGTGCCCAGCCGTCATGTGATGCAGCGGCTGGCGGAGGCGGGGGTCGAGCGGCTCTACCCGCAGGGCTTGGGGGTGGACTGCGAGACCTTTCACCCACGCCACGCCGACCCGGCGGCGCTCAAGCAGCGTCTCGGCCTGTCGCCGGACACGCGCCTTGCGCTTTTCGTGGGTCGGGCCGCGCCGGAAAAGAATCTGCCGGTGCTGGTGGATGCGTTCGCCCGACTCGGCGCCGGTCATCACCTGTTGCTCGTCGGGCCCGGCATGCCCGCGGTGCGGCAGGCGAACGTCACGGTGCGATCGCGCTATGTCCGCGGCGCGGCCTTGTCGCGGCTGCTGGCCAGCGCTGATGTCTTCGTTCACGCGGGCGACTGCGAAACCTTCGGGCTGGTGGTGCTCGAGGCGATGGCGAGCGGGACGCCGGTCGTGGTCAGCGACCGCGGCGCGCTGCCGGAACTGGTCGGCCCCGGCACCGGCGTGGTGGCGGCGGCGCCGACGCCGGATGCCATGGCCACGGCGGTGCGCGATCTGTTCGCGCAGGATCGGGATTCCATGGGGGCACAGGCCCGGCAGTGGGCGCAAGTCCGCTGGGCCTGGACGATACAGATAAACCAACTCAGGCAGACCTATGAACAGCTTGTCGGCATCCGTTCCGCCATCGCTTCCGATGGCTACGCGCCCTTCCAGCAAGGTGCTGATGGTGGTGCTGCATGACGTCGCGCCCCAGACCTGGGCGCGCTACAGGGCGCTCCTCGAGGCACTGGATCGGCGCGGTATCGTGAGTTCGCTGCTGGTGATCACCGACTATCACGGCGGGGGGGCTCTGCGTGAGCATCCGGAGTTCGTCGCCACGCTGCAGGCGCGTCGCGCGCGGGGTGACGAGATCGTGTTCCACGGCGTGCAGCATCTGGATGGGGAGCCGCTCGGGCTCTCGCCCTTGCAGTGGATCGTGCGCCGTATTTACACCGCGCGCGAGGGCGAGTTTGCAGCCCTGAGCGCGCCGCGGGCGCTGGCGCGGGTCGCGCGGGGCTTGCAGGACCTGGCCGAGGTTGGGCTGGCGTCCGAAGGTTTCGTCGCGCCGGCCTGGCTGATGAGTCGCGGCACGCGGCGGGCCTTGCCGATGTTGCCGATGCGCTATGCCGCCGGGCGGCGCTGCCTGTACCGCCTGCCGGACTGGCAGGCGCAGCGTCAGGTGAGTCTGGTCTGGAGCGTGCGCAGCCGGTCGCGGCGGATGCTGTCGCGATTGCGCAACGAGTGGACGCTGTGGCGGGGTCGCAACAGTCCGGCGATCCGGCTCGACATTCATCCGGCCGATCTGGCGCATCCGGCCGTGGCGCGCTGGTGGATGCAGGCCATCGACCGGTTGACGCGGGACCGGGAAACGTTGACCAAGGGGGCCTGGATGGCGCGTCGGGCCTGAGCGGAGAAGCATGTTGCGGCATCATCCCTGGATTCTGCTCGGCATCGCGTTGCTGGCCGGTCTGGCGGTGCCGCTCTGGTATGGCGGCAGCGAGGCATTGCGCCTGCTGCATCAGGTGCCCGGGCCGCTGTTCGTGCTGGGGCCGCTCCTAGCGCTGATCGCCTGGAATTTCAGTGCGCTGCGGCTGCGGCTGATGGCTTGGGGGCGCGTGCGACTCGGTCACCGCGAGGCGCTCGCGACCGTCATGGCGACTGAATGCGTGGTGAATGCCACGCCCCTGGGGCTGGCGGGGCCGGTCGCCTATGCCACCTTGTTGGGGCGCCACGGATTGCGCGGCGCGGATGGCGCGGCGCTGTACACCATGGATCAGTTCATCGATCTCACTTTTTTCATTGCGCTGATTCCGCTGGTGGTGTGGTGGTGCCCGCTGTGGCCGCCTGGGCTCGAGGCTGGCGCGATGGCCGCCGGCGGGCTGCTGACAGGGTTGCTGGCCGTCTCCGCGCTGGCGCTGATGCGTTTTCGCCGCCTTTTGCAATGGGGCGAGGCCCTGGGCGGATGGACCGGCGTCACCCCCGGCGCGCGGCGGCGCATCGGCCGCTTTGCGCTGCTGTTCCGGCGCCGGGTCCACGAGCTGCTGGCGATCCCCAAACCCCGCTTGCTGGCGATCTATGCGGTGTGCGCGCTGCAGTGGATCACCCGCTACAGCGTGCTGTACTTCGTGCTGTGGGGGCTGAACGTGCCGCTGGCCTGGACGGCGGTGTTCCTGGTGCAGATGGTGGCGCTCAGCGCCGGCCAGATCGGCCTGCTGCCGGGCGGTGCCGGGGTCACGGAACTCGGGTCTGCGGCCCTGCTCGCGCCTTATGTGGCCGCCCCGCAACTGGCCACCGCGATCCTGCTCTGGCGTTTCTCCACCTATTACTGGCATCTTCTGGCGGGAGCGCCGGTGCTGTTGCTGCTGATCGGCCGGCAGGGCATCCGCAAGCTGCAGCGGCGGGTCAGCGACGGGCCCTGACCGCCCCTGACCACACCGACCCGGAGAACCGCCGTGCATGACGACACCGCCCTGACCCATCTCGGGCGTGACCCCGCGCGCTTCGACGGCGTGGTCAATCCGCCGGTCTACCGCGCTTCCACCGTGCTCTTTCCCAGCCTGGCGGCGCTGGAAGCCGCCTCGCGCCAGCCGTTCGCGGGCACTTACTACGGCCGCTTCGGCACGCCGACCACCTTCGCGCTGGAAGAGGCCATGGCGGCGCTGGAGGGCGCGCATCGGGCGGTCGCGGTCGAGTCCGGACTGGCGGCGATCACCACGACGCTGCTGGCTTTTCTGAGCCCCGGCGATCATCTGCTCATGGTCGATACCGTGTACGGACCGACGCGGCTGTTCTGCGACGGCTTTCTGGCGCGCATGGGGGTGAGCACGACCTACTATGCACCGCGCGCCGACATCGCTGCGCTGATCCGCCCCGAAACACGGCTCGTCTTTGCCGAATCGCCGGGCTCGCTCACCTTCGAGCTACAGGACCTGCCCGCCCTGTGCGCGGCGGCGCGGGCGCGCGGCGTGCCGGTGGCACTCGACAACACCTGGGCCACGCCGCTGTATTTCAAGGCCTTCGCGCACGGCGTCGACGTGTCCATCCACGCCGCGACCAAGTACGTCGTCGGGCACGCCGACGCCATGCTGGGCGTGATCAATGTCGATGCAGCGCATTACGAGCGCATCAAGAAAACCGCGGTGGCGCTGGGGCACTGCGCCGGCAGTGAGGAATGCGCGCTGGGCCTGCGCGGCCTGCGGACCCTGGCGGTGCGGCTGGCGCGCCATCAGGCAACGGCGCTCACCCTCATCGACTGGCTGAGCGCGCGGCCCGAGGTGCGGGGCGTGCGCTATCCCGCCTGGCCGCAGGATCCGGACCACGGCCTGTGGCAGCGGGATTTTCGCGGCGCCAGTGGGCTGTTTGCCATCGAGCTGGCGCCGTGCACGCCCGAGGCACTGGCCGCTTTCGTCGACGGACTGGCCCTTTTCGGGCTGGGTTACAGTTGGGGCGGCTTTGAGAGCCTGCTGCTGCCGGTGCATCCGGAGCACACGCGCACGGCCACACCGTGGACGGCCGCCGGGCCGTGGCTGCGCATTCATGCGGGCCTCGAGGCGCCGGCGGATCTCATCGAGGATCTGGCAGCCGGGTTCGAGCGCTGGCACCGAGCAGGTGGAGCGGCCGGCGGCTGAAGCGCCGCAGGGGTTGTCGGCGTCCCGAATCAGGCGCCGGTCTGCGGCGGCTTGAGGCTGTCCACCACGCCCGGATCGGCCAGCGTGGACGTGTCCCCCAAGCCTTCGGTTTCCCCGGCGGCGAGTTTGCGCAGGATGCGGCGCATGATCTTCCCCGAGCGGGTCTTGGGCAGGGCGGGGGCGAGCTGGATCACATCGGGCCGGGCAATGGGGCCGATCTCGCGCGCCACCAGCGCTTTCAGTTCGGCCTCGAGCGCCGGATCGGGCGCGATGCCTTCCATGAGCGTCACATAGGCGTGGATGCCCTGGCCCTTGACCGGATGCGGAAAGCCGACCACGGCCGCCTCGGCCACCGCCGGATGCAGCACCAGCGCGCTTTCGATCTCGGCCGTGCCGAGCCGATGGCCGGAGATGTTCAGCACGTCGTCTACCCGCCCCGTGATCCAGTAGTCCCCGTCCGCATCGCGCCGGGCGCCGTCGCCGGTGAAGTAGTAACCGGGGAAAGTGGAGAAATAGGTGTCCACGAAGCGGGCGTGGTTGCCGTAGACGGTGCGCGCCATGCCGGGCCAGGGGAACTTCAGAGCCAGCCGGCCCTCTCCGGGTCCTGCGATTTCCCGGCCGGCTTCGTCCAGCAGCGCCGGCTGCACACCGAACAGCGGTCGGGTGGCGGCGCCGGGCTTGAGCGGCGTGGCGCCAGGCAGCGGGCTGAGCAGGATGCCGCCGGTTTCGGTCTGCCACCAGGTATCGACGATGGGGCAACGGCCCTGACCCACCTTGTGGTAATACCACTCCCAGGCCTCGGGGTTGATGGGTTCACCGACCGTGCCGAGCAGGCGCAGGCTGGCGCGGCTGCTGCCGGCGAGCGGCGCATCGCCGAAGGCCATGAGGGCGCGGATGGCGGTGGGGGCGGTGTAGAAAATCGTCACCTGATGCGCGTCGATCACCTGCCAGCAGCGGGCGGCGTCGGGGTAGGTGGGGACGCCCTCGAACATCACCGTGGTCGCGCCATTGCACAGCGGCCCATAGAGCACGTAGGAATGGCCGGTGATCCAGCCGACGTCGGCGGTGCACCAGAACACATCGGATTCGCGGTAATCGAACACCTCGGCGAACGTGCTCGCGGCATAGACCAGATAACCGCCCGTCGTGTGCAGCACGCCCTTGGGCTTGCCGGTGGAGCCGGAGGTGTAGAGGATGAAAAGCGGATCCTCGGCGCCCATCGGCTCGGGCGGGCAATCCGGGCTGGCTGCATGGACCAGCGTCTCATACTCGGCGTCGCGGCCTTCCTGCCAGTCGATGGCCGCGCCCGTGTGGCGCACCACGATCACCCGGCGCACCGCAGGGCATTCGGTCAGCGCCTCGTCCACCTGGGCTTTCAGCGGCACCGTCTTGCCACCGCGCCGCGCCGCATCGGCCGTGATGACGACCTGGCAGTCGGCGTCCTGGATGCGGTCGCGCAGGGCGCTGGCGGAAAAGCCGCCGAAGACGACCGAATGGACGGCGCCGATGCGGGTGCAGGCCAGCATGGCAATGGCCGCTTCCGGAATCATGGGCAGGTAGAGACAGACCCGGTCGCCCTTGCCCACGCCTTCGGCGCGCAGCGCGTTGGCCAGCCGGCAGACGGCCGCGTGCAATTCGCGGTAGCTCAGGCGCTGCGACCGACCCGGTTCATCGGCCTCCCAGAGAATGGCGGTCTTGTCGCCCCGGGTCGCGAGATGGCGGTCCAGGCAGTTTGCCGAGACGTTGAGCGTCCCGTCCTCGAACCAGCGCGTGCGCACCTCGCGCGCGTCCCAGTGCCAGTCGAGCACGCGCTCGAAGGGGCGCATCCAGTCCACGAAGGCGCGCGCCCGCTCGGCCCAGAACGCCTCGGGCTCGGCCACCGAACGCGCGTAGAGCGCCTGGTAGCGCGCCGCATCGATGCGCGCCTCGCTGGCGAAGTGGTCCAAAACCGGATAGACCTTCGAGGCCATGGTTCTCCGCTCCCCATTCATGGTTCGTGTGGTCCGCCCGAGTATGGCGCACGGCTTGCGACGGCCTCAAGCAAGCGTCGCTCCATGGTAGGCTCGGTTTCATGAGCGTGGGGCAGGCCAGCTGCGCTTGCTACACTGCAATGTCGCTCGTCCACCCGACACGGGGATGTCACCGATGACCGAGATCGCTACCGCCGACGCGCAATCCGGTCCGGTGCGCCTGACCTATCGTGTCTTCAATGCCGGCGCCGGCGGGCGGCCGCTGCTGATGATCATGGGGCTGTCGGGTGTGAAGGAGGATTGGCAGGACTTGCCGGAGGCGCTGGCCGCCGACCGTCCGGTGGCGGTCTTCGACAACCGCGGCATGGGCGAGAGCGAAGTTCCCGATGGGCCGTACACGATGGATCAGATGGCGGGTGACGCCGAGGCCATCCTGGACACGCTCGCCTGGCCGCAGGCGCATGTGATGGGGATCAGCATGGGCGGCATGATCGCGCAGACGCTCGCACTGCGGGCGCCCGAGCGGATCGATCGGCTGGTCTTGGGGTGCACTTCGGACTCGGGGCGATTTGCGCCGGCGCCCGACAGGGCCGTCATGAATGCCATGATGCCGATCGCCGGGACGACGCCGCAGGAGGCTGCGGCGCGGGCATTGGCCGTCAACTACACGCCGGAGTGGATCGCGCAGGACCCCGATCGCTTTCAGGCCTTGGTCGATCAGGCAACCCGCTACCGTCGGCGCGCCAAGGGGATGCTGGCGCAAGCCCAGGCGATCGCGCGGTTCCATGCCGCGGAAGCCCTGGCGCGCCTGACCCAACCCGCCCTCGTCATCCATGGCACGGCCGACCAGCTCATTCCGTTCCCCAACGGAGAACGCCTGAGTGGGCGGTTGCCGGGGGCGCGTTTCGCGGCATTGCCCGATTGCGGTCATCTGTTCTGGCACATGGCGCCGACACGTTCGCAGACACTGATCCGCGGCTTCCTGGCCGAAGCCGCCTGAGCCTCGCGGGTTTGCCCTGCGCTGCGCATCGCCAGGGTGCTAATCTAAGACGCGTTGCCGGTGAATGAACCAGAATCAATCTCGTGCGGGAGAAAGGAGCGCCATGATCAAGGTGCTGGTGGTGGACGATCATCAACTCATCCGCAGCGGCATCAAACAACTGCTCGAAGCGGCCGGAGACATCCAGGTGGTCGGCGAGGCCGACAGCGGGGAGCAGGCGCTGGCGCGGGTCGGCGAGTTGCACCCGGACGTGGTGCTGATGGACATCCACATGCCCGGCATCGGCGGCCTGGAGGCCACGCGCAAGCTGGTTCACCATCATCCCGGGGTCCGGGTCATCAGCCTGTCGGTGCAGCGCCACGATCCCTTTCCGGAGCAATTGCTTGCAGCGGGCGCCACGGGGTACCTGACCAAGGATTGCGGCGCCGAGGAATTCGTCCACGCGATCCGCAAGGTGCATGCCGGTGAGCGTTATCTCGATGCCGATCTGGCGCGGGGCATGGCGCTCTCGCGAATGCCGGGCGCCAAGTCCGTCGGCCTTGCGGACCTGTCGCAGCGCGAAATGCAGGTCATGATGATGGTGGTGCAGGGCCGGTCGATCCAGGAAATCTCGGACAAGCTGTTCATCAGCCCCAAGACTGTCAACACCTACCGCTACCGGCTCTTTGAGAAACTGTGCGTAAACAACGACGTCGAGCTGACCCGGTTGGCCATGCGCCACGGGCTGATCGATCTGAATGCTGGCTAGCCCGTACTCCCTCCTGCGCCGCGATCCCGAGCAGCCTGGCGAGCCCACCTTTTCGCGATGTGCGCATCTGCGGGGCAGCGCTGGATCTTGTTGGAAGCATCCGCACCCATGAGTTCGCCATTGCCGTATCGTCCGCATCCCCCGGCAGCCGTGTTTGATCCCGCCTGCCGCCTGTGCCCGCGATTGACGGCCTTTCGCGATGAAAACAGGGCGCTGTACCCCTACTATCACAACGCACCGGTCCCGGCGTTTGGTCCACAGGATGCGCGGCTGCTCATTGTCGGGCTTGCACCGGGCCTGCACGGCGCAAACGCCACGGGACGACCCTTTACCGGCGATTACGCCGGAGAGCTGCTTTATGAAACCCTGTATGCCTATGGCTTCAGCACGGCCGCGGCCTCGCGTCATGCCGGGGACGACCTGCAGTTGCTCAACTGCCGTATCACCAATGCCGTGCGCTGCGTGCCGCCTCTGAACCGGCCGCTGCCCGAGGAGATCCGCCGTTGCCTGCCTTATCTGCGGCATGATCTCGCCGTGCAGCCCGCGCCGGGTGTCGTGCTGGCCCTGGGGCGCGTGGCTCACGAAGCGGTCCTGCGGGCGCTGGACCTGCCTCTCGCGAGCCATCCCTTCGCCCATGGCGCGCGTGCCCGACTCCCCGGGGGGCGTACCTTGCTGAGCTCTTACCATTGCAGTCGCTACAACACCTCGACCGGCCGGCTCACGGCCGCGATGTTTCGCGCCGTGGTCGCCGAGGCGCGGGAATCGGTGGACTGCCGTGGTTGATCTGCCGCCGGAGCATTTCGATTTTCGCGGCTTCGTGCGAGCGCTGCCGGATCGGCCGGGCGTCTACAGCATGCGCGGCGAGCGCGGCGAGCTGCTGTACGTCGGCAAGGCGCGTCGGCTGCGGGCGCGGGTCGGCAGTTACTTCCGGCGCGCCGGCCAGAGCGCCAAGACCCGTGCCTTGATGAGCCGCGTGAAGGACATCCAGGTCACCGTCACGCGCACCGAGGCCGAAGCCTTGCTGCTGGAAAGCAATCTCATCAAGGCGCACCGGCCGCGCTACAACGTCGTGCTGCGGGACGACAAGAGCTATCCCTATGTGCATTTGACCGGCAACCACGCCTTTGCGCGCATCCGCTTCTATCGCGGCGCGTTTCGGCGCGATGGCCGCCTGTTCGGCCCTTATCCCAATGCGGGCGCCGTGCGTGCCGCACTGAAGGAACTACAACGCCTGTTCCGGCTGCGGGTCTGTGAGGACGCCGACTTTGCCCGCCGCGAACGGCCCTGCCTGCAGCATCAGCTCGGGCGCTGCTCCGCGCCCTGCGTCGGGCTGATCGCGCAAGCCGATTATGCCCAGGATGTGCGGGACGCCGTGCGTTTCCTGGAAGGATTCGGGCAGGAAGTCATCGAAGATCTCGCGGCGCGCATGGAGCAGGCTGCCGAACGGCTCGAGTTCGAGCGTGCTGCCGTCTTTCGCGATCGCATCGCACGCCTGCGGCAGATCGCGGCGCGCCAGGACGTGAGCACGCAGGGCGGGGACGTCGACGTGCTGGCGGTGGCCATGGAAGGTGGAACGGCCGTGCTCTCGCTGGGCCTGGTGCGTGGCGGGCAACATCTCGGGCATCAGGTGTTCACGCCCCAGTTGCCGCCGGACACGACCGCAGCGGAGTTGCGGACGGCGTTTCTCAGCCAGCACTACGAGCAGGTGCCACCTCCCGCAGAAATCCTGTTGGATGGCGACATCGAAGACGCGGTACTCCTCGGCGAGGCGCTTTCGGTGGCGGCTGGGCATGGCGTGGCCCTGCGCCAGCCGCAGCGGGGGCAGCGGATGCGCTGGGTGGAACTGGCGCGCACCAATGCGGCCGAAGCCTTGCGGCTGCGGCAGAGTGGCGGCGCCAACCTGAAGATCCGGCTTGACGATCTTGCGGTGGCTTTGGATTTGCCCGAGGCGCCGCGGCGGCTGGAATGCTTCGACATCAGCCACACCCAGGGCGAGGCCACGGTGGGCAGTTGCGTCGTGTTCGACGGCAATGGGCCCGTCAAAAGCGCTTACCGGCGCTTCAACATCGCAACCGCGGCCGGCGGAGACGACTATGGCGCGCTGCGCGAGACCTTGCGCCGACGCTATGAGCGATCGGTGCGCGATGAGGCGGCCCTACCCGACGTCAGCTTCATCGATGGCGGTCGCGGGCAACTGGCTGTGGCCGAAGCCGTGCTGGCCGAGCTGGGCTTGGGCGGTATTCGACTGGTCGGTGTGGCGAAGGGCCCCGCGCGCAAGGCCGGCGAAGAGCAGCTCTTTCTGCCGGGCGAGGTCGAGCCCCTGCGACTGGATCCTCATCGGCCGGCCCTGCATCTGATCCAGCAGATTCGCGACGAGGCGCATCGGTTTGCCATCACCGGCCATCGCCAACGCCGCGCGCGAGCCCGCAACCGATCGATGCTGGAGGACATCCCGGGCCTTGGCCCGAAACGGCGTCAGCAGCTTTTGCGCCAGTTCGGCGGCTTGCCGCAGCTGATGCGGGCGGGCGTGGCGGAGTTGTCGCAGGTCCCCGGAATCAGCGATAGTCTGGCCCGGAAGATCCACGCCGAGTTGCACCCGGAATCGACATGAGACGCCCATGCCCCTGAATTTTCCGATCTGGCTGACCGTCTCACGGATCCTGCTGATTCCGCTGTTCGTGATCGTGTTCTATCTGCCGTGGACTCACGCCAGGATCACGGCCTCGGTGATTTTCATCATTGCGGCGCTCACCGATTGGCTCGACGGCTATCTGGCGCGCCGTTGGGATCAGACCTCCGCCTTCGGCGCCTTTCTCGACCCGGTTGCCGACAAGCTGATCGTGGCCGTTGCGCTCATCCTGGTGTTGCAGCGGGATGCCCGCGTGCTCATCGCGCTGCCGGTGGCGATCATCATCAGCCGCGAGATCACTGTCTCGGCCTTGCGCGAGTGGATGGCCGAGATCGGTCAGCGCGCCCGGGTGGCGGTATCATGGCTGGGCAAGTTCAAGACGACGGCGCAGATGACCGCGCTGATCGTACTGATCGGTTTCGAGCGGGGGCACCCGCTCTATTGGCTCGGCGTTGCGGCGCTGTATGTGGCCGCCGCATTGACGCTCTGGTCGATGGCCGCTTATCTGCGGGCCGCGTGGCCGACGCTGCGGGCCCGGTCCTGACCAAAGTCGGCCGCGCCCACTTCTCACGGTAACGAACGCCATGCCCAAACGCGGAAAGAGCAGCGCCTCCTGGCTGCGTGAGCATTTCTCCGATCCTTACGTGCAGCGCGCCAAGGCCGAGGGCTGGCGCTCCCGGGCCGTCTACAAGCTGCAGGAGATCGATGAGCGCGACCGGCTGCTGCGGCCGGGTCTCAAGGTCGTGGATCTGGGCGCAGCGCCGGGCGGATGGTCGCAATATGCCGCCCGCAAGGTCGGCCCGCAGGGCCGGGTCGTGGCTTTCGACTTGCTGCCGATAATCCCCTTGCCGGGCGTCGTGTGTCTGCAGGGCGATTTTCGCGAGCGCGAGGCGCTGGACGCCATGACCGAGGCATTGGCCGGCCAGCGGGTCGATCTGGTGCTCAGCGACATGGCACCCAACACCAGCGGGATCGAGGCAGTCGACCAGATCCGGTCGCTGGCACTGGCGGAGACCGCGGAAAGCTTCGCCGTCGACGCATTGCAACCGGGCGGGGATTTTGTGGTGAAGTTGTTCCAGGGGCCGGGTTTCGACGATTTCGTGCGGCGCATGCGCGGGCGCTTCGGCAAGGTGGTGGTGCGCAAGCCCAAGGCGTCGCGGGACCGCAGTCCGGAGGTTTATTTGCTGGCCCGGAACTATGCTCTATAGTAGGGTCTAATCGAAAGTCTCATAAGGGCTGGCTTTTTATAGAAGCTTTCCAGTAGGCGCCTTTCAAGAGGGCCGGTACATTGAACGACATGGCAAAAAATCTGATCTTGTGGGTGGTCATCGCCGCGGTGCTGATGTCCGTGTTCAACGGCTTCGGCACGCGTGCGCCGAGCGCGCAGAAGCTGCCGTATTCGGACTTCCTGGTCCAGGTGCATGACGGCGCCGTGACGCGGGTCGAGATCGATGGCCGCAAGATCGTCGGGCAGCTGTCCAGCGGTGAACGGTTCACCACCTACAGCCCTGAAACCAGCAACTCCAAGCTCGTCGCCGATCTTCTGGATCAGAACGTGACCGTGGTGGGCAAGGAACCGGAACAGCAATCGCTGCTGATGCAGATCTTCATTTCCTGGTTCCCCTTCCTGTTGCTGATCGGCGTGTGGATCTTTTTCATGCGTCAGATGCAGGGCGGCGGGGCAGGCCGCGGCGCCATGAGCTTCGGCAAGAGCAAGGCGCGCATGCTGCAGGAAGACCAGGTCAAGGTAACCTTTGCAGACGTGGCCGGCTGTGACGAGGCCAAGGAAGAGGTCGTCGAGCTGGTCGAGTTCCTGCGTGACCCTGGCAAGTTCCAGAGGCTGGGCGGCAAGATCCCGCGCGGCGTCTTGATGATCGGCCCACCGGGAACCGGCAAGACCCTGTTGGCCCGTGCGATCGCGGGCGAGGCCAAGGTGCCCTTCTTTACCATCTCGGGCTCCGATTTCGTCGAAATGTTCGTCGGCGTGGGCGCCAGCCGGGTGCGCGACATGTTCGAGCAGGCCAAGAAGCACGCACCCTGCATCATCTTCATCGATGAGATCGATGCGGTCGGACGTCATCGGGGTGCCGGTCTCGGCGGCGGTCACGACGAGCGAGAACAGACACTCAACCAGCTTCTGGTCGAGATGGATGGCTTCGAGGGCAATGAAGGCGTGATCGTCATCGCAGCCACCAACCGGGCAGATGTGCTCGACAAGGCCTTGCTGCGCCCGGGCCGGTTCGACCGGCAGGTGACGGTTGGGCTGCCCGATGTGCGCGGACGCGAGCACATTCTCAAGGTCCACATGCGCAAGGTGCCGGTCGGCGAAGATGTCGAGGCGGCCGTGATCGCCCGTGGCACGCCCGGATTTTCAGGCGCCGAGCTGGCCAATCTCGTGAACGAGGCGGCTTTGATTGCGGCCCGTCTGGGGCGGCGCGTGGTCGGCATGGACCTGTTCGAGCGCGCGAAGGACAAGATCATGATGGGTGTGGAGCGCCGCTCCATGGTCATGAGCGAGGACGAAAAGCGGCTCACCGCTTACCACGAGGCCGGCCACGCCATCGTCGGCCTTAACGTCCCCGATCATGACCCCGTCTACAAGATCAGCATCATGCCCCGCGGTCGTGCGCTCGGTGTGACCATGTTCCTGCCCGAGGACGATCGCTACAGCTACAGCAAGCGGCGACTGGAAAGCCAGCTTGCCAGTCTGTTCGGCGGACGGGTGGCCGAGGAATTGATCTTCGGATTTGAATCGGTCACGACAGGAGCGTCCAATGACATCGAGCGGGCGACTGAGATTGCCCGCAACATGGTGACGCGCTGGGGTTTGTCGGAGCGCCTGGGTCCTTTGGCTTACGGCGATGACGAGGCGGCGGGTTACATGGGCGGCGCCTATGGCGGACGCAGCGGTGCCCAGGCGATGTCGGACGATACGGCGCACGCGATCGACGAGGAGGTGCGCACCATCATCAACCGTAATTACGACAAGGCGCGCAATATCCTCCAGGCATCGATGGACCGGTTGCACCTGATGGCGGCGGCGCTGATGAAGTATGAAACGATCGACCGGGAGCAGATCGATGCCATCATGGCCGGGTTGGAGCCGCCTCCACCCAAGGGCTGGGGCGAAAAGCGGGATGACGATTCCGATTCGACGTCTGGCAAGGCCGTTGTCGGCGACGCGAAGCCGCCGGGTACCGCCGGCGCCAGCAAGGGCCCGTCGCCCGAGCTTCCCGGCCCGGTCGCCTGATCGCCCGATTCAGACGCAACGCATGAGCCGATGGCCGATGGGTGGCCATCGGCTCTTTTCATTGCGGGCTGCGTGCTGCAGCCCATCCGGAATCCGAGCAGGATGGTTGAGGACGGGATGAGTTTTGCGCTGCCGCATGACCGATGTCAGGTCATGGGAATCTTGAATGTGACGCCCGATTCCTTCTCGGATGGAGGCCGATACGTCCAGCCACGACAAGCGATCGCCCAGGGGCTGCGACTGATCGACGAGGGCGCGGATATCCTCGACATCGGCGGGGAGTCTACGCGCCCCGGAGCGGCGTCGGTGCCCGTGCAGGAGGAAATGGATCGGGTCCTCCCGGTCATCGAAGCGCTGGCCCGCGAAACGGACACTCCGCTCTCGGTCGATACCAGCAACCCCGAGGTCATGCGTGCGGCGGTTGCCGTCGGCGCGCGCCTGATCAACGATGTACGCGCGCTGCGCATGCCGGGCGCTCTGGAAGCGGCCGCCGCAACCGGGGTTCCGGTCTGCCTGATGCACATGCGGGGCGAGCCCCGCACCATGCAGGCCAGTCCTTGCTACGGCCCGGACGTCGTGGGCGAGGTGATGGTCTTTCTGGCGGAACGCATTGCTGCGTGTGAGGCGGTGGGGATCGACCGCACCCGTCTCTGGATCGACCCCGGATTCGGTTTTGGCAAGGACTTGACGCATAATCTCGCCCTTTTGGCGCAGCTCGACCGCTTGAGGCTGTTGCAGTGCCCCGTCGTCGTCGGCTTGTCCCGTAAGTCGATGCTCGGGCAGATGCTCGGTGGGAACGCGGTTTCCGAGCGACTGCCCGCGAGTCTGGCCGGCGCGCTGTGGGCAGCGGCGCGAGGGGCGGCAGTCGTTCGCGTGCATGATGTGCGCGCGACGGTGGATGCGCTGCGCATCTGGCACGTCCTCGCGTCCGAGCGCGCGGCACGGGCAGATGCATGAACGCGTGAGGTTGGGGTAAATGGGTCGACGTCGTTACTTTGGGACGGACGGCATCCGGGGACGGGTCGGCGAGTCGCCGATGACGCCCGAGTTCATCCTGCGACTGGGCATGGCGGCGGGGCGCGTGCTGGACCCCGAGGGGCGCGGCTGCGTGCTGATCGGAAAGGACACCCGCATTTCAGGATACATGTTCGAGTCGGCACTGGAAGCCGGATTTTCCGCGGCAGGTGTCGGCGTTCGGCTGCTGGGCCCGATGCCCACGCCCGCCGTGGCCTATCTGACGAAGACCTTCAGGGCGAGTGCCGGAGTGGTCATCAGCGCCTCCCATAATCCCTTTCATGACAACGGCATCAAGTTTTTTTCTCCGACCGGCGACAAATTGTCCGACGAGGTCGAGAGGGCGATCGAGGAAGCGCTCGACGGCCCCTTGGCCATGGTCGACTCCGCCCGCCTGGGAAAGGTCTCCCGAATCACCGATGCCGGTGGCCGGTACATCGAATTCTGCAAGTCCACCTTGAATGGCGGCATCAGCCTCAAAGGCATGCGGATTGCCGTCGACTGTGCCAATGGTGCGACCTACAACATCGCGCCCGACGTCCTGACCGAGTTGGGCGCCACCGTCGTCGCGACCGGTGTGGCACCCGACGGCCTCAATATCAATGATGGTTGCGGTAGCATGGATCCGGCATCGCTGCAGCGCCTGGTGGTCGTGAGCGGTGCGGACGTCGGCCTGGCGCTCGACGGGGATGGCGATCGCTTGTTGCTGGTCGACAGCCACGGCGCGGTCGTCGATGGGGACCAGATCCTTTATGTGCTGGCGCTGGAGTTCCAGCGGGCGGGTCGACTGCAAGGGCCGGTCGTCGGCACACTGATGAGCAATCTGGGGCTGGAGCGGGCGCTTGCCGCCCACGGCGTGGGATTCCAGCGCGCCGCCGTCGGCGATCGGCATGTCATGGATCTGCTCCGGCGGGAGCGCGGCGTGCTCGGCGGCGAACCCTCCGGGCACATTATCTGCCTTGATCGGACGATGACCGGCGACGGTATCGTGGCCGCCCTCCAGGTTCTGGGCGTGATGGCGGCGACGGGGCGGCGCCTCGTGGATCTGGTTGCCGGCATGCCGCGTTATCCGCAGGAGCTGATCAACGTTGCCATACCCGCGGCCCAGGCGGTCGAGGGTCATCCTCGCCTTCAGCAGGCATTGGGCGAGGCTCGCAAGGCGCTGGGTGTGGAAGGACGCATTGTGTTGCGACCATCAGGCACGGAGCCCTTGCTGCGCGTCATGGTCGAAGGCGCCGATGCCGATCTGGTGCGCCTGCACGCGAGTCGGCTTGCCGCCATCGCTGAGGAATGTGCGGGTCTTGCGCCGCGCGCGATGCCACCGTTTCGAGAGTGAATGGATCGTCGACCTTTGGGGAGTGAGTCATGCGTCGCAAGATGGTTGCCGGGAACTGGAAGATGTTTGGCCGCAGGGCAAGTGCTCGTGCCCTGGCTGGTGATATCGCAGCGGGCCTCGTGCCGGAGCAACCGTGCGACATCCTGATCTGTCCGTCTTTCGTTCATCTCGAGGCTGTCCGCCAGGTGGTGGGGGAGGGAACGCCCCTCCTGCTGGGCGCTCAGGACCTCTGCGCCCAAGCTGAAGATGGCGCGCGTACCGGCGAGATCAGCGGCGCGATGCTCATGGACATGGGCGTGTCTCATGTCTTGGCGGGCCATTCGGAGCGGCGTCAATTGCTGGGCGAGAGCAACGATAGCGTCGGCGCCAAGCTCCAGGCTGCCTTGGAGGCAGGGCTGACGCCCATCCTGTGCGTGGGGGAGACCTTGGCTGAGCGGGAAGGACTGCGCACGGAAGCCGTGATCGGGGCGCAGTTGCAGGCCGTTGCCAACGTGGCCGGTGGACAGGCATTCGAGCATTGCATCGTCGCTTATGAGCCCGTCTGGGCGATCGGAACCGGTCGCAATGCCACCCCCGAACAGGCGCAGGCGGTTCACGCCTTCGTTCGCGGCTGGATTGCCGCGCAGACCGATCGCGCCATTGCCGATACGCGACGCATTCTTTACGGCGGGAGTGTCAAGCCGGATAATGCCGCGGCCCTTTTCGCCATGCCGGATGTCGACGGCGGACTGGTTGGTGGCGCTTCGCTGAAGGCCGCGGATTTTCTCGCGATCTGTCGGTCGGCCGGCGCGATCGTTCGCTCGGGAAGCTAAACGAGATGCAGACGGTTTTACTGATCATCCACCTTCTACTGGCTCTGGTTCTGATCGTCCTGGCCTTGCTGCAGCATGGCAAGGGCGCTGACGCAGGCGCGGCATTCGGGGCCGGAGCCTCGAACACCATGTTTGGTGCGCGCGGTTCGGCCAATTTTCTGAGCCGCTCCACGGCTGCCGTTGCGGCGCTGTTCTTTCTCAGCAGTCTGGGGCTGGGTTATCTCTTTGCCCGTCCCGACAAGGCGGGGAGCGTAATGGATCGGACGCCGGCTGCACGCACCGTCGCACCCGAAGTGACCGACCTTCCGCCCACTACGTCTACCCCGACGCCGGATGCGGATGGGTCCGAAACCCCGTCCGATCTTCCGCCGTCCGAGGGTGGGAAATAGCACAGGGTGAGTATACAATGGGCGCCCACTCAGGCCGGCTTAGCGGCCGCGCCTGACAGCGATAGATCATCGGCCGATGTGGTGGAATTGGTAGACACGCCATCTTGAGGGGGTGGTGACGCAAGTCGTGTCGGTTCGAGTCCGACCATCGGCACCAGAAAATCCAGAACCGTTCTAGCGGTTGTCCGATCCAGAGTCGCTGTACCGAAAGGAGGCGGGCCTTATCGTGCTGGAAAACTATTTTCCGATTCTGATCTTTTTTGCCTTAGCCATCGTGATCGGGATTGTGCCGCTCGCCGCCGGCTTCGTGCTGGGCCCGCGTCGGCCGGACGCGCAAAAGCTTTCCCCGTACGAGTGCGGTTTCGAAGCCTTCGAAGATGCGCGGGTCAAGTTCGACGTACGCTACTACCTCGTGGCGATTCTGTTCATCGTGTTCGATCTCGAGGTGGCGTTTCTGTTTCCCTGGGCAATTGCCTTGCGGGAGATCGGCGCTCCCGGACTTGTCGCGATGGCGATCTTCCTGGGCATCCTGGTGATCGGCTTCATCTACGAATGGAAAAAGGGGGCGCTGGAATGGGAATAGAGGGCGTTCTCGAAAAGGGTTTCGTCACCACGACAGCCGACAAGCTGATCAACTGGGCGCGCACGGGTTCGCTTTGGCCCATGACTTTCGGTCTGGCCTGCTGCGCCGTCGAGATGATGCATGTGGGTGCTGCGCGCTACGACCTTGATCGATTCGGCATCATGTTCCGTCCCAGTCCGCGCCAGTCCGACGTCATGATCGTTGCCGGCACGTTGTGCAACAAGATGGCGCCGGCACTGCGCAAGGTTTACGACCAAATGGCCGAGCCCCGCTGGGTCATCTCCATGGGTTCCTGCGCCAACGGCGGGGGGTATTACCACTACTCCTACTCGGTGGTGCGGGGCTGCGACCGCGTGGTGCCCGTCGACATCTACGTGCCCGGCTGTCCGCCGACCGCCGAGGCACTGCTCTACGGCATCATCCAGTTGCAAAACAAGATCCGCCGCACCAGCACCATCGCGCGTTAGGAGGTCGGATGTCTCAGTCCATGGCTGGTCTCGCCGCCGCGCTGCAGGCGCGTCATCCCGAGGGCCTCGTGCGGTACGACGAGCGAACCGATGAGGTCGTGCTCGAAGTCGCGCCGGAAGCGCTGCGTGAGGTCGCCGCGTCGCTTGCGCGCGAGGCGCAGTTCGCCTTCGTACAACTTACAGACGTGTGCGGCGTTGATTATCTCGCCTATGGCGATGCCGAATGGCTGACCCGCGAAGCCACCTCGCGCGGCTACAGCCGTGGCGTGCAGCGCTATGACGGTCGCCGGGATCCCGACCAGGACTCTCCGCGCCGGTTCGCGGTCGTCTATCACCTGCTTTCGCTCAGCCGCAATCAACGGTTGCGGCTGCGCGTATGGCTCGCGGACACGCAATTTCCGGTCGTCGATTCGGTGCAGGACATCTGGCCGGCTGCCAACTGGTTCGAGCGTGAGGCATTCGACCTTTATGGCATTCATTTCGCAGGTCACCCGGATTTGCGGCGCATTCTCACCGACTACGGTTTTGTCGGGCATCCGTTCCGCAAGGACTTTCCGATATCTGGGAATGTCGAGCTCCGTTACGACGCCGAGAAGGGGCGGGTGGTTTATGAGCCGGTGCAGATCGTGCCACGGGTCCTCGTTCCCAAGGTGATCCGGCCCACAGCTGCCGAGGCTGCATCTGGAGAAGGGAAGTCCACCCATGCCTGAAATCCAGAATTACACGCTGAACTTTGGTCCGCAGCACCCGGCTGCCCACGGTGTGTTACGGCTCGTGCTGGAAATGGACGGTGAGGTGATCCAGCGCGCCGATCCACACGTGGGTCTGTTGCATCGCGCTACGGAAAAGCTTGCCGAGACCAAGCCTTACAATCAGAGCATCGGCTACATGGACCGGCTCGATTACGTGTCCATGATGTGCAACGAGCACGGCTATGTGCTCGCCATCGAGAAGCTGCTCGGGATCACCCCGCCGGTGCGGGCGCAGTACATCCGCGTCATGTTCGATGAGATCACACGTATCCTCAACCACTTGCTGTGGCTGGGTTCGCATGGGCTCGACATCGGTGCCATGACCGTCTTCCTGTATTGCTTCCGTGAGCGCGAGGCGCTGATGGATTGCTACGAAGCCGTCTCGGGCGCGCGCATGCATGCCACTTACTACCGCCCCGGCGGAGTGGCGCGCGATCTGCCGGATCGCATGCCGCAATACCAGCCCAGCCCGGTGCGCGGCCGGGCATCGCTCGATGCGCTGAACAGGGATCGGCAGGGATCGCTGCTGGATTATCTCGAAAGTTTCACAGAACGTTTTCCCGGTTGTGTCGATGAATACGAGACCCTGCTGACGAACAACCGCATCTGGAAACAGCGCACGGTCGGGATCGGCGCGGTGAGCGCCGAGCGCGCGATAGCGCTGGGATTCACCGGGCCCATGCTGCGTGGGTCCGGGGTGGCGTGGGATTTGCGCAAGAAGCAACCCTACGAGGTCTATGACCGGCTCGATTTCGACATCCCCGTCGGCGTCACGGGCGATTGCTACGACCGCTATCTGGTGCGTGTCCAGGAGATGCGCGAGTCGAATCGTATCATCCGGCAGTGCATAGAGTGGCTGCGCGCCAACCCGGGCCCGGTGATGCTGGAAAATCACAAGATCACGCCGCCGCGGCGTGCCGAGATGAAGGAGGACATGGAGTCGCTCATTCATCACTTCAAGTTGTTCACCGAAGGCTACTGTATTCCTGCAGGGGAGACTTATGCCGCGGTAGAGGCGCCGAAAGGAGAGTTCGGCTGCTATCTCATCTCCGACGGCGCCAACAAACCCTATCGCCTCAAGATCCGAGCGCCGGGATTTGCGCATCTCGCCGCCATGGACGAAATGGTGAAGGGGCACATGCTGGCGGATGTGGTGGCCGTGATCAGCACCATGGATATCGTCTTTGGGGAGATCGACCGGTGACAACGGAATCCAGCCAGAATCCCGCAGAGCGATTGTCCGCGCATGTGCGTGAAGAGATCGATCAGTGGCTCGCCCAGTATCCGCCCGAACGCAAGCAATCGGCCGTCCTTTACGCGCTGCACGCCGTACAGCACGAAAATCAGGGTTATCTGACGCCCGCGCTGATGGACGCAGTGGCGGATTACCTCGATTTGCCGGCCGTGGCGGTCTACGAGGTCGCTACGTTTTACTCGATGTTCGAGACCAAACCCGTGGGTCGCCACAGTGTATCGGTGTGTACGAATATCAGCTGTATGCTCCGCGGCGGCGAAGAGATTCTCGCGCATCTGGAACGCAAGCTCGGTATCAAGGTCGGGGAAAGCACCCCGGATGGGCGAATCTTCCTCAAGCCCGAAGAGGAATGCCTGGCCGCCTGTTGCGGCGCGCCCATGATGATGGTCGATCATGTTTATCACGAAAACCTGACGCCCGATCGGGTCGACCGCATCATCGATACGTTGGAGTAAGGCCATGGAACTCAATGCGGTCTGTTATCTGACGCGGCAATTCGACGAGCCTTGGACCTGGGAGAATTACCTGAAGGTTGGTGGATACGAAGCCTGGCGGCGCATCCTCGCCGAGAAAATTCCGCCCGAAACCGTGATCGAGCAGATCAAGGCGTCAGGGCTGCGGGGGCGCGGGGGCGCCGGGTTTCCCACCGGAATGAAGTGGAGTTTCATGCCGCGCAATGTCACGGGGCAGAAGTACGTTGTCTGCAATTCGGACGAAAGCGAGCCCGGTACCTGCAAGGATCGCGACATCCTGCGGTTCAATCCGCATACCGTGATCGAAGGCATGGCGATCGCCGGCTACGCGATGGGCGCGACGGTCGGATACAACTATTTGCGCGGCGAATTCATGGACGAGCCGTTCACGCGCTTTCGCCAAGCACTGAAAGAGGCCTACGCACAAGGGCTGCTCGGGCGCAACATCCTCGGCAGCGGCGTGGATTTCGATCTCTACGCACATCTGGGCGCTGGCGCTTACATTTGCGGCGAGGAAACCGCTCTTCTGGAATCTTTGGAAGGCAAGAAGGGCCAGCCGCGCTTCAAGCCACCGTTCCCGGCGACCTATGGGCTCTATGGTCGCCCCACCACGATCAACAACACCGAAACCTACGCCTCGGTCCCCGTGATCCTGCGCCGTGGGCCTGAATGGTTCGCAGGTCTCGGCGTCGAAAAGGCCGGGGGAACCAAGATTTTCTCCGTCTCGGGGCATGTGAACCGGCCCGGCAACTTCGAAGTGCCACTGGGAACGCCGTTTGCAACCTTGCTGGAGCTGGCTGGCGGGGTGAGGGATGGTCGCAAGCTCAAGGCCGTGATCCCGGGCGGCTCGTCGGTCCCCGTCGTGCACGGCGCGGTCATGATGGACGTCAACATGGACTACGACTCGGTGATGAAGGCGGGCTCCATGCTGGGCTCCGGCGCCATCATTGTGATGGACGAGACCACCTGCATGGTCAAGGTGCTGGAGCGGGTTTCGCGTTTTTATTTCTCCGAGTCCTGTGGGCAATGCACGCCTTGCCGGGAAGGAACCGGTTGGCTGCACCGGGTGGTGCGGCGCATCGAGCACGGCTTGGGCCGTCCTGAGGATCTCGACTTGCTGGATCGGGTGGCGGCCCGCATGGAGGGGCGGACGATCTGCGCCTTGGGGGATGCCGCGGCCATGCCGGTGCGCAGCTTCATCAAGCAGTTCCGCGACGAATTCCAGTATCACGTGGATCACAAGCGCTGCCTGGTCGGCGCGCCCCTGACCACGGCAGCCGTCGCGTGACGGTCCCGGCGGCAATCAGCATCGGACAGGCGATATGAGCAGCGACGAGGTCACAATCGAGGTCGACGGCGTTTCCATCCGGGGACGCAAGGGGCAGATGCTGATCGAGCTGACCGATCAGGCGGGCATCTATATTCCGCGTTTCTGCTACCACAAGAAGCTGTCCATCGCCGCCAACTGTCGTATGTGCCTGGTGGAAATGGAGCGGGCGCCCAAGCCCGTGCCGGCCTGTGCGACGCCGGTGGCCGACGGCATGAAGGTCTTCACGCGATCCCCCAAGGCGATCGATGCCCAGCAGGGCACCATGGAATTCCTGCTGATCAATCATCCACTTGACTGCCCGATCTGCGATCAGGGCGGCGAATGCGAACTGCAGGATCTCGCGTTGGGTTTCGGCCAGGATGCCTCGCGCTATGACGAGCGCAAGCGTGTTGTGCCGGACCCGGATCTGGGGCCGCTCGTGGCGACCGACATGACGCGCTGCATCCATTGCACCCGCTGCGTCCGTTTCGGTGAGGAAATCGCGGGGCTGCGCGAGTTGGGCGCAACCGGTCGCGGGGAATTCATGGCCATCGGGACCTATGTCGAGCATGCCTTGACGTCGGAAGTGGCTGGCAACGTCATCGACCTGTGCCCCGTCGGTGCCTTGACGGCCAAACCGTCGCGTTACACGGCCCGGCCTTGGGAACTGACCGAGCGGCCGACCCTCTCGCCGCATGATGGGTGGGGCACCCATATTGCGGCTCACGTGCGCGGCGGGCGGGTGATGCGCGTGGTCCCGCGCGAGGCCGAGGCGTTCAATGAGACCTGGATCAGCGACCGCGATCGCTTCAGTTATACCGCGCTGCAGGCGGAAGATCGGCTGTTGTCGCCCATGGTACGTGAAGACGGGCGCTGGCGCACGGTCGATTGGGCCACGGCGCTCCATGCGGCGGCGGAAGGTTTGCGGGGCATTGCTCCTGAAGCGCTTGGTATCCTGGCCTCGCCGTCGGCAACGGTCGAGGAATACTTCCTGCTGCGGCGATTGGCCGAGCATCTGGAATGCGCCAATCTCGATCACCGGCTGGGCATGGTCGACGCGTCGGCGCAAGAGCATGCCGGCGCGTTCCCCGATCTCGGACGGCCCGTTGCAGAGTGGGAGCGGGTCGATGCGGCGCTCATCGTAGGCAGTGATCTGCGTCGGGAAGTGCCCTTGCTGCATCTGCGCTTGCGCAAGGCCGGCTTGCGCGGTGCGCGTCTGTGCGTCATCAACCCCCTGGACGCCGATTTTCGCTTTCCGATCCATGCCGAACGGCGTGCCAAAGACCTGGCGGAGGAAATGGCGGCCCTCGCCTTGGCGGTCTCCGAGTTCACCGGCCAGAGCGTTCCCGTTGCCCTGGCAGCGGCTGTGCAGGGTGTCTCGCCGGAGCAGCCGCATGTCCTGATGGCCGAAGCGCTGACCAAAGGGGAACGTTCCGGTGTGTTGATCGGACAGCTTGCGCTGGAGCAAAAGGGGACAGGCGTGGTGTTGGCGCTGGCGAGCTTTGTTGCGGAGGCGACCGGCTCGACGCTCGGCACTCTGCCGGTCGGCGGCAACACTGCAGGCGCCTGGCTTTGCGGTATCGTGCCGCACCGCGGGTTCGGTGGCGCTGCGGTACAGAAAGTCGGGCGTTCGGCCCACGAGTTGTTCGCTGGCGGCATGGACGGCTTTCTCATGCTCGGCCTCGAGCCCGAAGTCGAGGCCGCAGACCCCGCTGCCGCGATGGCGGCCTTGTCGGGTGCCCGTTTCGGGGTGGCATTGACGGCATATGTCACCGATGCCTTGAGATCCACCGCACATGTGTTGCTGCCGATTGGCAGTTTTGCCGAAACAGCAGGCAGCCTGATCACCCGCGATGGGACCTGGTTGCACTTTGAAGGGTGTACGCCGCCGGCGGGTGAGTCGCGGCCTGCCTGGAAGGTATTGCGTGTGCTTGGCAACCAGTTCGGGGCGACGGGATTCGATTATGCAGATTGCCATGAGGTGACCGAGGCGGCGCGTCTCGCCATCGGCGAAATCGAGACGGCAAAGCCGCAGTGGCACCGTCAGGGCGCCTGGGAACGGCCACTATTGCCTGCACTGCAGCGCTTGGGCCCGTTGGCCCTCTACGGCTGCGATCCGCTGGCACGCCGCGCTCGGGCGCTGCAGAGTTCACCGGAAGGTCGGCGAGCGCGGACGCTGCACCTTCACCCTTCCGACGCCGAGCGGTACGGGCTCAAGACGGGTCACACCGCCATCGTCCGTCAAGGGGGGCAGGTTGCGGAACTGCCCTGGGTGGCAGATGAGGGCTTGGCAACGGGTTGTGTGTGGTGGCCAGCCGGCCATCTCGACGTGGCGGGGAGTGGGGCCCGATTCGGGGCTATCGAGATTGCCCCGGGCGCAACGGAATCGACGGAATCCTAAGGAAGCAGGTGTGATGCTGGAATCCATACTGGCGATCTGGTCGCAGATTCCCGAAGCCATTCGGGTGAGCGTCGTGATCGTGCTCAAGATCCTGGCGATCGTGCTGCCCCTGCTCGGGGTCGTGGCCTACCTCACTTACGCGGAGCGCAAGGTCATCGGCTTCATGCAGGCGCGCTTGGGCCCGAACCGGGTCGGTCCCGCCGGCCTGCTGCAGCCGATTGCCGATGCCGCCAAGTTGGCTTTCAAGGAAATCGTCATCCCCGCGCGCGCCAACCGGACGCTGTTCATCATGGCGCCAGTGCTGTCGTTCCTGCCGGCGCTGGTGGCTTGGGCCGTTGTGCCCTTTGCGGACGGGGCTGTGCTGGCGAACGTGGACGCCGGTCTGCTGTTCATTCTGGCGCTGACCTCGTTCGGCGTTTACGGGATCATCCTGGCGGGCTGGGCCAGCAACTCCAAGTATGCGTTTCTGGGCGCAATGCGGGCGGCGGCGCAGATGGTTTCCTACGAGCTGGCCATGGGGTTCGCCCTCATCGGCGTCCTGATGGCCGCGAACAGTCTCAAATTGAACGACATCGTCCTGGCCCAGCAGGGTGGGTTCTGGCATTGGTACTTCATTCCTCTTTTCCCGCTGTTTCTGGTGTACTGGATCTCTGGCGTCGCCGAAACGAACCGGCTGCCTTTCGACGTGGTGGAGGGTGAGTCGGAAATCGTGGCCGGATTCCATGTGGAATACGGCGGGATGGGGTTTGCGCTGTTCTTTCTGGCTGAATACGCCAACATGACGTTGATCTCGACCTTGGTGGCGACCCTGTTTCTGGGCGGTTGGCTGTCGCCCTTGGAGAATATTCCCGTGCTGGGGCAACTGCCGCTGCTGGGTCAGAACGGCTTTCATTGGCTGGCGCTGAAGGTCGCGTTTTTCCTGTTCTGTTTTCTCTGGTTCCGGGCCACGTTCCCGCGCTACCGCTATGACCAGATCATGCGGCTCGGCTGGAAGGTGTTCATTCCGGTGACCATCGTCTGGCTGGCCGTGGTGGGGGTTTTCGTCCACACCGGGTTTGGACCCTGGTTCTGAACAGGGGGTGATGCATGAATGCCGTAACACGACAGATTGGTGACTTCTTCAAGACCTTCCTGTTATGGGAACTGGTGGTCGGCTTGTCCGTGACGGCGCGCGAGCTGTTTGCGCCGAAGGTCACAGTGCTCTATCCCGAGGAAAAGACACCGCAAAGTCCACGATTTCGGGGACTCCACGCTCTGCGGCGGTATGCGAACGGCGAGGAACGCTGCATCGCCTGTAAATTGTGCGAAGCGGTCTGTCCTGCGCTGGCCATCACCATCGAGTCGGAGATGCGCGCCGATGGAACGCGCCGCACCACGCGCTATGACATCGATCTGTTCAAATGCATTTACTGCGGATTTTGCGAGGAAGCCTGTCCTGTGGATTCGATCGTGGAAACGCGCATCTACGAATACCATTTCGAGCAGCGCGGGGAGCACATCATGACCAAGGACAAACTGCTTGCGATCGGGGACAAGTACGAGGAATCCATCGCCCGGGATCGGGCGGTAGACGCACCGTATCGCTGATCCAAAGATACAACGCATCCGGAATATCCGGCGGAGCCCCATCCGATGTTTCAACTCGTGCTGTTTTATGCGTTTTCGGCCGTGCTGATCGGTGCCGCACTGGCCGTGATCACGGCGCGCAACCCGGTTCACTCGGTGCTGTTTCTGGTACTGGCATTTTTTACCAGCGCAGCCCTGTGGCTGCTCATCGAAGCCGAGTTCCTCGCCATCGTGCTGGTGCTGGTCTACGTCGGTGCGGTGATGGTGCTGTTCCTGTTCGTCGTCATGATGATCGACGTCGACCTTGCGACACTGCGGGAAGGCTTCAACCGGTCGTTGCCCTTGGGGCTGGGCGTCGTGGTGCTGGTCGTGCTCGAACTGTCGGTCGTACTTGGTGCCGAGCGTTTTTCGACCCCGGGAGGACCCCTTCCGCTGGGACCGGGTGAAAGCAATATCCGGGCCCTGGGCGAGGTGATGTACACCCAGTATGTGTATCCCTTCGAGATTGCCGCGGTCATTCTATTGGTGGCGATCGTTGCGGCCATCTCGCTGACCATGCGGCGCCGGGCAGGGCGTCGCGTCCAGAATCCCGGCCTGCAGGCGCAGGTCCGGCCGGAAGACCGCATCCGCATCATCAAGATGCCTTCCGAGACGCGCGAATGATCCTCGCCATCATGAACCTGCCCGTGGGGGTTGAATGATTACCTTGTCGCATTACCTGATGCTCAGTGGTGTTCTGTTCGTTCTGAGCGTCGCTGGCATTTTCATCAACCGTAAGAACATCATTCTGTTGCTGATGTGCATCGAGTTGATGCTGCTCGCGGTAAACATGAATTTCGTTGCCTTTTCCCGCTTCAATGGGGATCTCGCGGGCCAGGTGTTCGTGTTTTTCATACTCACCGTCGCCGCGGCAGAGGCCGCGATCGGTCTGGCCATTCTCGTCGTCCTGTTCCGGGGCAAGGGCAGCATCAACGTCGAGGATCTCGACGGCATGAAGGGTTGAGCGAACATGCAGCAGGTTTATCTGACCATCGTGCTGGCTCCTCTGATCGCATCGATCATCGCGGGCCTCTTCGGGCGCCAGATCGGGCGCACCGGTGCACACGCCGTGACCATCGGCGGAGTGGGACTTTCCTGCGCGCTGTCGTTTTGGGTGCTGAAGGCTCATGCGCTCGATGGCGCTCCCGTCTTCAACGAGACGATCTACACTTGGGGAATGGTCGACGGTCTGCAGTTGACCGTCGGTTTCCTCGTCGACAATCTCACCGCACTGATGATGTGCGTCGTCACTTTCGTATCGCTCATGGTGCACATCTACACCATCGGGTACATGCGTGACGACGAAGGTTACCAGCGCTTCTTTAGCTACATCTCGCTGTTTACTTTTGCCATGCTGACGCTGGTGATGGCCAACAACTTCCTGCAGCTGTTCTTCGGATGGGAAGCCGTTGGTCTGGTGTCCTACCTTTTGATCGGGTTCTGGTATACCCGCCCCAGTGCCGTGTTTGCCAACATGAAGGCCTTTCTGGTCAATAGGGTGGGCGATTTCGGTTTTCTCCTCGGAATCGCTGCCGTCCTGCAATACACCGGCAGCCTGGATTACCGAGAGGTCTTTGCGGCGGCAAGCGGTCTGCAGGAACAAACGTTGAGCATCATTCCCGGGATGGACTGGTCGGTCCTCACGGTCATCTGCCTGCTGTTGTTCGTGGGGGCGATGGGCAAGTCGGCGCAGATGCCTCTGCATGTCTGGCTGCCGGATTCCATGGAAGGCCCGACGCCCATTTCGGCGTTGATCCACGCGGCCACCATGGTCACGGCGGGTATTTTCATGGTCGCGCGGATGTCGCCGCTCTATGAGTTGTCGGAAACGGCCCTCACGACGATTCTCCTGATTGGGTCTGCGACGGCGTTTTTCATGGGACTGCTCGGGATCGTGCAGACGGATATCAAGCGGGTCGTCGCCTATTCCACCTTGTCACAACTCGGTTACATGACCGTGGCACTCGGGGTCTCAGCGTATTCAGCAGCGGTCTTTCATCTCATGACCCATGCCTTCTTCAAGGCCTTGCTGTTCCTCGCCGCAGGATCGGTGATCATTGCCCTGCATCATGAGCAGGATATGCGTCGCATGGGCGGCCTGTGGCGCCGGCTGCCCATTACCTATGCGACGTGCCTGATAGGCGCGCTGGCACTGATCGGCTTCCCGGGCTTCTCCGGGTTCTTTTCAAAAGACGCCTTGATCGAAGCGGTGGCCGAATCGCATCTGCCGGGCGCGGGCATTGCCTATGCGGCCGTCCTGTCCGGTGTGTTCATCACGGCTTTTTACACCTTCCGGCTGATCTTCATGGTGTTTCACGGTGCCGAGCGGTTCAGGGATCACGCGCATGATGGGCACGGGGACCACGGACATCACGGCGTTCATGAGCCTCACGAATCGCCGTGGGTGGTCACCGTCCCGTTGGTGTTGCTGGCGATTCCCTCGATCGCCATCGGCGCCCTGACGATTGAACCCATGCTTTTCGGGGACTTCTTCAGCGGGGTCATCACGGTTGCCAGTGCGCATGACGTCCTGGGCGAACTGGGCGCTCATTTCCACGGCCCCCTTGCGTTCGTGATGCACGGCTTCAGGAGTCCAGCGATCTATCTCGCGCTTGCCGGCGTGGCGTGTGCGGGCTATGTCTATCTGGTGAATCCGGCAGTGGCGGATTTCTTCGCCCGACGCTTTGCGCCGACCCGGGCGCTGCGCTGGCTGTTCGACCACAAGTACGGCTTTGACGCTTTGTACATCCAGGGATTCGCGGGCGCTGGTCGTGCGCTTGGGCGATTGTTCTGGGAACGCGGCGACATGGACCTGATCGACGGCCGACTCGTCAACGGGACCGCGCAACGGATCGCCGGGTGGGCATCCAAGGGCCGTGCGCTTCAGTCCGGCTTTCTCTATCACTACGCCTTCGCCATGCTGATCGGCCTGACCCTGCTGCTGGGTTGGGTGCTGTTCATTCGCTGATAGCTGCGCTCCGTCGCAAGGGGAAAGGAACCTCTGCATGTTTGCCGATCTGCCGCTGCTGAGCCTTTTGATCTGGACGCCGATCCTCGGCGGTCTTCTGGTCCTGTGGGCGGGAAACGAAAAAGTCGCGCTGGCGCGCGGGTTGGCCTTGGCCGTGTCCTTGGGAACCTTTGTCGGGAGCCTGGGACTCTGGACCGGCTTTGCAGTCGGGAGCGCTGAACTCCAGTTCGTGGAGCGGGCTCTATGGATCCCATCATTGGGGGCAGATTACGCATTGGGTGTCGATGGGCTGTCCATGCCGCTCATCGTCCTCACGACGTTCATGACGGTCTTTACCGTCTTCGCAGCGAAAGAGTCTGTTACGTCCCGTCCGGCCGGCTATCTCGGGGCCTTTCTGATCATGGAAGGCTTCATGATTGGCGTTTTTGCTGCGATCGATGCACTGCTTTTCTATGTATTTTGGGAAGCCATACTCATTCCGATGTTTCTCATCATCGGTATCTGGGGCGGCCCGCGTCGCATTTACGCGACGGTCAAGTTTTTCCTGTTTACCTTTCTGGGCTCCGTGCTCATGCTGGTCGCCTTCATCTACCTCTATCAGAAGGGTGGAGGGTTCGATGTCCAGACGCTGCAGGCCCTTCCGCTGGGGGCTACCGAACAGACGCTGATCTTCCTCGCGTTCCTGGCTGCGTTTGCCGTCAAGGTGCCGATGTGGCCGGTGCATACCTGGCTGCCGGATGCGCATGTCGAGGCGCCGACGGGTGGTTCGGTCATCCTTGCCGCGATCACGCTCAAGATGGGTGCATACGGATTTTTGCGCTATGCCTTGCCCATTGCCCCAGATGCCGCGGCCGAGATGGCCGGTTTCATGGCGATGCTGAGCTTGATCGCCATCGTTTATGTCGGCCTGGTGGCAATGGTCCAGGAGGACATGAAAAAACTGATTGCCTATTCCTCCATCGCCCACATGGGATTCGTGACGCTGGGCTTTTTTCTGCCCTACTGGGGTGAGACGACAGCGGGTATCGATGCGCCGGGCTTGGCCATGGGACTGACAGGCGCCGCCGTTCAGATGATTTCCCACGGATTCATTTCCGGAGCCATGTTCCTGTGCGTGGGCGTACTTTACGACCGGATGCATACCCGGCGGATCGCTGCCTATGGTGGCGTGACCGCTCGCATGCCGATATTTGCCGCGTTCTTCGTTCTGTTCGCCATGGCCAACTCGGGGCTGCCGGGAACTTCCGGCTTCGTGGGGGAGTTTTTGGTCATTCTGGCAAGCTTCCAGGCCAACCCATGGATCGCTTTTCTAGCCGCCCTGACGCTCATTCTCGGTGCTTCCTACTCGCTGTGGCTGGTCAAGCGGGTTGCCTTTGGCCCGGTGACCAATCCGGAGGTGGAGCAGCTCAGCGACTTGAGTCCGAGGGAATTTTTGATGCTCGGTGTGTTGGCCGTCATGGTGATCGGCTTGGGGGTCTGGCCACAGCCGCTTTTGGCGGTGATCGAGCCCTCCGTTCAACAGTTGCTGCTCCAGATCTTGCCCGGCAAGCTCTGACCGCCTCAACCCCAGGATGATTCGGGAATGGACATGACTTCGACTGGATCGATTTGGCCTGCAGTGCCTGAAATCCTGCTCCTGGTGTCGGTGTGCGGGATATTGGTGATCGACCTGTTCCTGCCGCCGCGCTGGCGCCATCTCACCCACGGCTTGAGCTTGCTGGCGCTTGCCGCAACTGCCGCATCGGTGCTGAAGGTGGGCCAAGGCCTCGATGCGCCGATAATGGCCTTCAGCGAGATGTTCGTCCTGGATCGTCTGGCCGTGGTGCTGAAGGTTGCCGTCATCCTGGTGAGTGGCGTGATGTTGATCTACGCACGGGACTACCTTCGCTCCCGGCAGATCGATCAGGGCGAGTTCTACCTGCTGACGTTGTTTTCCACACTGGGGATGATGGTGCTGATCTCGGCAGCACATTTCATCACGGTCTATCTGGGCCTGGAACTGATGTCGCTGAGCCTGTATGCCCTCGTTGCGTTCAATCGGGAGCGCATGCTGAGTGCCGAGGCGGCCATGAAGTACTTCGTGCTGGGCGCCATCGCGTCGGGGATGCTGCTCTACGGCATGTCCATCCTGTACGGCGTGACCGGAACTTTGAATCTCGATGAACTGGCCATTCGGATCGTGGACCAGCCGGTCGGTAGCCTGCCCTTGTTGCTGGGCATGACCTTCGTCGCTGCCGGCGTTGCCTTCAAGCTCGGGGCCGTCCCCTTTCACAACTGGATGCCCGATGTGTACCAGGGCGCGAGCGCACCGGTTGCGTTGCTCGTCGCTTCGGCGTCCAAGCTTGCCGCGTTTGCGATGGCCATCAGGCTGCTGGCCGAGGGACTGGAGGGCATGACCGAAGACTGGCGGCAGCTGTTGATGGCCATGGCGGTGTTGTCTCTGGCGATCGGAAGCGTGGTCGCCATCGCCCAGACCAATGTGAGGCGACTGCTCGCCTATTCGGCGATCGCAAACATCGGCTTCGTGTTGCTCGGCGTGCTGGCGGCCAATCCGGTCGGCTATGCGTCCGCGCTTTTTTACATCCTCATCTATGCCTTGATGGCGATTGGCGCATTTGGTGTGCTCATCCTCATGAGTCGTGCCGGATACGAGGCAGAGACGATGGATGACCTCAAGGGTCTCAACAACCGCAGCCCATGGCTGGCTGCGGTCCTGGCCTTGTTCATGTTCTCGATGGCGGGCGTGCCGCCGACAGCGGGGTTCTATGCCAAGCTTCTGGTGCTCGACGCGGTCATGGAGCAGGGGTTTGGGCTGATAGCGGTTATTGCGGTCATCTTCGCCGTGATCAGCGCATTCTACTATCTGAAAGTCGTCTGGCAGCTCTATTTCGAGGCACCGATCGAATCCGCGTCGTTGGTGACGAGCCCGGATGTACGCTGGATGCTGATCGTCAACGGCGGGCTTGTCCTCGTATTCGGGGTCATCCCGGAACCGTTGATTCGGGCCTGCCTGCTGGCGTTCTGAGTGCGGCGGTATTGCGGTGGGGCTGCGATACTCGTATAATGGTCGCTTAACCGGATGCGGGGTGGAGCAGTCTGGCAGCTCGTCGGGCTCATAACCCGAAGGTCGCAGGTTCAAATCCTGCCCCCGCTACCAATCGAACATTGCCTTGAAGAAAAAGCCCCGGTTATGGGGCTTTTTTGTTCTTGGTGAATGGGTTTTTTCGGCGTCAGCCGATCTGGGAGAGTAGCGTTGACCGAGTCGGTTGGTGGCCTGACGTTGCGAGAGAGACTCGAGCAGTTGCTGGCGCCTGCCTTGGCCGAAATGGGTTACGAACTCATCTGCGTCGAGCATCTGCAGGGCGGGAGGCAACGGGTGCGCCTCTATATCGACCGGCCGGAAGGGATTGGCCTTGAGGATTGCGAGCAGGTCAGCCACCACGCAGCAGGACTGCTTGATGTTCACGATCCCGTGCCCGGCGAGTATGTGCTTGAAGTGTCCTCGCCCGGGGATGATCGTCCCTTGGTCAAGCCGCAGCATTTTGCGCGGTTCGTCGGTGAGCGGGTCAAGGTGCGCACGTGGGCGCCCATGGCGGGTCGACGCAATTTTCAGGGGGAACTGGCGGCTGCTGATGCCGAATCGATTCAGATCGATGTCGAAGGGGTACGGGTGACGCTTCGATTGACGGACATCGAGCGGGCTCGATTGGCGCCTCAAGTGTCCACAGTGAGTCCACGCCGAGGATCAAGACGATGAGCAAAGAAATTCTGTTGGTGGTCGAGGCGCTCTCGAACGAAAAGGGCGTGGAGGACGAGGTGATTTTCAGGGCAATCGAAGCCGCCCTGGAGTCTGCGACCCGCAAGCGGTTGGCAGAGGACGACATCGATGTGCGGGTGCGGATCGATCGTCGCACCGGTGCGTACTCCACCACGCGGCGGTGGGAAGTCGTGGCCGACGACGCTCCCGAGATGAACGTCCATACCCAGATGCATCTGACCAAGGCGCGCGAAGTCAATCCGTCGGTCGAGGTCGGTGACTTCGTCGAGGCGCCGATCGAATCCTTGCCGTTCGGCCGCATCGCGGCACAGGCGGCGAAGCAGGTCATCGTGCAGAAGGTGCGCGAGGCGGAGCGCGCCAAGATCGTCGCTCAGTACCAGGACCGGATCGGCGAGCTCGTCATGGGCATGGTCAAGAAGGTCGAGCGGGGCAACGTGATTCTTGATCTCGGCGGCAATGTCGAGGCCATGGTGCCCAGAGAATGGATGATCCCGCGCGAAATGGTGCACACCGGCGACCGCCTGCGCGCCTACCTCAAGGAGGTTCGATCGGAAGCGCGTGGTCCGCAGCTGTTTCTGAGCCGGACGGCGCCCGAGTTCCTGATCGAACTGTTCAAGCTCGAAGTGCCGGAGGTTGGCCAGGGTGTGATCGAGATCAAGGGGGCAGCCCGTGATCCGGGTTTGCGGGCCAAGATCGCGGTCATGGCGCACGATCGGCGGATCGACCCGGTCGGGGCCTGTGTCGGGATGCGAGGCTCGCGCGTGCAGACGGTGTCGAACGAACTGTCTGGCGAACGGGTGGATATCGTCCCTTGGGACGCCAACCCCGTCCAGTTCGTCATCAATGCCATGTCGCCGGCCGACGTGGTATCGATTGTGGTCGACGAGGAATCCCACAGCATGGATGTGGCGGTAGACGCCGACAAGTTGTCTTTGGCCATCGGCCGGGGCGGACAGAACGTCCGGCTGGCCAGCGAACTGACCGGGTGGACCCTGAATGTCATGGATCAGGAGCAGGCGCGCGCCAAGGGCGAGGCGGAAGCCAGCAATCTCGTGGCGCTTTTCGTGAGGGAACTCGGGGTTGATGATGAAATAGCGGCCATTCTGGTTCGGGAAGGCTTCTCCAGCGTGGAGGAAGTCGCCTATGTGCCGGCGGCCGAACTGCTGGAGATCGATGAATTCGACGAGGACGTCGTCAATGCGTTGCGCGAGGCTGCCAAGGACGCCCTGCTGACGCGGGCGATTGCCAGCGAAGAGCATGCCGCCGAAAAGGAACCCGCGCAGGATTTGCTCGAACTCGAGGGTATGGATAACGACCTGGCTCGGTTGCTGGCTCGACACGACATTCTGACACGAGAAGATCTGGCCGAGCAGGCGGTCGACGATCTGCTCGACATCGGCGGATTGAGCCGGGAGCGTGCAGGTGCCCTGATCATGAAGGCGCGGGAACACTGGTTTGCGGACCAGCATGAGTGATGGTAGGACCGGTTCGCAGGCGCGGGGGTGAGCATGATTGAAGTGACGGTAAAGCAATTCGCGGAGACGGTGGGCATCCCGGTGGAGCGCCTGCAGGAGCAGTTGAGCGAAGCCGGGATTCCGGCCAAGGGGGCGGAAGATCCCATTACGGATCATGAGAAGACGCAATTGCTGGGATACCTGCGTCGCAGTCGAGGCGAGGCGGCCGAGCCCCAGCGCATCACCCTGAAGCGCAAGACCACCAGCGAGATCAGACTGGCTGGTGCGCAAGGTCGTGGCAAGACGGTGACTGTCGAGGTTCGCAAGAAAAGAACCTACATCAAACGGCCCGTTTTGGCCGAAGAGGGTGTTACGGAGACCCCCGAATCCATCGTCATGTCGTCCGTCGAGGTGGAGCAGGGCGCTGTCCAAGAACCCGAAGTTGTCGCGGTGGAGCCGGTCGTCGAAACTGCACCGGTGGCGGCGTCTGATCAAACGGAATCGGTTGCACGCGGGGAAGTGCCGACGGTGACGGCGCCCAGCGTAACCGTGGAGCAGGTCGCGTCCGAGCAAGCCGAGGCCACCGTACGCATGCCGTCGCGCGACGACGCGCGTGGTGTCGCTGCGCCGCGCAGGACCGACACGCCGTCCCGAGACGCCGGGCGGCCGTCCGTGGGAGCCCGTCGTCCGGCGGAACTGGGTCGAACGGCGCCGGCATCGCCTGCGCCCGCGCCCGCGGGACCGGGGGACAAACGCGGCGAGGGACGCAGGAAAGATCGTCCGGATGGCCAGATCGACCGACGGGATCGTAACGAGCGTGGTGCCGATTCGATTCGCCGCGTCGGCAAACGCAAGGGTGGGCGCTCCGAAGCCGGCCCTCTTCGCCACCAGTTCGAGAAGCCAGTGGTCCCGGTGGTCCGTGAAGTGCTGATTCCCGAGACCATCACAGTCGGTGAACTGGCACAACGCATGGCGGTCAAGGCGCCCGAGGTCATCAAAACGCTGATGGGCATGGGCGTCCTTGCCACCATCAATCAGGTGATCGACCAAGACACGGCGTCTCTTCTGGTCGATGAGATGGGCCATACGCCGAAGCTCCTCAAGGAGTCGGCGCTGGAGGAAACCCTGCTCAGTGAGGGTGAGGGTCAGCAGATCGGAGCCGTATCGCGGGCGCCGGTGGTGACGGTGATGGGTCATGTGGACCACGGCAAGACCACGCTGCTGGACTACATTCGCCGCAGCAAGGTTGCCGATCGGGAAGCCGGAGGCATCACCCAGCACATCGGCGCCTATCACGTCAGTACGCCGCGCGGCATGATCACCTTTCTCGATACGCCCGGCCATGCCGCATTTACCTCGATGCGCGCCCGTGGTGCGCGGGCGACCGACATCGTGATCCTGGTGGTGGCGGCCGATGACGGCGTGATGCCGCAGACCATCGAGGCCATCCAGCACGCCAAGGCGGCAAAGGTGCCAATCATCGTGGCGATCAACAAGATCGACAAGTCCGGCGCCGATCTCGAGCGCATCAAGAACGAATTGGTGCAGCATGGCGTGGTGCCCGAGGATTGGGGCGGGGAGTCGATGTTCGTTCCCGTTTCCGCCAAGCAGGGGACCAATATGGACGCCTTGCTCGAGGCCGTGCTGTTGCAGGCAGAGGTCATGGAGCTCACTGCCGTCGCGCAGGGCCCGGCAGCGGGTGTGGTGATCGAATCCAGTGTCGAAAAGGGACGCGGTTCGGTGGCGACCGTACTGGTGCAGAAGGGCATGCTGGAACGGGGCGATGTGCTGCTGTGCGGTCAGGAATGGGGGCGGGTGCGCGCCATGTTCGACGAGAGCGGCCGGCCGGTTACCCAGGCGGGCCCGTCGATTCCGGTGCAGATTCTCGGTCTGTCGGGCACGCCCAATGCCGGGGACGATTTCATGGTGGTCGGCGACGAGCGCAAGGCGCGTGAGATCGCGCTGTACCGCCAGGGGAAATTCCGCGACGTGCGTCTGGCCAAGCAGGCCACGGCCAAGCTCGAAGACGTCTTCAACCGCCTGGAAGAGGGCAACCTGCAGCAGGTCAACCTCATCGTAAAAGCCGATGTGCAGGGCTCGGTCGAAGCCTTGAGCGATGCACTCGTGGGTTTGTCCAATGAAGAGGTCAAGGTCAACGTCGTCGCGCGCGGACTCGGTGGCATCACCGAATCCGACGTCAATCTGGCCGTGGCATCCTCGGCCATCATCATCGCCTTCAACGTGCGGGCGGATGCGGCGGCGCGGCGGCTGATCAGCGAAACCGGCACCGATGTGCGCTACTACAGCATCATCTACCAGGCGCTTGAAGAGGTAAAGAACGCCATCACCGGCCTCATGGCGCCCAAGGTCAAGGAAGAAGTCGTGGGTATCGCGGAGGTGCGCGACGTGTTCCGTTCCTCGAAGATGGGCGCCGTCGCCGGCTGTCTGGTGATGGAAGGCGCGGTTCGGCGGAACTGTCCGATCCGTGTGCTGCGCAACAACGTCGTGGTATTCGAGGGCGAGTTGGAATCGCTGCGTCGATTCAAGGACGACGTGAACGAAGTCCGGGCCGGTACCGAGTGCGGTATCGCCGTGCGTAACTACAATGATGTGCAGCCCGGCGATCAGATCGAGGTCTATCAACGCATCGAGGTGCCGGCCTGACATGCCCAAGGAGTTTTCGCGGACCTTGCGGGTGGCTGAGCAGCTGCGCCAGGAGCTGAGCGAGTTGATTCGCGATGAGGTCAAGGATCCGCGCTTGGGGCCGGTCACGGTGACCGAGGTGAAAGTGGCGCGGGATCTGTCCCACGCCACCGTATTCGTCTCTTTCCTCGGCCGGGTGACGGGTATCGAGGAGAAGCTGTCGATCCTGCAGCACGCCGCGCGATCGCTGCAGGGGTTGCTCGGCCGGCGGCTGCATCTGCGCGCCATTCCGCATCTGCATTTTCAGTACGACGAAGTGCTGGACCATGGCCAGCGCATGGACGCGTTGATCGCCAAGGTGCGAGCCGCGGATGATCGGCGTGCCGAGGCGTCGGAAGACACAGAATCGCCATGAGCGCAGGCAGCTCCTTGCGGTCGGTCCCACGCAAGCGGCGGATAGTCGACGGCATTCTCCTGCTCGACAAGCCGTTGGGGGTTTCCAGCAACAAGGCCCTGCAGCAGGTGCGCTGGCTCTATGGCGCGGCCAAGGGCGGTCATACCGGCAGCCTCGATCCCTTGGCAACAGGACTTTTGCCGCTTTGCTTTGGCCAGGCGACCAAGGTCTGCGGCTATCTGCTCGACGCCGACAAGAGCTATGAGGTGGTTTGCCGGTTCGGGGCGCGCACCACCACCGGCGATCGCGAAGGCGAGGTGGTCGAGACCGGGCCCATTGACGCTGATCGTCTGGCGGCATTGCCGGCCGTTCTGGAGCGCTTCATCGGCGAGATCGACCAGATTCCGCCCATGTATTCCGCGCTGAAGCACGAGGGCGAGCGACTCTATCGGCTCGCCCGTCAGGGCAAGGACGTGGAACGGCCGCCGCGCCGGGTTCACATCCACGCCGCGAGTGTATTGTCGCAATCGGGCGTCGAGGCGACGTTGCGGATACGATGCAGCAAGGGCACCTATGTGCGCACCCTCGTCGAGGATGTCGCGGTGGCGCTCGGCACCGTGGCGCACGTGCACGCCTTGCGCCGCGTGGCGCTCGGTCCCTTTGCGCTTGATGATGGCAGTCATGACATGGCCGCGCTGCAGCGCTGTGCGGAGGCCGGATCATTCGCCGCGCTCGATGATCTGCTGATGCCGCTGGACGCGGCACTGCAGCACTATCCCGCGCTTGCCGTGAACGAGGCGCTGGCGTTTTATCTCGGGCAGGGCAGCGCGGTGACTGTGCCGAGTACCGAGCCCGCAGGTACGACCGTGCGGCTTTACGGGCCCGGCAAACGATTCTTGGGGATGGGAGAGATGCTGGCGGATGGGCGCTGCGCCCCGCGGCGGCTGATGCATGCGTGAGCGAAAAGCCGACTCGACGGCTTGTTGCGAAGCCGTGGAAAAAGTTAAAATCAATAATTTGTAGTGAAAGATCGCATTGAGGAGTTTTGTTACATGTCTCTTTCAGACCAGACCAAGGCCGAAGTCGTTGCCGGTTTCCAGCGCGATGCCCGCGACACCGGCTCTTCGGAAGTGCAGGTGGCGCTGCTGACCCAGCGCATCGAACATCTGACCGGGCATTTCGCCGTCCACAAGCAGGATCATCACTCGCGCCGCGGCTTGCTCAAACTGGTCAGCCAACGCCGCAAGCTGCTCGACTATCTCAAGAAAACCGATGCGGCACGCTATCAGGAACTGATCGGCCGGCTGGGTCTGCGCCGTTGAGCCTAACCCGCATCACCACGGTATTCTGCGTTCAAAGTCGGGTCGGTAAGGAAGTCGGTAAGGAAGCACTGTGACAATCACTGTAAAACGATTTCAGTACGGCGAGCATGAGGTTACCCTGGAAACGGGGCGCATCGCCCGACAGGCCACGGGCGCGGTGCTGGTCAGTATGGCGGACACCGTGGTTCTGGTGACCGTGGTGGGTCGGACCGAGCCCTCGCCCGGGATCGACTTCCTGCCGCTCACCGTCAATTATCAGGAGCGGACCTACGCCGCGGGACGCATCCCCGGCGGGTTCTTCAAGCGGGAAGGACGCCCGTCCGAAAAGGAAGTGCTGACCTCCCGCCTCATCGACCGCCCGCTGCGTCCCCTGTTTCCCAAGGGCTTCCATCATGAAGTCCAGGTCATCGCCACCGTCAAGTCCCTCAATCCGGATATCGACCCCGACATCCCGGCCCTGCTGGGTGCCTCGGCAGCCCTCGCGATCTCGGGTATCCCGTTCCAGGGGCCCTTGGGCGCTGCGCGGGTGGGTTACGTCAATGGGGCCTATGTGCTGAACCCCACCGGGCGGCAGCTCGAGCGTTCCGACTTGGATCTGGTGGTCGCAGGAACCGAACAGGCCGTGCTGATGGTGGAATCCGGCGCGCGCGAATTGCCGGAATCGGTCATGCTCGGCGCTGTGCTGTTTGGCCACGAGGAGATGCAGGCGGCCGTGCGCGCGATTCAGGAGTTTGCCGCCGAGGCCGGCAAGCCGGCCTGGGACTGGCAGCCACACAAGGCCGACGAGTCGGTGATGGTGGCGGTCTCTGCATTGGTTGAAAGTGCGCTCAGTCAGGCTTACAGCGTGTCGGAAAAGCAGGGCCGCCAGGCCGCGGTGGCCGAACTGAGGCAGCGCGCAGTGAAAGAGCTCGTGGTGAACGAGGGCGTGTTCACGGAAGCCGCTGTCAAGAAGGCCTTTGCCGATCTGGAAAAGCGCATCGTCCGAGAGCGGATTCTGAGCGGCGCGCCGCGCATCGACGGCCGCGATCTCAAGACCGTGCGACCGATCAGCATCGAAGTCGGGTTCCTGCCGCGTACCCACGGCTCGGCGCTGTTCACCCGCGGCGAAACGCAGGCCATCGTGGTCACGACGCTGGGCACCGCGCGGGACGCGCAGGTCATCGACGCGATCGAGGGCGAGCGCAAGGAGCCATTCATGCTCCACTACAACTTCCCGCCCTACAGCGTTGGCGAGACCGGTTTCATGGGCTCGCCCAAGCGCCGCGAAATCGGTCATGGTCGCTTGGCCCGCCGGGCTATCGAAGCCATCCTGCCCGACATGAGCAGCTTTCCCTACACCATCCGCGTGGTGTCCGAGATCACCGAATCCAACGGCTCGAGTTCCATGGCGACGGTGTGCGGCACCAGTCTGTCGCTGATGGATGCCGGCGTGCCCGTCAAGGCAGCCGCAGCCGGGATCGCGATGGGGCTGATCAAGGATGGCGACCGGTTTGCCGTGATTTCCGACATCCTGGGAGACGAAGATCATCTGGGCGACATGGATTTCAAGGTGGCCGGCAGCGAGCGCGGCATCAGCGCGCTGCAGATGGACATCAAGATCAACGGGATCACCCGCGAAATCATGTCGGCGGCACTCGAACAGGCCCGCGAAGGTCGGCTGCATATCCTCGGCGAGATGGCCAAGGTCATCGACCGCTCGCGTGAGGAGATGTCCGAGTGGGCGCCGCGTATCCTGACCATGCATATCAACCCGGAGAAGATCCGCGACGTGATCGGCAAGGGCGGCGCGACGATCCGTCAGATCACCGAGGAAACGCGCACCACGATCGACATCACCGACGACGGCACGGTCAAGATTGCCTCGGTCGACCGGGCCGATGCAGAAGCCGCCCGTCAGCGCATCGAGCTCATCACCGCGGATGTGGAGGTGGGCAAGGTCTATCAGGGTCGCGTCAGCAAGCTGATGGACTTCGGTGCCTTCGTCACCATTCTCCCCGGCCGCGACGGACTGGTGCACATCTCCCAGATCTCCGACGAACGGGTCGAGCGGGTCAGCGACAAGCTGAAGGAAGGCGATGTCATCGACGTGAAGGTGCTGGAAGTCGACCGCCAAGGGCGCATCCGCCTCAGCATGAAGGCGATCAACGCGCCCGAATGATCAGCCTTTCGGGTCGCCAGATAAAACGCCGCTTTCGAGCGGCGTTTTTTTGCTCGGCGGCGTCGCGATGGTCGGTTAGCCGGTGTTCTGCAAGCCCAGCGAGATGGCGTTCACGGTGATCACGAGGGCGCGGAAAAGTGTATCGTCCTGCCGGTTGCCAGCGCGCCAGCGCGCCAGGAGTTCTACCTGCAGCAGGCTGACGGGGTCGAGATAGGGATTGCGTGTGCGGATCGAGCGCTGCAGGATGCGGTCCTGTTCCAATAGCGCGCTGGTGCCCTTGAGCCGGAACACGGCGCCGACCGTGTCGTCGTAGGCTGCGCGGATCCGGCCGGCCAGGTGGCTGGCTGACGCCGGGACGAGCTGCGCATAACGCTCGGCGATGCCCAGATCCGCCTTGATCAGCACCATCTCGGCGTCGTCCAGCAGGTTGCCGAAAAACAGCCACTCTCGCGCCAGGCGGGACAGCGTGTCCGCCCCGAACTCGGCCATCGCGGCTTGCAGGCCATGACCGAGGCCATACCAGCCGGTGAACAGATAGCGGTTCTGCGACCACGAAAATACCCATGGAATGGCGCGCAGATCCTTGACGCCCGCCATCTGGCGGCGCGAGGCCGGCCGCGAGCCGATCTGCATGCGTTCGATGACGTCGATGGGCGTGGCATGGCGGAAGAAGGTCATGAAATCCGGGTGATCGACCAGCTCCCGGTAACGCAGGCGGCTCTCGGCGGAGATCCGCTCCATGACCGCGCGGCGCAGGTCGTCATCGGCAGGCCCCGGCTGGGCGGTCGCGAGCGCGACGGCACTGACGGTTTGTTCCAGCGTGCGGATGGCAATGCCGCGCAAGCCGAACTTTTCGTTGATGATCTCGCCCTGTTCGGTGACACGCAGATGACCGGCCACGGCGCCGGGCGGTGAGGACAGAACGGCCTTATGGGTCTTGCCGCCACCGCGGCTGACCGTGCCGCCCCGACCATGAAACAGGGTGAGTTCCACTCCGGCAGCCGCCGCCACCTCGACGAAGGTTCCCTGGGCGCGCTGCACACTCCAGCGGGAACAGGCGAAGCCGCCGTCCTTGTTGCTGTCCGAATAGCCCAGCATGATGATTTGGCGCCGATGGCGATGCTCGAGATGAGCGCGGTAGACGGGCTCGTCGAACAGCGCCGTCATGATGCCGGGGCCGTGTTCCAGATCGCCGATGGTTTCGAACAGCGGTGCCACATCCAGCGGCACCTCCCCATCCCGGCCGAGGCCGGCCCAGCGCGCCAGCAGCAGGACCGACAGAATGTCGTCGGCGCCCTGCGTCATGCTGATGATGTAGGGGCCGATCGCATTTTGGCCGTGCCGGCTGCGGACGTCGCGGATGGCCTGAAACACGGCCAGCGTCTGTTCGACTTCGGGACCGGCCGGGATGCGCGGCGGATCGGCGCTCACCAGCGCCCGCCGCAATACGACAAGGCGCTCCTCGGCGGAGCGGTCCAGCCAATCGGCAAGCCCCAAGCACTGGCCGATGACGCGCCGATGCACCAGGCTGTCCTGACGTACATCGAGCGTCATGGCGTGGAAGCCGAAGGTCTCGACGCGCCGCACGAGACGCCGCACCAGGAACAGCCCCGCATGGCGGCCCTTGTTCGCCTCCAGGCTGTCGGCCATGAGGCGGACATCGTCCAGAAACGCCGCGGCGTCTGGATAGGCGCCCTCGGTGTCGCGCAGGGTCGCCGCGAGGCGGGCGTCCATGAGCCGCAGCATAACCCGGTAGGGCATGGCGCGATGGCGCGGGGCGATGCTGGCCAGCCGCTCGGGGAACTGCTCGCCGTAGGCGTCGATGCGTTGGCGCAGGGCGTCGCTGATGCCGACCCGTGTGATCGACTGGCTGAGTTCCCGGTACAGTTCGCTCAGTTCGCCGCGGTAACGGGTGAGGATCTCGCCGCGCTGGCGTTCCAGAACGCGCCGGATGCTGGCGGCCGAGACATTGGGATTGCCATCCATGTCGCCGCCGACCCAGGACGCAAAGCGCAGCAGCGGGTGGGACACATAGCCCTGTGCAGGTGAGCCGTAGACCTGGCGGACCGCCGCCTCCAGTTCCTCGTAGAACGCCGGTACCACGCGGTAGATGACCTGCAGCAGGAAGAACAGCACATGCTCGTGTTCATCATCGACCGTGGGACGGACATCGGGATCACTGTCCGTCTGCCATGCCGCGGTCAGGTGCATGCGGATGTTTTCGAGGATGCCGGCCGATTCCTGCGGCGTGAGGTTGGGATTGAGCCGTTCGACGAGCCGTTGGGCGATCCATTGCTGCTTCTGCAGCAGCGTGCGGCGGCGTGCTTCGGTGGGGTGGGCCGTGAAGACCGGCTCGACCCACAGGCGCTGCAGCAGGGCGTCGAGATCGGCCAACGACAATCCAGCCGCGTGCAGGCGCGTGACCATGTCCAGGAGGCTTTCCGGCTGGGGCGTGGTCGATTCGCGGGCATAATGCCGCCTGCGGCGCAGCCGATGCACTTTTTCGGCGATGTTCACCGATTGGAAATAGGATGAGAACGCGTAGGTGAACTCGACCGCCTCATGGGTCGACAGCGCGGCAAGCTCGGCACAAAGCATTCGCTCGGCCTCCGGAGAGCCGCCGCGGCGCGTTTCAGCGAGCCGATGGGCGTCCCTGAACCGCTCCACCAACGGCCATGTCGTCTGCTCGCGCAGTGTTTCTTCCAGCAGCGCCCGCAGGGTCTCCATGTCGGCCAGTAGCGCCTGGATGGGGTCGGCGGGTGGCGAAACGACCTCGTTCATACGGACTCCCGGAACGGCAGGCTCATCCGTCCCGAGGCGTCGGGAGCGGATCAGCGGGTGCTGCTCGAATCGATCAGATCGGCGACGCCGAATACCGCAGCGAGATTGCGCGCCTGCTCGGGCAGCGCCGAAAACCGCACCGGTTGCCCCGCAGCATGGGCCATCCGTTTCCAATGCAACAGGAGTGCCAAGCCGGCGCTGTCCATGCGGGTAACCGCGGCAAGATCAAGCAGCAAAGGCTTTATGGTCTGTTGCTGGCAATAGGGACGAAAGGCTTCGATGGCGCGGCCGGCCGAGGCGAAGGTCAGCGCCCCGGAGACGCGGATCGCATTTCCCTCGGCGTGCGTCAGGGCCACGCCTTCACTGGAATCAGCTTTTCTGGGCATCGGTCTGGGCTACTGGAATGGTCTGGCTACGCATTTTCTGGATCAGTCCGTCCAAGCCCAGGCGACGGGCATCGTCCTGGAGGACGTTGCGATAGCTCATGATGAAGCTGACGTTTTCGGCCACCACGTCATAGACTTTCCACTCGCCTTGAGGATTGCGATAGAGATAATACTTGACCTGAACGGGACGGCCGTCTTTCATGATGATTTCGGTCGGAACCGACTTGTCCCAATCGAAATAACCGCCGGCAGGACGTTTGACGCGAATGGGCTGGTCTTCATAGGACAGCAGGGCATCGGCGTAAGTGCGCATCAGCATGTCCTGGAAAGCTTCCATGAACGCGGCTTTCTGGGCGTCAGAGGCCTGGTTCCAGAACGGGCCCAGCACCAGGCGCGAGGTGGTGCGGAAGTCCGCATGCGGCACAATACCCTCGTTGACGAGTTGGCGCAGGGCCTGACGGTCATTCTGCAGGCGCGGCCGTTCGGTCTTGATCTGGCCCAACACCCGGTCCATCAGGGTCTGGATGAACTGTGCCGGATTGTCGGTTCGGAGGGGATCCTGGGCCAAGGCCGGCACCGACAGGGAAAAGATCAGCAAGGCGATGATGGCGCGCATGGGCTCTCCTTTTCTGGATGCTTCGTATTATTTCTGCTCGGACTCTGCACCGCTCTGGGCGAGGAAACGCCCGATCAGATTCTCCAGGACGATGGCCGACTGCGTGAAATTGATGCGGTCGCCGTCCTTCAGGTTATCCATGGCCCCGCCGGGCTGGAGCGCAATGTATTGCTCACCCAGGATGCCGGCCGTCTGGATGGAGGCGCTGGTGTCGGTGGGCAGCTTGTCGAAGCGCTGGTCGATCCCGACTTCGACTTCGGCCTGAAAGCTTTCGGGATCGACGTCCACCGAGGTTACCCGACCGATCCGTACCCCTGCCAGAGTCACCGGCGCTCGCACGCGCAGGCTGCCGACATTGTCGAAACGAAGCTTGAGCGTGTACGACCTGCTGGCCGCCAGATCGTTCTGCGTACTCACCTGCAGTGTCAACAGGAAGGTGGCCGCGAGGCCGAGGCAGATAAAGAGCCCCACCACCAGTTCCATCAGGCGGGTCTGGTTCATGTCAATCTCCCGTAAACATCAGGCCGGTCAGGACGAAATCGAGCGCCAGAATCGCCAAGGATGACACCACGACGGTGCTGGTGGTGGCCCGGCTCACGCCTTCGGAGGTGGGCATGCTGTGGTAGCCCTGATACACGGCAATCCAGCTCACCACGACACCGAAGACCAGGCTCTTGATGATGCCGTTGAGTACGTCATCCTCAAAGCTCGCGGCGTTCTGGATCTGCCCCCAGTAGGCTCCCGCATCCACGCCGAGCAGTTCCACGCCCACCAGATAGCCGCCGAAGATCCCCAAGGCCGTGAAGATGGCCGAGAGCAGGGGCATGGAGAGCATCCCGGCCAGAAAGCGTGGCGCCACCACCCGACGCACCGGGTCGACGGCCATCATCTCCATTGCCGAGAGCTGCTCGGTCGCGCGCATCAGACCGATTTCGGCCGCCACCGCCGAGCCGGCCCGGCCGGCGAACAGCAGCGCGGTGACCACCGGGCCCAGTTCCCGCAGCAGGGACAGTGCGACGATGACCCCAAGGGATTCGGCTGCCCCGAAATTGCGCAAGGTGTTGTAGCCCTGCAGTCCGAGCACCATGCCGACGAAGGTTCCCGAGACGATGATGATGATGAGCGACAGCACGCCCACGGCGTAGAGCTGCTGGATGACGAGGCTGGGACGCAATACCAGCGAGGGCAGCCCCGCAATGACCCGCAGCAGGAACAGCGTGCTGCGGCCGAGCCCGGCCAGCATGTCGGCAATCACGGTGAGGGTTATCGGTCGCTGGGCCATCAGACGGCGTCTCCCAGCAGGTCGCGCGCAAGGTCGGGGGCAGGATAGTGGAAGGGTACGGGTCCGTCATCCAGGCCGTTCATGAATTGCCGCACCCACTCCGAATCCGAGTTTGCCAGGGTCTGCGGCGATCCCGCGCCCATGACCTTGCCTTCCGACAACAGGTAGCACATGTCCGCTATGGCCGTGACCTCGTGTACGTCGTGGGTCACGATGATCGAGGTCAAACCGAGCGCATCGTTGAGGCGGCGGATCAGTCGCACCACGACGCCCATGGAAATCGGATCCAAGCCGACAAAGGGTTCATCGTACAGAATCATCATGGGGTCGAGCACGATCGCGCGAGCGAGAGCGACCCGCCGGGCCATGCCGCCCGAGAGTTCGTCCGGCATGAGCCGCCATGCCCCGCGCAGCCCCACCAATTCCAGTTTCATCAAGACCACATCGCGCACCAGTGCCTCTGGCAGGTCGGTATGCTCGCGCAGCGGAAAGGCCACGTTTTCGAAAACGGAGAGATCGGTCAGCAAGGCGCCGCTCTGGAACAGCATGCCCATGCGGTGTCTCAACCCGTAGAGCTCCTTGCGGCGGAGTTCGGGTACCGAAATGCCGTCGACACGGAGCGTCCCCGCATCGGGACGCAATTGCCCTCCGATGAGCCGCAACAAGGTCGTCTTGCCGGTGCCGCTGGGTCCCATGACGGCGGTGATCCTGCCGCGCGGAATGACGAGATCGACGCCGTCGAAGATCACGCGTCGGCCGCGTCTGAACCTCAGACCCCGAATCTCGACCAAAGGATCGTCCATGAGGGATGCCTTTCTTCAAGTCGAACCGATCAGCGGGCGGGGCGCCGCGAGCAGGAACTCCAGCAACGCCTTCTGCGCGTGCAGCCGGTTTTCCGCTTCGTCCCAGACCACGCTCTGCTTGCCGTCGATGACCTCGGCGCTGACTTCTTCACCGCGGTGAGCCGGGAGGCAATGCATGAACAGGGCATCGGGACGGGCCAAGGCCATCAAGGCCGCATCGACCTGATAAGGCGCAAAACGGGCACTGCGCGCAGCCTGCTCGGTTTCCTGACCCATGCTGGCCCAGACGTCGGTGACGATCAGGTCCGCATCCCGCGCGGCTTGGCGCGGGTCGCGCAGAACCGTCACCCGCGACCCTGCTGCGCGCAGCAGCGCGGCGTCCGGGGCGTCCTGTTCCGGGCAGGCGATGCGCAGGTCGAATCCGAAGCGCATGGCCGCGTGGACATAGGACTGGCAGACGTTGTTGCCGTCGCCGATCCAGGCGACGGTACGTCCGGCAATGGGTCCGCGGTGCTCCTCGTAGGTCTGCAGATCGGCCAGCAACTGGCAGGGGTGGTGTTGATCGGTCAGGGCGTTGATCACCGGCACGCGGGAATGGGCGGCGAAGGTTTCCACCATGTCGTGGCGGTGAGCGCGGATCATCACGGCGTCCACCATGGAGGAAATGACGCGGGCCGTGTCGGCGATGGGCTCCCCGCGCCCCAGTTGGCTGTCCCGCGGCGACAGGAACAGCGCGTGACCACCCAGTTGCGTCATGCCCGCTTCGAAGGACACCCGCGTTCGGGTGGACGCCTTCTCGAAAATCATGGCCAAGGTCTTGTGCTGCAGAGGCAGATGCACTTCACCACGGCGATGCATGGCTTTGAGCACATGGGCGCGCGCGAGCAGGGCCTTGAGTTCATCGGCCGTGAAATCGAGCAGTGTCAAAAAATGGCGAACGGTCACAAACGAGTCATCCCTGACTGATGATGAATCGGTCCAGCACGCGGCGCAGGCGCGGGACCAGATGGTGGGTGTGTTCATCCGTCCAGATCAGCGGCGGCAGCAGCCGGATGACGCGCTCGGCCGTCACGTTGATGAGGATGCCTTCCTCCAGCGCCAGAGCCGGCAAGGTCGGCGCTGGGCGATCCAGTTCAATGCCGATCAGAAAACCCTGGTGGCGGATGTCGCGCACGATCGGCAAATCGGCCAAGGCATCGCGCAGCGCGTCGACCAGTTGATTGGCGCGCGTCGAAACGCTGTCGATCCACTGTTCGCGTTCGAGCACGTCGAGCACGGTGAGGGCGGCGCGACAGGCGAGCGGATTGCCGCCGAAGGTAGTGCCGTGGCTGCCGGGCTGCAGGGCTTCGGCCGCCCCTCCGCGAGCCAGACAGGCGCCGATCGGTATGCCGTTGCCGAGCGCCTTGGCCAGTGTCATGACATCCGGCGTTATGCCTGCGTGTTGATGGGCGAACCATGCCCCGGATCGGCCCATGCCGGACTGGATTTCATCGACCATCATCAGCCAGCCCTGCCGGTCACACAGGCGACGCACGCCCTGCAGATATTCGGGCGAGGCGATCCGAATGCCCCCTTCGCCCTGAACCGGCTCCAGCAGCACGGCGACGATGCCACCTTCCTGGGTCGCAAGACGCTCCAAGGCGTCCAGATCGCCGAAAGGAACGCGGATGAAGCCTTCGACCAAGGGCCCGAAACCTTGTTGGGCCTTGGCGTTCGCCGTCGCAGTCAGCGTGGCCAGCGTGCGGCCGTGGAAAGCGCCGTCCATCACCACGATGCGTGGCAGATCGATTCCCCGCGCATGACCCAAACGGCGCGCCAGCTTGATTGCCGCTTCGTTGGCCTCGGCGCCGGAGTTGCAGAAAAACACCCGATCCATGCCCGCAAGCTCGCACAGTCGCGCGCCTAGGGTTTCCTGTAGCGGAATGCGATACAGGTTGGACGTGTGCAGCAACGTAGCAGCCTGCTCGGATACGGCAGCGGCGATGTCGGGGTGGGCATGGCCCAAGCCGCAGACCGCGATGCCACTTACGGCGTCGAGGTAGCGTCGATCCTGTTCGTCCCAGAGCCAAGCGCCCGCGCCCCGCGCGAAAGCGACGGGCAGGCGGGCATAGGTCGACATCAGATGCTCGTTCATGGCGGCCCTTTCTCGGCGCTTCTTCCGTGATCGATTGCGGTTGCCGAGTGATCCTGATACCCGAAAAAGAAAGGTGGGACCATCGGCGACCGACGGCCCCACCGCTTGGTTCGCTTGGCGTGGATCAGGCGGCGAAGTTTTTCGCGACAAACTCCCAGTTTACCAGATTCCAGAACGCTTCCATGTACTTGGGACGCGCATTGCGGTAGTCGATGTAGTAGGCATGTTCCCAGATGTCGCAGGTGAGCAAAGGGACGACAGTCGTGTCAGTCAAGGGCGTGGCGGCATTGGAAGTCTCGACGATGGCCAGGCTGCCGTCGGATTTCTTGACCAGCCAGCCCCAGCCGGAGCCGAAATTCGCAATGGTCTGATCGGTGAAGGCCTTCTTGAACTCGGCAAACGATCCGAAGCTCTTGGTGATGGCCTCGGCCAGAGCGCCGGTAGGTTCGCCGCCGCCGTTGGGCGACAGGCAATGCCAATAGAAGGTGTGATTCCAGACCTGCGCCGCCTGGTTGAACAGTTTGCCGGTCGCCTTGCGAATGATTTCTTCCAGGCTGAGGTCGGCGTATTCGGTATCGGGAATCAGGCTGTTGAGCGTATCCACATAGGCCTTGTGGTGCTTGCCATAGTGGTATTCCAAGGTTTCCTTGGAGAGATGGGGCTGCAGGGCATCCATGGCGTAGGGCAGTTCGGGCAGGGTATGGATCATTATCGCTCTCCTGATGGGGTGAACGTGATGTCGATCCCGGCTGCGTCAGCGGATGCCGCCGCCGCTCAGGCGGGGTAGTGAACGACGCCGGGGCCGGGGGCGAGTCGAAGGCCTACCATAGGCGAGCGCTTGCCGCGATGCAATCGTAACCGTGATCGCCACAGGGCGGCGTCAGCTGCGTTTCTCTATCAGTTCAAGCGCATATCCATCTGGATCGCGAATGAAGGCGATCACCGTGTGGCCGTGCTTCATGGGGCCGGGCTCGCGTGTAATGACGCCGCCGCGAGCGCGGACCTGTTCGCAGGTTTGATGGATGTCATCCACCGAGATAGCGATATGGCCAAAACCATTGCCCAATTCGTAGTGGTCCGTGTCCCAATTGTGGGTCAGTTCGATGACTGCCGAATCGGCTTCTTCTGCGTAGCCGACGAAGGCGAGCGTGAAGCGACCCTCCGGATAATCCTGTCGACGCAACAGGCGCATCCCCATGACCTCGGTGTAGAACGCCAGTGACCTTTCGAGGTCGGTGACGCGCAGCATGGTGTGGATGATTCGCATGGCGATGCCTCCTGTTGCGAGACGGGGGTTACTCAGACGATCTTTTCAGGGCGCCGTCAGGCGGACTCGCCATCTCGAGCGCAACCGCCAGCCGGCGGATGTTTCGCTCATGACGGCGATGCAGCGCCTGCGCCGCGCCGATCGGCAGCGGCCGGAATGCGACGGCATCTCCCGAGCGCAGTTGCGCCAGACGGGATCGGGCGATGCCGGCCGCGGTCCCCAGCACAGGATACCCACCCGTGGTCTGGTGGTCGACGCCGAGAAGGATCGGCCGGCCGTCGGGCGGCAGTTGCAGCGTGCCGCAGGTGACCCCCGCCGACAGTCGCTCGGGGCCTGTTGGTGCGGGCAGGGCCGGGCCGGACAGGCGCAGGCCCATGCGGTCGAAGCGCGGACTGACGCGAAATGCACCCGTCGCCAGCGCCTCGCGCGCCCAATTCGGCAACGTTTGCCAATCGGGGCCGGGAATGAACGGGAGCGTCACTGGCTGGCCCGGTGGCGGGGCATCGTTGCGGACCCACCAGTCGGGCCAGAAGGCGCTGCCACGTGGTCCGCCGCCGGTGCGACGGGGCGCGCCGATCGGCAAGCGGTCGCCGGCCTGCAGGGGGCGACCGCCCAAGCCGCCGATTCCGGCGCGCAGGTCAGTGCTGCGGCTGCCGAGAATGAGCGGAACCGCGATCCCGCCGCCCACGGCGAGATAGGCCCGGCATCCCCGATACAGGCCGCCCCAGGACAGACGGCTGCCGGCCGGCGCCCACACGGGCCGCCAGCCGGGCAGATCGGCGTCGTTCAGCGTGATGGCCGAGGGGGCGCCGGTCCAGGCGATCCAGGTGCCGCTTTCCAGTATGAGGCGGGGGCCCGCCAGCGTGATTTCAAGCACCGCCGCGCCCGGATCGTTGCCCGCCAGCAGATTGGCGATGCGGGCCGCATCCGCGTCCATGGCCCCGCCCGGTGCCAGCCCCAGGTGCTGGTGTCCCCAGCGTCCGAGGTCCTGCACCGTGGTCAGCAGACCGGGGGCTTCGACGTGAATCATGGCGCGCCGGCGTGCCCGTCGAAAGCGGCCGGCTCGATCGCCACGAAGCGCACCCGGTCGTCGGGCGCCAGCAGACAGGGCGGCGAGCGCGCGGGATCGAAGAGCGTCAGCGGCGTGCGGCCGATGATCTGCCAGCCGCCCGGTGTGGCCTGGGGATACACGCCCGTCTGCGCGCCGGCGATGCCCACCGAGCCGGCGGCTACGCGGGCGCGCGGCGTGGCCTTGCGCGCCATGGCGAGCCTTGGATCCAGCCCGCCCAGATAGGCAAATCCCGGCGTGAAGCCAAGGAAATACACCCGGTACAGCACGCCGGTGTGGCGCTGGATCACGGCATCGGCGGACAGTCCCGCATGAGTGGCGACCGCCATCAGGTCCGGGCCGTACTCCCCGCCGTAACAAACCGGGATGCAGACCTCACGCGGTGGTGCGGACGCATCGGCCACCTCGTCCTGCGCCGCAAGCAGCGCCGTCAGCGCGCGACAGAGCGTGTCGTGCGTCCACGTCTGTGGATCGTAGTGCAGCGTCAGCGTCGTGTAGGCCGGCACGAGGTCGCGCAGGCCGGGCAGTGCGGCGTCGCGAATCCGCCGCGCCAGCGCGTGGACCTTTGCATTCGTGGCATCGCCGAGCCGCGTGCCGAGGGTGATCTGCAGGGCGCAATCGCCCAGCGGCGCGATACGCGCAGCCGGTTTCATCGGGCGCCTGTCGACGAGAGGCAAGTCATGGTCGAGCGTCGCGTCCGCGAGACTTTGGGCCGCGCATTCCTGCGGCGATCGAGCATTCTTGCATCAGCGCCGTAGGAAGGAAGCGAGCAGAACATTCGATCGCAATCTGATTTCACGCAAGTTCGAAGATCTCGGCAATGTCATCGAGTGGTCCGAGTTCGACAAAAAACGGGGCAAGCATCGAGTCTTCTGGCATCGTCCAAGCGAAGCGGTATTCGTTCTGATACAGGTAGCGGATGTTCTTGCTAAGGAAAGTCTGAACAACTCCCGAACCCGTGTGATTTCGTGGTGATTTCGC
>DAOKZK010000001.1:79864-87585 GCA_035325645.1 Candidatus Macondimonas sp. | reverse complement strand
AATGAACGGCCTAATATAGCGGATTCGGCGCCGTTGCGATAGCGCCGCGCGGCGTTTTCAGGGCGAGCTGCCGTAGCCGGTGAGTTCAACGTAACCCTGCCCGGCGATGGGGCGGCCGTTCTGTTCGCCGCGGGCGCTGACGGCGCCTTCCCAGTAGCGCACGGCGAGGTTCAGCTCCTGATCGGCGAGGATCGGCTGCACGTCGAGTCGCAGTCCGCGGTCAGGCAGCGACAGCTCCCAGCCGGCGGGATAGCGGATGCCGGTGTGCGGGCTGCGCCAGCGATCGGTTTCCCGAATCGAGACCTCGTTTGCGGCGAGCCGTTGGCTCTTCCCGTCCGGTTCGACCCAAATGCCGTAGTCGAAGGGATTCGGCGCGCCGTCGCGACGGCGGATGCGGCAGAACATGAGCTCGCTGCCGTCGTCGAGCTGCAGCCCGAACCAGTCCCAGCCGCTGCGTTCCGGTCCCAGGGCGGAGGTGCCCCATTCCCGGTCCATCCACGATTCGCCCTCGACCGTAAAGCGCTCGCCGTTCAGCTCGAGCGTGCCGCGCGTGGCAAGCCGGGTCAGGCTGTAGTAATAGGACGCATCGCCGGGCTCCGGGCCCTTGCGGCTGAGGCCGGCCTCACCCTGCAGGACCGGCGGTTTGCGGGTGTCTAGTTCGAGTGCGAGCGCAACCGGTCCCTCTGCGGCGCGCAGCAGGAGCGGCGGCGTCGCAAGCGTCGGGTCGGCGCCGGGTCGGGCGGTGAGCGTCCAGTCGTCCAGCCAGATGCGCAGCGGCGCGGCAGTGGCGCCGGCCATGTCCAGGGCCGCGCGGTTGAAGCGCTCGAAGGCGTGAAAGCGTCGGCCTTCCGGGTCGGTGACCGCGAGATGGGCCATGTAGATCTGCCGCGTGGCCCAGGCCGACTGGCGTTCCGGCATGTCGGAGGCGAGCGCCACGCGAAAGAAGGTCAGCTCATAGCCGAAGCGCCGGCCTTGTGCGGTGCGCAGGTGGCCGGTGACGTACCACCATTCGCTGGCGGTGTCCGGATGCGGGCCGTGATCTTCCGGAAAGCGGAAGGTGCGCGGCATCTCGGCCCGCGTAAAGCCGGCGGTGGCCTGCACGAAGGCGCGATTGAGGTCGATCTGGCCGCCCGGCGCGGGCGGCGGCGCGGGGCGATGCCACAGCGCGGCGAGGATGACTCCCAGCAGGAGCAGCACCAGACCGGCACGCGCGCGGCGCATCTCAATCCTCCCGCAAGGCCAGCGCCGGCGGCGTGCGCCCCATGCGCCAGGCCGGGTAGGCGCCGGCGATGAGCGCCGCCAGGACGGCCAGAACCAGCGCCTGCAGCAGCAGCTCCGGTGCCACCTTGAAGGCGATGGTCCAGCCGAAGGCGCGCTGATTCACCGCGCCGGTCAACACCGCGGCCAGCGCCAGGCCGACCGGCACGGCGAGCAGGCCCGCCACGGTGCCCATCAGTGCCGTTTGCAAGGTCACCCAGCGCCGCACCTGCCCGGGCGTCATCCCCAGCGCGCGCAGCACGGCGCATTCGCGCGTGCGCTCCAGTTGCAGGGCCATCAGCGCGCTGGTCACGCCGACCAGGCTCACGATCAGGGTGAGCAGACGCAGCACGCCGGTCACGGCGAAGGTGCGATCGAAGATCTGCAGCGAAAACGCCAGGATACCGGCGGTGCGCATCACCGAGAGCGGCATGTCCGGCGTGGCCAGCGCCTGAATCTGCGACACCAGCGCCGATTCATCGGCGCCGGGGGCGAGATAGAGCCCGATGCCGGTGACCCCCGGACGCTGCCAATGCTGCAGGAACACGCGCTCGTCCATCAGCAGATGGCCCTGATCCGAACCGAAATCCTGATAGATCCCGACCACTTCGAACGCACGCCAACCCCGATCCGTGGCCAACTGCAGCCGGTCGCCCACTTTCAGCTGGCGGTGCCAGGCCAGGGGCTCGCTGGCGAGGACGGCGGGGACCTCGCGCGCCGCGTCGGCGAGCGCGGCAAAGGCGCGCGCCGGATCGCCGCCCAGCAGTTGCAGCGCGCCGCGCAGCGATGGCCGGAAGGTAGCGGCCGAGACACCGACGGGGCCGTCAGGCGTGTCGATGGATGCGGCGCGGATGCCCACGACCTCGGCCATGCCCGGCAGAGCAGCGAGGGTTGGCAACAGGCTGTCGGGCAGGCGCGCGCCGCGCGGGGCGCCGCCGCCGGGCGAGACGTAGATCTGGGCGCTGAGCGTGCGTTCCAGCCAGGTGCTCACGCTGTCGCGGAAGCTGTGGATCATGGTGCCGACCCCGACGGCAGTGGACAGCGCCACGGTCAGCGCGGCGATCGCCAGCCCCGTGCGGCTCAGGGAGCGCACCACGCCGCGCGCCGCCATGCGCAGCAGCAGCGCCCGCCCCGCGGGCAGCACGCGCGTCAGCAGCGCCATCAGGCCAACGGTGAGGGCAGGGACGACGAGGCTCGCGGCCAGCACCAGCGCCACCAGGCCCGCATAGACCGGCAGCAGCGAGCGGCTCGGCCACACCAGCAGCGCCGGCAGGACCACCGCAGCCAACAGCAGGCCGAAGGCGGCGAGACGCGGCACCAGACGGCGCATGCGCGCTTCCAGATCCGAGCGGTTGAGCACCCGGCGCGGCGGGGTGCGCGCGGCCTCCCAGGCCGCCGGCAGGGCGGCGAGGACGCTGCCGCTCAGCCCCAGCAGCACGCCTTTGGTCAGCCCCCACGGGCTCAGGGCCAGTTGAGAGATCTGCAGGGTGTAATAGATGTCGTTGATGGTGCGGCCAACCAGTCCCACCAGGAACTGGGCCAGCGCCGTGCCGAGCAGCAGGCCCAGCAGCGTGCCCGCCGCGCCCAGCAGCAGGGCTTCGACGAGGATGGCGCGGAACACCTGCGCGCGGGTGACGCCGACGGTGCGCAGCACGCCCAGGAGCGGCCGGCGCTGCACCACCGCGAAGCTCAGGGTGTTGTAGATGAGATAGAGGCCGACCACGAGCGCGAGCAGGCTCATCGCCATCAGGTTGAACTCAAAAGCGCGGGTCATGCCCTCCATCGCGCGCACGCGGCTGCCCGTGGTTTCCACCCGCAAGCCGGGCGGCAGGCGCGCCTGCAGGGTCGCCAGCGCCGCCTCGCCGGCGGCGCCCTCGGGCAGGCGCACGTCGATGCGGCTGATGCGCCCCGGCATGGCCAGCAGTTCCTGCGCGGCGGCGATGTCCATCAGCATCAGTCCGGACAGGTCCCGGTCCGTGCCGCTGTCCGGGAGGACGCCGGCCACCGTGACCGTGCCCTGGCCCAGCGGCAAACGCAGCACCAGCCGGTCGCCGGGCGTCACCTTTAGCGCCGCGGCGGCCTGCGCGGAAATCCACGCCTGGCCGGGCTGTGTCACGCCGCGGATGGCGCCGAGCAGGCCGGCGCCGTCCGCATCGGGGTCGCCGCCCGCAGGCCCCATCTGCCCGCGGCCGAAGGCGAATTCGGCGGTGCCGTCGACCCCCAGCAGGCGGAAGCTGTGACCGGGCCGGTCGGCCACGCTGACGGTGGCCTCGATGACGGGCGCCAGCGGCACGCGTGCGCCGCCGAGCCGCAGGTCGCGATAGACCGTTTCGGGCAAGCCTTCGGGGCCGGCCAGAATCTGGTGGGTGGCCGCGCCGACCACGGCTGCCATGGAGGTTTTCAGGGCCAGACGGGCGCTGGTGCTGGCCAGATCCACGGCGATGACGACGCCCACGCCGAGCGCAATGCCGACGACGGACAGCAGCGTCAGCCAGCGGTGCCGGATCAGGTGGCGCCAGCCGGCTTGGATGTGGAGCGGGATCATGCAGCGGCCGGCGCTTCCGCCACCAGCCGGCCGTCCTGCAGGCGCAGGATGCGGTCGGCGTGGCGCGCGAGATCGGGGCTGTGCGTCACGAGGATCAGCGTCTTGCCGAACTGCCGCACCAGCCGGTCCAGCATCTCGGCCACGCGATTGCCGGTCGCCGGGTCCAGGTTGCCGGTCGGCTCGTCGGCCAGGATCAGGTCCGGCTCGTGGATCAGGGCCCGGGCGACGGCCACGCGCTGCTGTTCGCCGCCCGAGAGCGTGTCGGGAAAGCGCGGGCCGTAGCCGGCGAGATCGACCGCTTCCAGCAGCTCGGTCACGGCCCGATCCGCCGCCGCGCCGCCGCGCCCCAGCAGTTGCAAGGGCAGGCGCAGGTTCTCGGCCACCGTCAGTGTGGGCAGGAGGTTGAAGAACTGGAACACGAAGCCGATGCGCCGCCGGCGCAGCAGAGTGCGCTCACGTTCGCTCAAGGCCGTGATGTCGACGCCGCCGATGGTGACGGTGCCGGCCTGAGGGCGGTCGATGCCGCTGATGAGATTGAGGAGGGTGGACTTGCCCGAGCCGCTGCGGCCCACTAGCGCCACCGCCTCGCCGGCCGGGATGGTGAGCGTCGCATCGTCCAGCACGGCGTGCCAGCCGCCGGGTTCCGCATAGCCGTGACGCACGCCCACGAGGCGCACCATCGGTTCAGCGCCGTTCACCCAGCCGCTCCAGATCGACCTGGCCCGTGTAACTGAAGGGGATGGGCGGCAGCCAGGGCAGGGCCAGCTCGATTTCGCCCGTGATGCGATATTCCAGCGTGGGGCGCGGCGCCAGCAGCGCGCTGACCAGGGAGCCGGCCAGCTTCAGCATCGACAGGCGCACGTCGACGTCGAAGCTGGTGGCATCGCGCGCGGGGATGCGGAAGGGTTCGGCGGTCTGGCCCTTGGCGAAGCGCTGGCCGGACAGCTCCACGCGGTAGCGGAAGGCCCGCACCCCGAGCGCGATGCGGTTGGGATTGTGCAGGCGGATGGCGAGCTGGCCGCGCTGCTCCATCAGGCTCATCTGCCGCAGCTTCAAGCCGGTGATGGAGATTTCCGGCGTCTGGACCCAGCGGCGCAGCAGCCGGATGGCCCGCTGCTTGAGTCGGTCTCGCAGCCCGGGCCGGGCCGGTGCCGGCGCGATGGGGGAATGCGTTTCATCGTGATCCAGATCCATCTGGACGACCCTCCTGGTGAATTCAGGCCAAGGTGGGGGCTCAGCGCGCCCGGTTCAAGGCCACCTCGCCCTTGCGGGTAAACGGGAAGGGCCCGGTCATGGGCAGATTGGGTTCCACCTCGCCGCTGATTTCGTAGTCCACACGGCCGTTGAAGTTGGTGAGCATGTTGGCGGCCTGGCCCGCGAGTTCCAGCGCGTTGGTGCGCACCTGCAGCTTGATGTCGGTGTCGCCCTTGGCGGGGACCGTGAAGGCCTCGTCGGTTTCGCCCTCGGCCACGTTCAGCCCGGCCAGCGCGATTTTGTAGCGCACCGTCTTCACCGGCAGCGGCACCGGGTTGGGATTGGCGACGTTCAGCACCAGTTGGGTGCGTTGGGTCAGCAGGCCCATCTCCATCAGGCGCACTTCACGCAGGCTGATCGAGGGGCGCTCGAGCGTCTGTTCGACCAGCGTGCGACAGCCGGTCGCCGTCACGGCGAAGGCGGCCAGAAGAACGAGAGCAAGCCGGCGATACGGGTGCATGGCGTGTCCTGGGGTGCGGAAGGCAAGGCCGATCATCTTATCGTATCCGCACTGATCCGCAGCCACGGCCCGGTGCGCCGCTCGCGGGCGTGCCCTTCGGTCGTTGACCGGCCGGCATGAATGAAATGGCTGGGGGTCCGCCCGGACGGCGGGGCAGGGCCGCCCGAGCATGGAAAAAAAACGGCGTCCCGTGCATGATTGGCCGCGTGAAAACCTGAGCTTTCGCGCTCATCTTCCCCGATCGATGGAACTTGCCAGCGCCTTTTCCGGTCCCTCCGGGTCGCGCCTGAATGAACTCCGATTTCAAAAGCCTCCATTTCTGGATACTGGCCATGCATGATGCTCGATTCCCAACGCTCCGGCGTGCCGGCTCGGTTTGGTCCCGACTGCTGCTCGGTTTGGCGATGATGGCGACACTCACTGTCGATGCGTTTGCGGGCCAGTTCTTCGGCTTCGAGCACACGGTGGAGATCGCCCGGCGACGTGTCGCCCAGCCTTACGCCGAGCTGCCCTCGAACGTGCCCCGGCCCTTGAGCGAGCTGGACTTCCAGAACTACTACGGTCGCATCCGCTTCCGCCCGGAGAAGGCGCTGTGGGCGGATGCCGGGCTGCCGTTCCAGGCGCAGATGTTCCACCCCGGCCATTACTTCACCCGCCTGGTGAAGGTGAACGTCATCGATGAAAAGGGCGTGCGGCAACTGCCCTTCGACCGGGAGCTGTTCCAGTATCTCGACCCCGTGCTGCGCGATGCCGTGCCGCCGGCGTTCGGTTATGCCGGGGTACGCATCCACAGCCCCCTGAACGTGCCTGGCCGGTACGACGACCTCATTGCCTTTCTGGGCGGCACCTATTTCCGTGCGCTCGGCAAGGGCCAGCACTACGGCCTGTCGGCGCGCGGGGTGGCGCTCGACACGGCCGAATCGGGCGGCGAGGAGTTCCCGCATTTCACCGAATTCTGGCTGGTGAAGCCGGCGGCCAATGCGGAGACCGTGGAGGTGTTTGCGCTGTCCGAGAGTCGGCGCGTGGTCGGCGCCCATCGTTTCATCGTCCGGCCGGGCGATACCACCCTGGTCGATTGCGAGGTTGCTCTGTTCTTTCGCGGCGCGGTCGGCAAGGTGGGCATTGCGCCGCTGACCAGCATGTTCTTCTATGGCGAGAACACCCCTCGGGAGCGCCAGCCGGGTGGGGCTGCCTTCTATCCGGAGGTTCACGATTCCGACGGGCTGGCGATTCTCACCAGTGGCGGTGAGTGGATCTATCGTCCCCTCACCAATCCCCAGCGGTTGCTGGTGAGTTCCTTCGCGACCCAGTCGCCGCGCGGTTTCGGCCTCATGCAGCGCGATCGCGACTTCGCCAGCTATCGCGATCTCAGGCACGAATACGAGCGCCGGCCGAGTCTGTGGGTGGAACCGCTCGAAGACTGGGGCAAGGGCCGGGTGGAACTGGTGCAGATTCCGACTGATTCCGACCAGAACGACAACATCGTCGCCTATTGGGTTCCGGAGCGGGCGCCCGCGGCGGGCGACCAGTTGCGGATGCGCTACCGGCAGCACTGGTCCATCGATCCGGCGGCCTTTCACCCGACCGGCATCGCCTCGGATACGCGGATGCGCACGCTTTCCAACGGCGGACGCCGCTTCATGGTCACCTTTACCGGCCCGGCCCTCGCCGCGCTCGATGCCAATGCCCGGCCGGAAGCCGTGGTGACGGTGGGCGACGGCCGCGGGGTCTCCGACCTGCAGGTGCGGCGGAACCCGTATGATGGCGGCTGGTGGGTCGAATTCACGGTCCCCTCTGGCGGCAACGCGCCGCTTGAGTTGCGGGCTTACGTCAAGAACGGCAACGACTTTTTGACCGAGACGTGGAGCTATCTGCTGGAGCCTTGAGCGTGAGTGAGCCACTGCGCTTCGAACACTGGTCCCCGACGATCGAGGCTGCCCTGAGGCGCTATCTCACGGCGACGTCCGTGCCCGTGAGCGAACACGCCGCTCTCCTGATCGGGGTTGCTCTGACACTGGGGTCGCAGTCGGCCCGTGGCGATGAGGCGGCCTTGCCGCTGTTGATTCAGGCGGTGCAGGGCTGGCTTGCGGCGCACCATCGGGTGCCCATCGACATGCCGGCCATCCACCGCGGCGCGATGCTGTCGCCATCGCTCGAGCCGCTCCCTTGGGGCGCGCTGCTGCGCCATGCGACGCCCGGAGGAGA
>DAOKZK010000001.1:0-79764 GCA_035325645.1 Candidatus Macondimonas sp. | reverse complement strand
CGCTCGAGCCGCTCCCTTGGGGCGCGCTGCTGCGCCATGCGACGCCCGGAGGAGACGACACGCCCGCCACGGCCACCGACGCCACGATCCGGGACCGATCATGAGACAAACTGCATCGTTCGCGCCGCACGACGCGACGCTCGGCGACTGGCGCCGGGTCGCGCGCTGGCGCCGCGTGTTCCTGACGCTGCTGGTGGCGGCGCCCACCTTCCCGGCGGCCTATGTCATGGCGCGCGTGCTGCCGGGACCGCAGGAATTCTTTCTGCGCCTGTCGCTGCTGGCGATCTTCATGATCCTGTTCGCCTGGATCGCGATGGGATTCTGGACCGCCATTTTCGGCTTCATCGCGCTGCTCACCGGCCGCGATCGCTTTCTGGTGCGTGCCGATCCGGCGCAGCCGCTGTCGCGCGAGGCCCGCACGGCGCTGTTGATGCCGGTGTGCAACGAGGACCCGCAGCGGGTGTTCGCCCGCTTGCGCGCGACCTGGCTGTCGCTGCAGGCCACGGGGCAAGGGGAGCAGTTCGCGTTTTTCGTGCTCAGCGACACGCGCGAGCCGGACGTGCTGGTCGAGGAAGAGCGCGCCTGGGCCCAGGCCGTGCGCGAACTCGGCGCCGAAGGGCGCATCCATTACCGCCGCCGTCGCGTCAACCTCAAGCGCAAAAGCGGCAACGTGGCCGATTTCTGCCGCCGCTGGGGACGCGATTACCGCTACATGGTGGTGCTCGACGCCGACAGTCTGATGGACGGCGACACCCTGATCCAGCTCGTGCGGCGCATGGAGGCCCATCCTCGCGTCGGTATCCTGCAGGCCATTCCGCTGATCGTGAACGCCACCACGCCGCTGGCGCGCATGCAGCAGTTCGTGCAGCGTCTGTGCGGCCCGATGTTCACCGCCGGACTCAACTTCTGGATGATGGGCCACGCCACCTATTGGGGGCACAACGCCATCATCCGCGTGGCGCCGTTCATGGCGCATTGCGGTCTGCCGCGGCTGCCGGGCCCACCGCCCTTGGGCGGCGACATCCTCAGCCATGATTTCGTCGAGGCGGCCTGCATGGTGCGCGGCGGCTGGGAAGTCTGGCTGGCCTACGACCTGCAGGGCAGCTACGAGGAAACGCCGCCCACCTTGCTCGATGAGCTGCAGCGCGACCGGCGCTGGTGCCAAGGCAACCTGCAGCACTTGCGTCTGCTGCGCGCCGGCGGCTTCCATCCCCTGCATCGCGGGATGTTTTTCCACGGTGCCATGGGCTATGTCTCGGCCCTGTTCTGGTTCGCTTTCCTGTTCCTGGGTACCGTGTTGACGGCCGTGGCCGCGTTCACGGGGCATCAGTACTTCACGCCCGGCGGCGGCCTGTTCCCGGTCTGGCCGGTGGCGCGAACCTCCGAGGCCATCACCCTCATGATAGCGACCTTGGTGATGCTGTTCCTGCCCAAGACGCTGGGCGCGGTTCTCGCCATCAGCCGCCGCACCACCCGCGAGGCCTTCGGCGGCGCCCGGCGCGTCTTTGCAGGGCTCTTGGCCGAACTGGGCGGCTCGGTGCTCATGGCCCCCATTCGCATGGTGTTCCACACGCGCTTCGTGCTCTATACGCTGCTGGGTCAAAGCGTGCGCTGGGCTGGACAGAACCGCGGCGACGAAGGGACTTCCTGGGGCACGGCGCTGCGCCACCACGGCTTCGGCACCCTGCTAGGGCTCGTTTGGGGAGGTGTGGCCTGGGCGGTGGAGCCGGTGTTCTTCCTGTGGCTGTCCCCTGTCATGGCGGGGCTGGTGCTGTCCATCCCCATCTCGGTCTACTCCAGCCGGGCGAGCCTGGGCGACCGACTGCGGCGGCGCGGGCTGTTTCAGGTGCCGGGCGAGATCGAGCCGCCGGCCGTGGTGCGCGCGAGCCGCGCGGAGCCGCGCATCGAGCCCGCCGTCGGCTCGGGTTTCCTCGCCGCCGTGGTCGACCCGCAGGTGCATTTCCTGCATTTGAGTCTGTTGCGCGATCCGCGCGGCGTGCGCCGGCCGCGTCGGCCCGATCTGCGCGATCGGGCCTGGGAGCAGGGTCCGGCAGCACTGAACGCCAACGAGCGCCGCCTTTTGCTGGGGGATAGCGCCAGCCTGAGCTGGCTGCACCGGCAAATCTGGTCGGGCGAGTCTGAGCGCGCGGTCGCTTGGGGCGTGCCTCCGCTGAACATGCCGGCCGCTGCCGCCTGACGGGCGGGGCGACGCCAAAGCGAGCGGCGAATCTCAGCGGGCAGGGCGGGGTTTGCAATGGCCGACGGCCGATGAGCCGGGTGCGATCGGCGCGCCGCGGTGTTGATATCCCAACGACAGGAAGTCGTTCCGATGTATCGTAAAATTCTGCTTGCCTACGACTGTTCGACTTTTAGTCCTGCGCTGCTTCACCGATCTGCCGAGCTGGCGCAGCTGTGCCGGGCGCAACTGCAGATCGTGGGCATCGTCACCACCACCGGCGCCATGGCGATCGCCGAGGCCGTGGGACCGCCGAATGTCTGGGCGCGAGAGAAGGCCGATCTGAAGCGGGCGATCGATCCAGTGGTGGCGTCGCTTCAGGCGCAAGGCCTGGAGGTGTCGGCCTTCATCCGCCGCGGCGCGCCGGCCGAGCAAATCGCGGCCCATGCCCATGACATGGGTGCCGATCTGGTGATCGTAGCCCATGATCATCCGACGATCATGGCCCGGTGGCTGCAGAGCGCGCGCGATGTTCGCTTGCTCGACCGGCTGCCTTGCAGCCTGCTGGTCGTCTCCAGCGCTTCGTGAAAAACCGTTCGCTGGTTGCGCGCGGGCACGAGAGCCGCGTCTTGGGTCATTCGATTCCCTTGACACGCCTCGCGGTAACTGCCTATCGCTAAATCAGCCGCCAGCTTTCGAGCGTTTCGCGCCACGCGGTCACAGCCGCTCGGGCGATATCCAATCCGTCGAGGGCCTGGGAACCATGGTCGACGGGGAGCTTCAGGAGCCAGCCGCGCGGCAGAACATCGGACCCGGATGGCGCTCCGATTTTCGGCGCATACCCGCTCCGTACTCGATTTAGCTGCCCATGCTTGTCGTGATTTGCCAAATCGGCCAGAAGGGCCAACCGCCGGTCGTCATTGATTGCCTTTTCGATTGCTTGTGGATTGATCCCGAGCGTGGATGCCGCGCCTTTCAAGGCGTCTTTCAAGTGGTATGCCTGAACGTACCATCCGCAGAGGCGGTCACGCCACGCGAAGATGGCATCCCTGCTCATCGTTTCCATGGACGGCTCGGAAAGAGATTCCAGATCCGCTTGGATCGACTGTCATCGGCGTTTCCAGTCGCGGGCCGTGTCGCCGCCCGGTGTGAGCGTTCCCAAGACCACGCTAGAAGCGTTGGCGGATTCCGTGATGGTGACATCGATGTGCCATGCTCTTGCGCCGCATCGATTGCAGTCGGGGTATCCCTACTCGGATGCGATGGTTCCGATTGGTTCGCGCCACACTGGCGGCATATCAATCTGCCCACAGCCATCTCCATCTCGGTGCTGCTTCGACTGACTGGTTTCACAGCCGCCGGATCAGGAAGCGATGGCGACCACCCGAGTTATCGCTGGAGACCAGCTGGTGCCCTTCATGCTCGACCCAGGCACGGATCTCGCGCGGGGCATGGGGCGCGTCGCTGATCACCGCGAGCACCTGCCCGACGCCAAGCTGTTCCAGCGCCTGTCTGGCGCGCAGGACGTAAAACGGGGCGGGTACCCCGGATACATCCAATTCCCGATTCTGAGCGCTCATGCTAGTGTCACCTCTCTCATCCCAGGCGTCCGGAACGATTTATCGGCGCCGCTCGTCTAATCTTGCCCATTCGGCTTTTCGCCCCGTTTGCATGAGGGTTTTGCGTGCCTGCGCGTTTCGCTTCATCTTTGGGCCGCATCGGCCTGGCCTGTGTTGCGCTGGTGCTTGCGCCCTCGTCCGCGCTGGCAGCGAATGCCCTGCCCGATATGGGCAACAGCGTCGACCAGGTGCTTTCCCCGGCGGACGAGGCACGGCTGGGCCGCGAGGTCATCCAGCAGCTGCGGGGCATGAATGCGCTGCTCGACGATCCCCTGGTCGATCGCTACCTGCAGTCGCTGGGCCAGCGGCTGGTGTCGCAGAGCACCGCCGCCGGCGATCCCTTCCTGTTCTTTGCGGTCCGCGACGGACGGGTGAACGCCTTTGCCCTGCCGGGCGGCTATGTCGGCGTCAACACGGGTCTGATCGTGCTCACCCGCAACGAGAGCGAATTGGCCGGCGTATTGGCCCATGAAGTCTCGCACGTGGCCCAGCGCCACATTGCGCGGCGCATGGCCGACAGCCGCCAGGCCAACATCCTGACCGGCGCGGCGACGCTGGCGGCCATCCTGGCCGGTGCCAGCGCGGGCAGTGGGCAGATGGTGCAGGGCGCCATCTCGGCCGGCATGGCCGCGACGGTGCAAAATGCCATTTCCTTCACGCTTCAGAATGAGAAGGAAGCGGACCGGATCGGGATGCAGCTGCTCGCCGATGCGGGCTTTGATCCCGCTGGCATGCCGAGTTTCTTCGAGCTCATGGCACAGCAGAGCCGCTATTACGAAACGGCCTACAGCGACTTTCTGCGCTCGCATCCGCTCAACACCGAACGCATCAGCGAGGCCACCGATCGCGCACGCATGGTGCCCAACCGGCCGGCTGTCGTGGCGTCCTCACGCGCCTATGCGCTCGCCCGCAGCCGCGTTCGCGCGCTCACGGCCCAGGATCTCATGGGACAGGAAACCGGCTTTCGGACCGAAATCGAGCGCACTCGGGGGCTGGACCAGGAGGCTGCTCGCTATGGTCTCGGCCTGATTCTGCTGCGCAAGGCGCAGGGGGCGGCAGCGCTGGAGGAGTTCGCGGCGCTGGTCAAGGCCCATCCCGAGGTGCCGGAGTACCGTTTGGGGCTGGCCGAGGCGCAGCAGGCCAGTCAGGACACGGACGCAGCGCTGGCGACGTACCGGCAGTCCCTGGCGCTGTTTCCGGATGACAGCGTGCTGTCGCTGGACTACGCGCGCACGCTGCTGATCCAGGGCGATGCCGCGGCCGCCCATGCACAGCTGGAGCGCTTGCCGGCCGTACCCGAAATCATGGCCCGCCGCCTGCGTCTCCTGGCTCAGGCCGCCGAGGAACTGGGGCGCAAGGGGGAATCCCATGCCCATCTGGGCGAGTATCTGGCGCTGCAGGGGCAGACGCGCGAGGCCATTGCCCAGATGACCTACGCGCTGAAGGAACCCGATCTCGACACGGGTGAGCGGCAGCGTGTCGAGAGTCGGCGCAAAGAGCTGTTGCAGGAAATTCGGGAGGCGCGGTACCGCTGAGTCGCTCCGCGCCGCCTCGCGCTCAGGCAGCAATGCCGCTGTGCCGCAGCAGCGCGTCGATGGAGGGTTCCCGTCCGCGGAACGCCTCGAAAGATTTTCCGGCCGGACGCGAACCGCCGACCTCGAGGATCTCCCGCAGGAAGCGCCGACCGGTGGCCGGATCGAACAATCCGGCTTCCTCGAAAGCGGCAAAGGCATCGGCCGACAGTACCTCGGCCCATTTGTAGCTGTAGTAGCCCGCCGCGTAGCCGCCGGCGAAGATGTGCGAAAAGCTGTTGGCGAAGCGGTGCCAGGCCGGTGGATGGATCACGGCGACTTCTCGGCGCACCTGCTCCAGGATTTCCTGCACCCGACCGCCGGCGGCTGGGTCGTAGTCGCGATGCAGGCGCAGATCGAACAGGGAGAACTCGATCTGGCGCACGAACTGGAGCCCCATCTGGAAATTGCGCGCATCGCGCAGGCGCTCGAACAGCTCATCCGGCAACCGTTCGCCGGTGTCGACGTGTGCGCTGATGAGGTCCATCACCTCCCGCTGCCAGGCCCAGTTCTCCATGAACTGGCTGGGCAGTTCGACCGCGTCCCATTCCACCCCGTGGATGCCCGAGACCGGCAGATGGTCGACCTCGGTCAGCAGGTGATGCAGGCCGTGTCCGAATTCGTGGAACAGGGTCAGCACCTCGTCGTGCGTCAGGAGCGCCGGCCGTCCGCCGACAGGCGGCGTGAAATTGCCGACGATGAAGGCGACGGGCCGCTGCACCTCGCTCCCGATCCGCCGCCGGCTCACTGCATCCGCCATCCAGGCGCCGCCGCGCTTCTCGGCGCGGGCGTACAGATCCAGGTAGACATGACCGCGCAGATGATCCTCTGCATCGCGCAGCGCGAACAGCCTGACCTCGGGATGCCAGCGCTCCTCGGTGTCGACAGCCTCGAAGCGCACGCCGAACAGCCGCTCGATCAGCCCGAACAGCCCGTCGATGACGCGCGGCGCCGGGAAGTAGGGCCGCAGTTCCTCCTGCGAAATGCGGTGCCGCGCCTGCAGCAGCTTTTCGCTCCAGTAGGCGATGTCCCAGGGTTCCAGGGTGTCGATGCCGCCCTGCGAGGCCGCGAATTGGGCGAGCTCGCTGCGCTCGGCGGCGGCCACCGGCCGGGCCCGGGCCGCGAGATCGAGCAGGAAGCGCTCGACGCTGGCCACATCCGGCGCCATCTTGGTCGCCAGCGATTCCTCGGCGTAGTTGGCAAAACCGATCAGTTGGGCGGCTTCATGGCGCAGGGCCAGAATCTGCTCCATGACCGGCGCATTGTCCCAGCGCCCGGCTTGCGGGCCCTGATCGGAGGCGCGGGTGGCGTAGGCGGTATAGACCTCGCGGCGCAGCGCGCGGTCGTCGGCGTAGGTCATCACCGCCAGATAGGACGGCCCCTGCAAGGTCACCAGGTAGCCGTCGAGCCCCTGCTGGCGCGCATTCTGGGCGAGTTGTTCGAGCGCGGTGGGCGGCAGGCCGGCCAGCCCGGCTGCGTCCTCGAAATGCCGCGTCCAGGCGTTGGTGGCGTCGAGCACGTTCTCGCTGAACTTGTTGGATGCCAGCGACAGGGCCTGCATGATCTCCTTGAAGCGGGCCTTCTGCGCCGGTGGCAGGGCCACGCCCGCGAGGCGGAAGTCGCGCAGGGCGTTGTCGATCACGCGCCGCTGCGTCGCGTCCAGACCGAGCTCAGCGCTCTGGGCGGCCAGCGACTGGTAGGCCGCGTGGAGCGCTTCGTTCTGCCCCACCTCGGTGGCATACTCGCTGAGCAGAGGCAGGCAGGCGTTGTAGGCCGCGCGCCAAGCCGGACTGTCGCAGACCGCGCTCAAATGGCTCACCGGCGCGAACGCCCGCTCCAGCGCATCCTCGTGCGCCTCGATCGGTTCGACCAGATTGTCCCAGGTGTAGGGCGCGCCGGCGGCAAGCCGTTCGGCCAAGGCCTTTTGATTGGTCGCGATGAGCTGGCGCACGGCCGGCTCGGCGTGTTCGGGGCGAATGCGGGAGAACGGCGGCAGTCCGGAGAAGTCGAACAGGGGATTGTCATTCATGCGCGGCGGATTCCTGATACGGTGTGACGGTCCGATCGCACCACTCTAGCATCGGTGCATAGCCCCGCCCATCCCGAAGAAAGGCTGGTCATGAGTGAAATGCAGGCATTCGATTGCGTGGTGCTGGGTGGCGGCAGCGGCGGCCTGGCCATAGCCAAGCGCGCGGCGGAACTCGGCGCCCGCGTCGCCCTGCTCGAGCCGGCGGCGCTCGGCGGCACCTGTGTTCATCGCGGCTGCGTGCCCAAGAAGATTCTGTGGAATGCCGCCGAAGTGGCCCAGCATCTGCATCATGCGACCGACTACGGCTGGCCCGTGCCCGCGGCCGGGACCTTCGACTGGGCCGGCCTCGGCCGCAAGCGCGCGGCCTACCTCGAACGGCTGCGTGGCATCTATGCCGGTCAACTGGAGCAACGCGGCATCGTGCATATCCCCGCTGCCGGGGAACTGCTGGGCGATGGCCGGGTTCGCGCCGGGGCGCTGGTGCTGCATGCGCCCCATATCGTGATCGCCACGGGCGGTATCCCCTACCGCCCGGATGTGCCGGGTGCCGAACTGGGGCTCACCTCGGATGACTTTTTTGCCTTGCCGGCCTTGCCGGCGCGCGCCGCGGTGGTCGGGGCCGGTTACATCGCCGTGGAACTGGCCAGCGTGCTCGCGTCGCTGGGCAGTGCGGTCACGCTTTTCGTGCGCGGCGACCGGCTGCTGCGCAACTTCGACGATCGCCTGGGCGAGGCGCTGGCCGCGGCCTTCGAGCGGCAGGGCATCCGCATCGCGTTTCAGCACGCGCTGGCCGGACTGGCGCGGCAGGCCGACGGTCGGGTCGCCGTCATCGGCGCGGACGGCGAGCGCGCGTCCTTCGATGCCCTGTTCTGGGCGACCGGCCGCGTGCCCAATCTCGACGGGATCGGACTCGACCGCGTGGGGCTCATCTCCGACGACAAGGGCGTGCTGCCCGTCGATGCGGCCTCAGGCACGGCGGTGCCCGGCATCCATGCGATCGGCGATGTCACCGGCGAGCCGGCCTTGACGCCGGTGGCGATCGCCGCCGGCCGTCGTCTGGCGGAGCGGCTGTTCGGTCGCAGTGAGCCGCCGCCGATCGATCCGGAAGCGGTGCCGAGCGTGGTGTTCACCCACCCGCCGCTCGCCAGCGTCGGCTTGAGCGAGGCGCGCGCACGGGAGCGCCACGGCGCCGCGGTGCGCGTCTACGAGAGCGCCTTCGTGCCGCTCTATCACGCCATGACCGAGGACAAGCCGCGCACGCTCGTCAAACTGATCACGGCGGGCGCCGAGGAGCGCGTCGTCGGGCTGCACATGCTCGGCCCCGGCGTCGATGAGGTGCTGCAGGGTTTTGCCGTCGCCATCCGCATGGGCGCGACCAAGGCCGATTTCGATCACACCATCGCCATCCACCCTACCACGGCCGAAGAGGTCGTGACTCTGCGCTGAAGAGATCCCGCCATGTCCGTGCGTCCTTATCTCGGCATCCATCCCACCTGCGGCGAGCGGGTCTACATCGACCCGGATGCGACCGTCATCGGGCAGGTGGTGCTGGCGGAGGACGTGTCCATCTGGCCGGGGGCTGTCGTGCGCGGCGATGTCGAGCGCATCCGGATCGGTGCGCGCAGCAACGTGCAGGACGGCGCGGTGTGCCACGTCACGCATGACGGGCCTTACACCCCCGGCGGGGCGGGGCTCGTGATTGCGGAAGATGTCACGGTGGGCCATCGCGCGGTGCTCCACGCCTGCACCATCGGACCGCGCTGCCTGATCGGCATGGGGGCGCTGGTGCTCGACGGTGCGGTGCTCGACGCCGAGGTCATGCTGGGGGCGGGCGCGCTGGTGGCGCCGGGCAAGTACCTGGAAGGGGGCTGGCTCTACGTGGGGGCGCCGGCGCGTCCGGCGCGGCCCTTGCGCCCGGACGAGCGCGATTTCCTGGCCTATTCGGCGGCGCATTACGTGCGCGTCAAGGATCGCTATCGAGACCCTGCCGCCGGCTGAGCTGCAAGCACGGGGCACCAAATACCGAACGATGGCTCTAACCGGTTCGTTCGTCGGTTTTCGTCAGTTGAGGGTGCATCATGAAAGTTGGGCATTGCGCGTGTGGAAACACGCTGTTCCTGCGAAATTCCCTGTGTTCGGCCTGCGGACGCACGGTGGGTTTCCTGCCGGACCGACTGCAGATGGCGGCGCTCGAGTCCGACGACGCTGGGTTTCATCCGCCGGATGACCCCACACGCATTTACCGCGCCTGTACCAATCAGGTCGAGCATGCGGTCTGCAACTGGTTCCTGGCGCCCGAGGATGATGGCGCGCTCTGCGTCTCTTGCCGCCTGACACAGACCATCCCCGATCTGTCGGTGCCTCAGAATCTGGACTACTGGCGCGCGCTGGAACAGGCCAAGCGTCACGCGCTCTATTCGCTGATGCGGCTGGGTTTGCCGGTACGCAGCAAGCTCGAGGATCCGGAACGGGGCCTCGCCTTCGATTTTCTCGCCGACAAGGACCCGGAGAGCGAATTCACCGAGCCGTTGCCCGGGCAGGAGCCCGTTCTCACCGGCCATGACAATGGCCTCATCACCCTCAACCTGGCCGAGGCCGATCCGGTGGCGCGCACCCGCCTTCGCCGTCATCTGGGCGAGGACTACCGCACCTTGCTCGGCCATTTCCGTCACGAGCTGGGGCATTACTACTGGGACCGCCTCATCGCCGGCACGGACCGCGAGGCCGCGTTTCGGGAAGCCTTCGGCGACGAGCGGGCCGACTACGGCGCCGCGCTGAACCGCCACTACGAGCAGGGCCCGCCGGCCGACTGGCCCGAACGCTTCGTCAGCGCCTATGCGACCATGCATCCGTGGGAGGACTGGGCGGAGACCTGGGCGCACTACCTGCACATGGTCGACACCATGGACACGGCGGCGGACTTCGGCGTACGCCTGCGTCGCATCCCGGGCGACGCGTCCCCGGATCCCGAACTGCTCACCATCACCCTGGGCGATGATTTCGAGGCGCTGATGGATCAGTGGCTCAGCCTCAGCGTCCTGTCCAACGCGCTCAATCGCAGCATGGGGCTCGAGGACGCGTATCCCTTCGTCCTGACCCCGGCCGTGCGCGCCAAGCTGCAGTTCGTGCATGAGGTCGTGCTGCAGAACGACGCCGATGCGCTCGAGGTCGCCCCGTCCTCAACCCGAAAAGGAGCCCTTTCATGGCTGCCGAAGATCTGTTCGCCCCGGTCAAAATCGGGGACCTGACCCTCCCCAACCGCATCGTGATGGCGCCGCTGACCCGCAGCCGCGCCCAGCCGGATAACGCGCCCGGCGAGTTGGCCGCGCGCTATTACGCCCAGCGTGCCAGCGCAGGGCTCATCATCAGCGAGGCCACGGTCATCAGCCCGGAGGGCGTGGGTTATCCCAACGTCCCGGGACTGTATACCGAGGCGCACGTGCGTGCCTGGCAGCCCATCACCCGGGCGGTGCACGAGGCCGGTGGGCGCATCTTTGCGCAGATCTGGCACGTCGGCCGGATCTCGCTGCCGGAATACCAGCCGGATGGCGCGCTGCCGGTCGCGCCGTCCGCCGTCTGCCCCAAAGGCAATGCGTTTACCTGGACCGGTCCCAAGCCCTTCGTCACGCCGCGGGCACTCGACATCGAGGAAATCCCGCTCATCGTCGCGCAATACCGGGATGCGGCGGCCCGGGCGCTGCAGGCCGGCTTCGACGGCGTGGAAATCCACGCCGCCAACGGCTATCTGATCGATCAGTTCCTGCGCGACGGCACCAATCGGCGCACCGACGCCTACGGCGGGCCCATCGAGAACCGTTTGCGGTTTCTGACCGAGGTGATTGAGGCCGTCATCGAGGCCGTTCCCGCGCAGCGCGTCGGGGTGCGCATCTCGCCCGCCAGCACCGTCAACGACATGAGCGACAGCGATCCGCAGGCTTTGTTCAATGCCGTCGCCGAGCGCCTGTCCGGATACGCCCTGGCCTATCTGCACGCGGTGGAGTGGGCGCCGAATGAAGAAGTCCCGCCGGACTTCGACTTCCAGGCCCTGCGCCGGCGCTTCGGCGGCCCGTACATCGCCAACGGCTGTTATGACCGGGCGCGCGCCCTGCAAGCGCGGGCCGAGGATCGCGCCGACCTCATCTCCTTCGGCCGGCTGTACATCGCCAATCCCGATCTGGTGGCACGGCTGGCACAGGATGCACCCCTCAATACCCCCGATCCCGCCACCTTCTACGGCGGGGACGCTCATGGCTACACCGACTATCCGGCGCTCTGAGACACGAGCAGATCCATGCAATCCGGCCGGCGATCCCTCCGGCCGGGTTGTCCGCTTGACCCACGTCAATGCCTGTGTGCACGAAACCGTCCTAGGCTTGACCAAACGCATTTCACCATCGAGGCATTACCAGGCAGGCGGTATGCCTCGAGCGATTCATCCTGCCGTCACGACATCACAACAAGCATGAAGAGGGTCTTGAGGGTTGGCCTTGCGCAGCCGCGTCGGGCCGTGATTCGTTCAGGAGGATGAATACCGTGACGACTGCGATCAAAGAGGGACATTTCTGGGCATACGCCCGCTTTTACATTCTTCCGGCATTGGGTCTTTTGGCGTGCGTCGCGCTCATTCTGGGCGGCTCCGCCATGTGGCAGGTCACTTTGCTGTTTCTGGCGGTGTTTTTCCTGGGCGATCTGATGCTCGGGGATGACGAGCGGGAATATCACTACGCCCACCCGCAGATCTTCTACGCGATGATGTATTCGGTGGTGCCGATCATCGTCGTGGCATTCGTGCTGTTCTGTTGGGTGGTGCGCCAAGCCACGATACCGGGCGATTTCCTCGGTATTGCCGCCCTGGTGCAGCATCTGACCGGCTTCGATATGATCGCGGCACATGCCGACAACGACCTGTTGGATTACCTGGGGGCGACCGCTGCCCTGATCGTCGCGACAGTCAACGGCGCCATCGTCATCGGCCACGAGCTGACCCATCGCACCGAGCAGCCCTTCTCGTTCTTCATGGGGCGGCTGGGAGAAGCCTTCAGCATGATGACGTATTTCTCCATCGAGCATCCTTATGGCCATCACTCGACGGTCGCCACCGATGCCGATCCGGCCACCGCGGTGCGCGGCGAAAGCTTCTACCATTTCGTCTGGCGATCCATCATCGGGCAATATCGCAACTGCTGGCATCTGGAAGCCGAGCGCTGCCGCAAGATCGGGGCGGCGCCCTATGGCTGGCGCAACCGCCTGGTGCGCAGCTACGCCATGGAAGCGGCCATCGTGCTGTTCGCGTTCTGGGCCGCGGGGATCCTCGGAGTCGCGCTGTTCCTGATCAATGCACTGGCGGTGCATGTCATCCTCGAGCTGGCCAACTACACCGAGCACTACGGTTTGGTCCGCGATCCCGCCGATCCCGTCCAACCCCGGCATTCCTGGAACACCAACAACCGCGCGACCTACTGGTACACGGTCGGGATCGGCCGGCATTCCCACCATCATGCCGATGCCAGCGTCGAGTTCTGGAATCTCAAGCCGTACCTGGATGCGCCCATGTACGCGACTGGCTATATCACGGCTTTCCTGATCGCGCTGGTTCCGCCGCTGTGGCACCGTATCATGACGCCCAAGCTGATCGAATGGGACCAGCGCTGGGCCAACGACCGTGAACGGGAACTGGCGCGTCAGGCCAATCTGCGCAGTGGCATCCCGGAACTGATGGATGCGGCCCGCGAGGCGGCAAAGCCTGCGGCGGCAGCATCCGCCTGACGCGATCGGCCCTTGCCAACCGGGAGTCCGGTCCTCCACCGGGCTCCCTTCTTCTCGCCGATGGACCACATCTTCCGGACGCTTTGCGCCGCTGATCGGCGCGCTCTCTTTCGCTGGGACCTGCGCGCCCGCATCATGTCGTCCGTCGACTCTTCCCGTACAGGCCATCGCTGCCATGAGCATCCTGCACCTGCCGCACGCACGCCCCCGCATCATGCTGTTCGACTGGCATGCCACGCTGGTCGACACGCTGGACGCGATGTATCACGCCGTCGACGATGTGCTGCCGCACCTCGAGGAACTCGGTCTGCTGGAACGGGTGCTCAAGCCCAGCCAGTCCAAGACCGTGGAAGATGCCAAGCTGGTGAGCTACATCCGCCGCTACCGGCGTCTGCATCCCAAGATCAAGGCGGCCCGCAAGATCTCCCGTACCGACATCTTCGAGCTGCTCTTCGGACCCAACGACGAAGCCAAGCGCATCGCTCATCGGGCGTTCGACGTCTGCTACCGCAATCATTACGGCGAAGTGCACCCCATGGAGCCCGCGATGCGCGAGAACCTCGAGGCCTTGCGCGCGCTGGGCATCACGCTGGGGGTTATCTCCAACCGCAGCCGTGAGTTCATGAGTCACGAAATCGCCGTGGTCGACGGCACGGGCTGGGCGGATCTGTTCGCCACCATGGTCTGCGGCGACGACGTGCCCCGCCGCAAGCCGGCGCCGGATGTGATTCTCAAGGCATTGGAGAACCTGGACGCAGCCCCTTCGGCGGCCTGCTGGTACGTGGGAGACAGTACCACCGATGTCGTGGCGGCGAAGGAGGCGCGCGTGACCTCCGTGTTCTACAACGGGGCCCACTGGGATGCGGCCTGGATCGACAAGATCTTCCCGGGCACCATCCGCCATCCCCATCGCCCCGATGCGGTGGTGGATGATTTGCCTGCACTGGTGTCGCTGGTGCGGCGGTTCCTGCCCGCAGCCGATCGCCGGGCATCGCCGTATGGGAAGTGACCGCACCTGCGCACAGATTTGATCCAGATCAAGTCCGGCCTTTGCGGCGCTCCCGCTCCCTGTGTGTGGAGCGCATCATTGCGTTTGAACAACGACATCCATGACAAGGAAGGGAATCCATGTTGTATCTGGCGTTCATCATCTTCGTCGTCGTTTTCCTCGGTGGGCTGATTCTGGCCTATCGGCATTTCAGTGAGGGCGACGCACCCCTGACGCTGGCGATGGGTCACGGGGCCGGCGGCATCGTCGGGCTGCTGGTGCTCTATTTCGCCGCCAGCGGACTGCAGGCGACTTCTCTGTGGGTCGCGTTCTGGCTTTATGTGCTGGCTGCGCTGGGTGGCTGCAGCCTGACGGTCTACAGCCGGTTCATCGGGGACGGCGCGCCCAGAGTCATGATCATCGGGCACGGACTCGTCGCCGTTCTGGGCTGCACCGCGCTGACGCTGGGCGTCTACGGGGCGGTGGCCGGCTGATTCGGCGGCCGACCGGCAAAGCCCATCGGGGTCTTGCCGTGGTCGGGCGTGACGGTGCCACCCCCTGATGGGCATCGGCAAGGTCGGACGATCTCCGGTCGCCCGGATGCTCTGCGCGTCGGCCGATCGGATTCACCTTGCTATCGGCCGTGGCGTCGTCGTCCGTCGCGGGTGAAGCGCATCCTGTGTGTCCCGCGACGGGCAGCGCTGCTCAGGACGAGCGAACAGGACGGGTGCGGCGGGGATAGATCGGCGCTTCGCCGGCGGGGCGGCGGCGGAAGCGGCGGTAATTCCAGAAGTATTGTTCCGGGCAGCGCCGGATGAGGGCCTCGACCGCGTCGCTCAGCGCCTGGGTTCCGATCTGCGGATCGGCGTCGGCCACAGCCGCCGGCACCGGCTCGAAATGGATGCGAAAGCCGCGGCCTCGCGGCAGACGCTCGGCGAAACACAGGATCACGGGCACCCGGGCCTTGTGCGCGAGCCGCGCCAGGAGCACGGGCGTGTGCGTCATTTGGCCGAAGTGGTGCACGAAGACCCCGCCTACCTTGGGGTCCTGATCCGGCAACAGCCCGGCCAGTTCCCCCCGCCGCAGCGCGGCCATGAGCGCGCGCACCCCGCCCTGGTCGGCCGGCTCCAGCCGTGCCCCCAGATGCTGGCGGCGCTCGCGGATCCAGGTATCGAGAGCGCCTTCCTGGGGACGATACAGGGCGGTCAACGGATAGCGCGTCGCGAGATACAGGCTGACGATCTCCCAGCAACCCAGATGCGGGGTGGCGACGATGGCGCCGCCGCGCGCCAGCGCCTCAACGATGTGCTGTTCACCGCGGGTCTCCCGCACCAGCGCGGAGAGGGCGGCGCGATCGGCGCACCACACCTTGCCGGCCTCGAACAGCAGCCGCCCGAGATGCGCCATGGACCGCCGCCGCAAGTGCCGGCGCCAGGCCGGCGTTTGGTCTGGAAAACACAGGCCGAGATTGATGTCGATCATGGTGCGCAGGCGCGAGGGAAACAGCGCCAGCACGCTGCCCAGCGCGGCGCCCGTCGCGTGCAGCAGGGGCAGGGGGAACAGCGCGAGGCCGCGCAGGATCAGAATGCGAACATCAGGCATGGCGACACGACCGCAAGAACGAGCCGCCATTCTCGGAGCCGAGCGTGACGCTGTCCAGCGCGATGTAAAGCCGCGACTGCAACCTGTCCGACATGTGCGGCCGCTGCCGGCGCCGGGCCTTTCCCGTATACTGTCGCCCCCATCCGTCTTGCGGCCCTGCCCGCCCCTGAGCCCTCCGTGATCGAAAAACTTCGCAATATCGCCATCATCGCCCACGTCGACCATGGCAAGACCACCCTCGTCGACCAGTTGCTGCGCCAGTCCGGTACCCTTCAGGAACGCGTCGGCGGCGGTGAGCGGCTGATGGACTCCAACGACCTGGAAAAGGAACGCGGCATCACCATCCTGGCCAAGAACACGGCCATCCGTTGGGGTGACTATCGCATCAACATCGTCGACACCCCGGGCCATGCCGACTTCGGCGGCGAGGTGGAGCGCGTGCTGTCGATGGTGGATTCCGTGCTGTTGCTGGTCGATGCGGTCGACGGGCCGATGCCGCAGACCCGCTTCGTGACCCAGAAGGCGTTTGCCCTCGGCCTCAAGCCCATCGTGGTGATCAACAAGATCGACCGGCCCGGCGCGCGCCCGGACTGGGTGCTGGACCAGACCTTCGACTTGTTCGACCGGCTGGGCGCGACCGAGGAGCAGCTCGACTTTCCGGTCATCTACGCCTCGGCCCTCAAGGGCTTCGCGGGTCTCGAGCCCGACGTGACCGAGGGCACCATGGAGCCCTTGTTCCAGATGATCGTCGATCGCGTCTCGCCGCCCGATGTCGATCCGGACGGGCCGTTCCAGATGCAGATCAGCAGCCTGGACTACAACAGCTATGTGGGCCTGATCGGCATCGGTCGCATCAAGCGCGGCCGCATCAAGACCAACACCCCCGTCACCGTGATCGATGCCCAGGGCCAGCGCCGGCCGGGACGGGTGCTGCAGATCCTGGGGTTTCTGGGCTTGGAGCGCGTCGAGTTCCCCGAGGCCACGGCGGGCGACATCATCGCCTTCACCGGCATGGAACAGCTCAACATCTCCGACACCCTGTGCGACCCTGCGCAGGTGGAGGCGCTGCCCCCGCTGACCGTCGATGAGCCCACGGTGAGCATGAATTTCGTGGTGAACACCTCACCCTTCGCGGGCCGCGAGGGCAAGTACGTCACCTCGCGCCAGCTGCGCGAACGGCTCCAGCGGGAGCTCAAGCACAACGTCGCGCTGCGGGTGGAGGAAACCGACGATCCGGACAAGTTCAAGGTCTCCGGCCGCGGCGAGCTGCACCTGTCGATCCTGATCGAGAACATGCGCCGCGAAGGCTATGAGCTCGGCGTCTCGCGCCCCGAGGTCATCCTCAAGGAAATCGACGGGCAGAAGTGCGAGCCCTTCGAGGCCTTGACCGTCGACGTCGAGGAGACGAGCCAGGGGCGGGTGATGGAAAAGCTGGGCGAGCGCGGCGGCGAGCTGCGCGACATGGTGCCGGACGGCAAGGGTCGCGTGCGGCTTGACTACATCATCCCGGCGCGCGGCCTGATCGGCTTTCAGACCGAGTTCATGACCGCCACCAGCGGCACGGGGCTCATCTACCACGTCTTCGATCACTACGGGCCCATCCGCAAGGGCGCGCTGGCCGCGCGCAACAACGGCGTGCTGATCGCCAACGGCCCCGGCAAGGCGCTCGCCTACGCGCTGTTCAACCTGCAGGAGCGCGGGCGGCTGCTCATCGGCCACGGCGAGGAAGTCTACGAAGGGATGATCATCGGCATCCATTCGCGCGACAACGATCTGGTCGTCAACCCGCTCAAGGCCAAGCAGCTCACCAACATCCGCGCCGCGGGCTCGGATGAGAACATCATCCTCACCCCGCCGATCCGGCTCACCCTAGAACAGGCGCTGGAATTCATCGACGACGACGAGCTGGTCGAGGTGACGCCCAAGGCCATCCGCGTGCGCAAGCGCTTCTTAAAGGAACACGAGCGCAAGCGTTCGGCGCGCAGCGAGGATTGAGGGCGTCCCAAAGTCCTCCGTCCGGGATCCGCGCCGCCCGAATCGCTGGCGGACGCGGGTCCGTCGCCTCAGCGCAGATCCTCTTCGAGCCACGCGATGGCCGCCGCCTCGTCGCGGAACAGCCGCACGCCATAGCCCGCATTCTGGCTCACCGTTTCGACGAAATCGTGGCTGTGGTCATCGGCGGCGACCAGGATCGCCGAGCGCACATCGCGCTGCAGCGCCATCTCGGACATGTCGACATTCGCGAAGCGGTAGTTTTGCAGGACGCTGGCGACATTGGGCGCTGCGCGCACGTCGACCAGAAAGCGCTTGATGCCGCGCGCATGGCTGGCCGCGTCCAGTGCGGCTGTGAAAGCCCGCGCCACCTCCAGGGTGATCGGTTCCGTCACGCGGCAGATGAGATACACGCCGCTGCCGGCGATGCTGATTTCATGGCCCATCGCCACTCCCTCGGCGGTAGGTGTCCCGGTCATGATCGATCCCCTCGGCCCAGTTGCCGCGGTCGACGTGCTCGACGCGGGCGGCGGGGTGAAAGAACGGGATCGATAGCCCGCCAGCCTTGTTGCGGCCCCGCCGCGTGAGCGATGCGGATTCAGCCGGGCATCCTGCCCAAGGCCCAGGTCCTTACACGATCGGATCGTGAACCGTCACCAGCTTGGTGCCGTCCGGGAAGGTGGCTTCCACCTGCACCTCGGGCAGCATCTCGGGGATGCCCTCCATTACCTGATCGCGGGTCAGCAGCCGGCGTCCCGCGTCCATCAGCTCGGCCACCGTGCGTCCGTCGCGCGCACCTTCCAGGATCGCCGCGCTGATGTAGGCGACCGCCTCAGGGTAGTTCAGCTTGACGCCGCGCGCCAGCCGGCGCTCGGCCACGAGCGCGGCGGTGAAGAGCAGCAGCTTGTCTTTTTCGCGCGGGGTGAGTTCCATGACATCTCCGGTCGGTCAAGCCAAAAAGCGGACTCCGCGATGCTCACCGAAGCCATGCCGGCTGGCAAGTCCGCAGCTCAGGTCGCCCAGATGCGCGGCGGCCGGGCTTCCCGGCCGAGTACCACCGGCCGCGCCAGCGTCCAGGCGTGGATGAACAGGGCGCGCGCCTCGGCCGCGCTCGGACCCCGGTAGCGCAGCACGAGCACGCGCGGCAGGCGGCTCAGGCCCCAATGGGTCGGGTCCGCTGTCTGCGCCAGCGCTGCGCGGATCTCGTTGGTCAGAGCGGCCGGCGGATCGAGCGCCAGCCAGGTGCCGGCGACGGGATGACCCGCCATTCCCCACGGCGCGGTCAACAGATCACCGCCGCCGGCATAGCGGCCGCGCTCGATGAACAGCGGCTCGCCTGCTTCCCACAGCTCCAGCGCGATCGTGCCCACGCCGGCCTCGAAGCGCTCGGCGCAATGAGGACGGCCGAGGCAGGTGATTTCCCAGCCGAGAAATCTCGCGCCGGGCGCGAGCTCGACGCGTGTGCACGAGCGCACGCGTGCGCCCGAGTACAGGATCGTCTCCTGCGGCAGCCATTCCAGCGCGGCGCCGGTGGCGATCTGAAAATCCTGTCGCTGCGCGGCGATGGGCCCGGCGCTGCGATAAATCTTGGCGGCGGCAGGGGTCGTGATCAGCGCCTGCGCGCCGGGATCGAGGGTGGCGGTGAGGTGCAGGCGATCGCCGCCCACGACGCCGCCGGGCGGATGCAGCAGGGTGACCTGACAGACCGCGGGACCTTCGGGGTAGAACGGCCGCTGAACGGTCAAGGGGCCACGGTGCCGGCGCATGGCCAGCACGCTCGCCGCGCCGCGCCGCTCGAAGCCGAGCGACAGCTCGCCCAGCCAGCCGTCGGCATCCGTTCGGTCCGCTGCCGTCGGTTCAGATGCTGGCTGCTCGACCGGCAGCGCCGGTGTCACGCGCCGCCTCGCACCCAGACGACGCCCAGGGTCATGGCCGCCAGCGCCAGCATGACGCGCACGGCCAGCGCGAGCCGTGGCCGGCGGATCTGGAGCGCGCCCAGGCCGCTTCCCAGGAGCCCGCCGAACACGAGCATGGCCACGAGCACGCCCGCGCCGAAAGTCAGCAGATAGCCGAGCCCCGACCACGGGCTCGTTGCGCCGGCCAGTGGCACTAGGGCGAGCAGGGACGCCGAGCCCGCTGCGCCGTGCAACAGGCCCACCGCCACCGCGCTGCGCCCGTGGTGCGCCGGCAGGCCGGCCACATGCAGATGCCCCGGGCCGTCGTGCCGATGCCAGCGGACCGGTGCCTCGCCGGCCAGGGCCGACCACAGGGCGCCCGCGCCGAGCGCGATCAGCACCCAGCCGACGGCGTACTCGGCCCAGCCGGACAGCGATGCGGGGATGGCCATGCCGCCCAGGAGCACCAGCGCGCCGATGACGAGCACCGCTGCGCCGTGGCCGAGCGCCCAGCGCGCGCAGAAGCCCAGCCGCACCCATCGGCTCGCGCCCGGCCGATCGCGCCCGAGATTGGCCACCGCCAGCATATGGTCGGGATCCAGCGCGTGCAGCAGCCCCAGGCCGAAGCCCGTGGCCAGCAGCAGGGGGAAAGACGTGCTCATGGCGAACTCCTCAGGCGCCCCAGCCGCGGATGATGGACCGGTGCGAGCCGAGTTTGCCATAGGCGACCAGCGTGCCCAGCACATCGACGATGGCGCGCGTGGCGAGCAGCGCGGTGATCTCGGATTGATCGTAGGGCGGGGAGACTTCTACCACCTCCATGCCGCAAATGCCTTCCTTGGCCACCGCGCCCAGCAGATACAGGATTTCGCGCGGCAGGAAGCCGCTGCTTTGTGGCCGGAAGCGCGGGCCGCATCGTCGGGTGCCGGGGGGATGTCCGCTGCGCTGGCTGCCTCGCCAGTCCCTTGGGTCGGCGGGACCCAGCGCGGCGTTGCCGATCGCCAAGAGGGCGGCGGCCGCTGGGCAGCGACCGCTGGGTGTGGATGAGGCGTGCGGGTTTCAGAGAATGTCGGCGGCGTGATCGGCCAGCCGCGAACGCTCGCCGCGCACCAGCGTGATGTGTCCGCCGTGCGCCCAGTTGCGGAAGCGGTCGACCACATGGGTGAGCCCCGAGCTGGTTTCGGTGAGATAGGGCGTGTCGATCTGGGCGATGTTGCCCAGACAGACGATCTTGGTGCCGGGTCCGGCGCGCGTGATCAGCGTTTTCATCTGCTTGGCGGTGAGGTTCTGGGCCTCGTCGATGATGAGATAGCGGTTGAGGAAGGTCCGGCCGCGCATGAAATTGAGCGAGCGGATCTTGATGCGATGGGCGAGAAGATCCTGCGTCGCCGCCCGTCCCCAGTCGCCGCCTTCCTCGCTGTGGGTCAGCACCTCCAGATTGTCCATCAGCGCGCCCATCCAGGGCGTCATCTTTTCCTCTTCCGTGCCGGGCAGAAAGCCGATGTCCTCGCCGACGGGGATGGTGACCCGCGTCATCAGGATTTCCCGGTAGCGGTTCATCTCCAGGCACTGGGTCAGACCGGCGGCCAGCGCCAGCAGCGTCTTGCCGGTGCCCGCGCCGCCCAAAAGCGTGACGAAGTCCACGTCCGGGTCCATCAGGAGGTTCAGGGCGAAGCTCTGCTCCCGGTTGCGCGCCCGCACGCCCCAGACGGCATTCTCGCGGTAGTTGCGCAGGATCTCGATGCGCGCGGCGCCCTGTGTGACTTCCCGCACGATGCCCTCGAACTGGCCATCGGGCGTGTAGAGGCAGAGGTTGGGCGTCCAGCCGGCGACCTTGGGACCGATCACCCGGTAGAAGGTGCGGCCCTTCTCGTTCCACGAGGCCATGTCCTTGCTGTGGGTGTTCCAGAAATCCTCGGGCAGCTCCTCCCAGCCGCGGTAGAGCAGGTCGGCGTCGTCCAGCACCTGGTCGTTGAAGTAGTCCTCCGCGCACAGGCCCATGATGCTGGCCTTGATGCGCAGATTGATGTCCTTCGACACCAGCACCACCTCGCGGTCGGGATGGCGCGACTGCAGGGCCATCACGGTGGCGAGCAGGGTGTTGTCGGGCTTGAGTCCCGGCAGGCTCACGGGCATGGCGGCGGTCGGCAGCGGTTCGGTCTGGAAGAACAGCCGTCCGCCGCGATCCTGAACCGGCGCATCGGGTGTGGCGGCACGCACCAGCGGCAGGCCCTCGACGACGGCCTGACGGTCGGCGTCCTGCATCAGCTCGTCCAGGAAACGGCTGACCTGTCGCACGTTGCGGGCGACCTCGGATGTCCCTTTCTTGGCGGCGTCGAGTTCCTCCAGCACCACCATGGGAATGAAGACCGCGTGCTCCTCGAAGCGGAACAGGGACGTCGGATCGTGCATCAGCACGTTGGTGTCGAGCACGTACAGGCGCGTGCGGGCGATCTCCGGCAGGATGGATTCGGCCAATTCCTCGCCGCGGATGCGCCGGCGGCGGGCAGTGCTGACCGGCGGCGTCATGCGTCACCTCCCTGACGCAGCGCCTTGACCGCTTCCAGTACCTCCGGCACATGCCCTTCCACCTTCACCTTGCGCCAGACCCGCGCCACGCGGCCCGTCGCGTCGATGAGGAAGGTGCTGCGTTCGATGCCCATGACCTTGCGGCCGTACATGTTCTTTTCCTTGATCACCCCGAACAGATTGCAGAGCGTCTCGTCGCCGTCGGCGATCAGGGGGAAGGGGAGGTTGTATTTGGTACGAAATTTTTCGTGCGAGGCGAGGGAGTCGCGGCTGATGCCGACGATCTGCGCCCCCTGTTCCTGAAACGCGGCCAGATGGTCGCGAAAATCCTGGCCTTCAGTGGTACAGCCGGGGGTGTCGTCCTTGGGATAGAAATACAGCACGGTGATCCGGCCTTGCAGGTCCTTGTCCGAGAAGGCAAGGCCCTGGGTGGCCATGGCATTGAAGGGAGGGATCAGATCACCCGGTTCGGGGAAGGGCATGGTGTCTACTCCGAAGTGCAGTGGCGAGGCTGTTTTTCGAGCGGGGCATGAGCGCTGGGGTGGCGCGTCTCCTTGGGCCTGTGCGCTTGTTGCCATGCGCGGTGGGGGGTAACATCACAAACTTTCGCCATGGAGCCGTTCATGATCACGGGCAGTCTGGTGGCCTTGGCCACGCCCATGCACCCCGACGGGGCGATCGATTGGGAGGCATTCGCCCGGCTGATCGAATTCCATGTCGAAGAGGGCACCGATGCACTGGTGGTGGCGGGGACGACCGGCGAGGCGTCCACGCTCAGCTTCGCCGAGCATTGCGAGCTCTTGCGCACGGCGGTGGTTCAGGTGCGCGGGCGCATTCCGGTCATCGCCGGGACTGGGGCCAACGCCACCTCGGAGGCCATCGAACTCACCCGGGCGGCCAAGGAAGCCGGCGTCGATGCCTGCCTGCTGGTCAGTCCCTATTACGTCAAGCCGACGCAGGAAGGACTGTATCGTCATCACAGGGCCATTGCCGAAGCGGTCGCCATTCCCCAGATTCTCTATAACGTGCCCGGTCGGACGGGCGTGGATCTCAAGCCGGATACGGTCGTTCGCCTCGCATCGGTGCCGCACATCGTGGGCCTCAAGGAAGCGACCGGCGATCTCGACCGCATGCGGACCGTGCTGCAGTCCTGCCCGTCCGATTTTGCCGTATATTCCGGCGACGATGCCACTGCCTGCGAGGCGATTCTGATGGGCGCCAAGGGCGATATCTCCGTCACGGCCAATGTCGCCCCCCGGGCCATGCATGCCATGTGTCGCGCCGCGCTGGACGGGGATGCCGAGACGGCGCGCGCGATCAATGCCGGGCTCGCGCGGCTGCATCGCGATCTGTTCGTCGAGAGCAACCCCATTCCGACCAAGTGGGCGCTGATGCGCATGGGCCTGATCGGCCCCGGCATCCGCCTGCCCATGACTCCGCTTGATCCATCATGTTACGCCGTCGTCACCGAAGCGCTCGAACAGGCAGGAATTTCCCTATGATGACCCCGCTGCACCGGCTCTTGCTCGTCGCACCGGTCGTATTGCTCGCCGCATGTGCCTCCAAGCCGTCCTGCGACAAGAAGGAACCCCATCTGGCAGCCCGGCCGGGCCCTGAGGTTCAGCTGCCCGGCGCCAGCGGCCGGAGCGCCTGGACCATTCCACCGGGCGGCCCGACGGAATCGGCGGGCGACATGCGCCGGCGATCGGACGGCAGCTGCCTCGACGTCCCGCCGCCTTTCGTACCGCCGGCCGACGCTGCGCAGTGATTGCAGGGGCGGGCAGGCTGGGGTAACCTTCGCGCCTGCCCGAGACCGGGCACACGTCGATTCCGGAGAGATGGCCGAGCGGTCGAAGGCGCACGACTGGAAATCGTGTATACGGCAACGTATCGAGGGTTCGAATCCCTCTCTCTCCGCCACTTGCGTCGGTTGACCGGTTGAGTCCGATCCCTGATCGGTAGACCGCGTCGATCCGTCTGCGCCAGCCCAATAATGGCGTTCTCACAGATGGGGTCGCCGCCCGAGGACCGAGTATCCATCGTTCAGTTCGGCCGGCTGCGCCATGTCGTCCGCATCGATTTCAAAGTCGAACACAGCGATGTTCTTGCGCAAGTGCCCGGTCTGGTTCGCTTTGGGCAGCGGACGGTCCCGCACAGCAAATTCCTCGAATCAGCAGCTGGGTCCGGTAAAGGATCAGCCGCTGCGTTCAACGCGGCGGCTGATCCGGTGCGTTTCGCTCAGCCGAGATCGAACCGATCGGCGTTCATCACCTTGACCCAGGCGGCAACGAAGTCGCGGACGAACTTCTCGGCCGCATCGTCGCTGGCGTAGACCTCGGCGATCGCGCGCAGCTCGGCGTTGGAGCCGAACACCAGGTCCGCCCGGGTGCCGGTCCACTTGACGGCGCCGGTGGCCCGGTCGTGCGCCTCGTACAGCCCCGCGCCGGCCGCCTTCCACTCCACGCCCATGTCGAGCAGGTTGACGAAAAAGTCGTTGGTCAGCACGCCGGGGCGGGTGGTGAGCAGGCCGTGCTTTGCTCCGCCGTGCACCGCGCCGAGCGCGCGAAGGCCGCCGACCAGTACGGTCATCTCCGGCGCCGTGAGGGTGAGCAGTTGCGCTCGGTCGAGCAGCAGCTCCTCGGCCGGAGTGGTGACGCCGGCTTTCATGTAGTTGCGAAAGCCATCCGCAACCGGCTCCAGCACGGCGAAGGACTCGACGTCGGTCTCGTCCTGTGTCGCATCACCGCGACCGGGCGCGAACGGCACCGTGAGGTCGAACCCGGCCGCCTTGGCTGCCTGCTCGATGCCGACGTTGCCGCCGAGCACGATCACATCGGCGATGCTCGCACCCGTCTCGGCGGCGATGCCTTCGAGCACGCCCAGCACCCGGGCCAGGCGCGCCGGCTCGTTGGCCTCCCACGCCTTCTGTGGCGCCAGGCGAATGCGCGCGCCGTTGGCGCCGCCGCGCTTGTCGGAGCCGCGGAAGGTGCGCGCGCTGTCCCAGGCGGTGGCGACCAGCTCGCTCACGCCAAGGCCGCTGGCGGCGATCCGCGCCTTCACCGCCGCCACGTCGTAGTCGCGCCGGCCGGCCGGCACCGGGTCCTGCCAGATCAGCACCTCGCTCGGCACCTCGGGGCCGAGGTAACGGGCGCGCGGGCCCATGTCGCGGTGCGTCAGTTTGAACCAGGCGCGGGCGAAGGCGTCGGCGAACTGGTCCGGGTTCTGCCAGAAGCGGCGCGCGATCGGCTCGTAGATTGGGTCGAAGCGCAGCGACAGATCGGCTGTCGTCATCATCGGCGGGTGCTTTTTCGACGGATCGTGTGCGTCCGGGATCAGGTGCTCGGGCCTGCAGTGCTTCGGCGTCCACTGGTGCGCGCCGGCGGGACTCTTGGTCAGCTCCCACTCGTAGCCGAACAGCATGTCGAAGTAGCCGTTGTCCCAGCGCGTCGGGTTCGGCTTCCAGGCGCCCTCGATGCCGCTGGTGGTGGTGTCGGCGCCCTTGCCGGTGCCAAAGGCGTTTTTCCAGCCAAGGCCCATCTGTTCGATCGGCGCCGCCTCGGGTTCCGGCCCGACCAGCTTCGGATCACCCGCGCCGTGCGCCTTGCCGAAGGTGTGGCCGCCGGCGACCAGCGCGACGGTCTCCTCGTCGTTCATCGCCATGCGGGCGAAGGTCTCGCGCACATCACGGCCGGAGGCGACCGGATCGGGCTTGCCGTCCGGGCCTTCCGGGTTCACGTAGATCAGGCCCATCTGCACTGCCGCCAGCGGGTTTTCAAGCTCGCGATTGCCCGAGTAGCGGCTGTTCGGCTTGTCGGAGGTGGCGAGCCACTCGGCTTCGGCGCCCCAGTAGACCTCTTCCTCGGGCTCCCAGATGTCCACACGGCCGCCACCGAAACCGAAGGTCTTGAAGCCCATCGACTCCAGTGCCACGTTGCCGGCGAGGATCATCAGGTCGGCCCAGGAGATGCGCTTGCCGTATTTCTGCTTGATCGGCCACAGCAGCCGGCGCGCCTTGTCGAGGTTGCCGTTGTCCGGCCAGCTGTTCAGCGGCGCGAAACGCTGGTTGCCGCGTCCGGCGCCGCCGCGACCGTCGGCGATGCGGTAGGTGCCGGCGCTGTGCCAGGCCATGCGGATGAACAGGCCGCCGTAGTGGCCCCAGTCGGCCGGCCACCAGTCCTGCGAATCGGTCATCAGGGCTTGGAGGTCGGCCTTCAGCGCGGCGTAGTCGAGCTTTTTAAACTCCGCGGCGTAGTCGAAGTCATCGCCCATCGGGTTACGGGACGAGGCGTGCTGGCTGAGGATCCCGAGGTTCAGGCGCTTGGGCCACCAGTTGCTGTTCGACTGCGCGGCTGCGGTGGTGCGGCTGCCGTGGAAGGGGCATTTGGCTTCGTTGGACATGGACGGCTCCTGGGTGGTGCGGGGTCTGGCTTGAATCTAGCGCGTTTTTAGCGATCGATAAAATTCATTGTTTCTATGTTTCAAATTTGATTATGTAATCGATCGGCATGCCTGGCCGCCGCGGCCGGGAAGGCGTGCGTCTGAGACGAATTGAACGAAGAGTATGGTAGATTCGGGGCAGACACGGGCGGTAACGACGACCCGTGCAGGCATCATCCGGCCATACAACGAGGAGAGACGACATGGCTGTCATTGATCTGTTGCATCAATCCGTCCAGAAAAAACCCGACAAGAAGGCGGTCATCGCCCAGGATGGCGAGGTCACCTTCCGCGAACTCGATGCCGCGAGCAGCCGCATCGCCAGCCGGCTGCATGCCGCCGGAGTGCGTCGCGGGGACAAGGTGGCGATGGTGCTGGCCAACGATCAGGCCGTGTCGTTCAACGCCAGCTATTTCGGCATCCACAAGCTGGGTGCAGTGCCGGTGCCCATCAACACGCGCTGGGCGCCGCCTGAGAAATACTATGTGCTGGAGCACAGCGACGCGGTGGCGCTGATCAGCGGCCCGGCGCATCTGGACACACTGATCCCGCTTACGCAGGGCAAGCCGGTCGACATCGAAGGCCGTCCGGGCCAGTTCAATCTCAAGTATTTCTTCGTGACCGGCCGCGAGGCCATCGACGGCTTCACGCCGCTGGGCGATGTGCTGCGTGAGGGATCCACCGATTTCCCGCCGCTCGACCCCCCGCCGACCGACCGTGATCCGGCCGATCTGCTCTATACCTCCGGTACCACGGGCATGCCCAAGGGCGTGCTGGTGCCCGAGGGCAATCTGGCCGATCAGCCCGGCCAGCAGAATCTGGCACAGCTGCTCTCGGCGCTGTTCGGCGAAAGCCTGCTGCACGCCGTGCCGCTGTTCGGGTTCACCGGCTGCCATGGCCTGATGCTGATGAGCATCCGCGCCGGCATCACGCAGATCGTCCTGCCGCGCTTCGATCCGGAGCAGCTGCTGGCCTCGATCGAGCGGCACCGTGCCACCTCCATCATGGGCGTGCCGACCATGTTGAATCTGGCCATGAAGCACCCCAAGGTGAAGGGCTACGACTACAGCTCGCTCAAGTTCGTGTTCTTCGGCGCGGCGCCGATCCAACCGGATACGGTGCGCAAGATGCTCGAGATCTGGCCCAAGGTGATGATGCTCAACGGCTACGGGCTGACCGAAGGCGGCGCCGGCGCGGCCTGCATGCTGGGACCCAATCCGCGCGACATCCTCGATCACCCGGGTTCGGTCGGCAAGCCGGTGGGCTGCGAGGTGGTCATCGTCGATGATGACGGCAACGCCCTGCCGCAGGGCGAGGTGGGCGAGATCTGCTTCAGGTCCGGCATCGAGCGGCGCAGCTACTACAAGGGCGAGAAAAATACCAAGGAACTCTGGCGCGGCGAGCTGCTGCACACCGGCGATGTGGGCTACATCGCGCCCGACGGGTATGTGTACCTCACCGACCGCAAGAAGGACATGGTGCTGCGCGGCGGTTACAACATCTTCGCCATCGAGGTGGAGCGTGTGCTGCTGGAGATGCCGGAGGTCCTCGAGGCTGCTGTCATCGCGGTGCCGCATCCCGATCTCGGCGAGGACGTGCTGGCCGTGGTGGTGCCCAAGCCGGGCTTCAAGGGCGGCGAGGGCAACTTGACCCCCGAGGCGATCAACGCCTTCTGTCGTCAGCATCTGGCCGACTACAAGTGCCCGCGCCATGTGGTGTTTCTGGACGAGCTGCCCAAGAACGCCATGGCCAAGATCCTCAAGGCGGATCTGCGTCAGCGCTATCGCGACTATGTGCTGGACCTGAAGGCGCAGGAAGCCTGAGTCTGCAAGGCAGTCGCACTCGGTGGAGCGCAATGCCTCGGTCGCCACCACGAAAAACGCCGGCTTGATGCCGGCGTTTTTTTGAGCGTCAGTGTCGGGCCCTGTGCGTCAGGAACGCACAGGAGTGCCCGCTTTCCAGGGCATCTCAGAACCGATACGCGCCCTGGCTGATGTTGGCGTGGATCTCCGGCGTAAGCGGAACATAGCCGTTCTCGCCCGGCAGGGCCACATAGAGCGGATCGTTGCCCGCGAGCGGATCGAAGCCTTCCTTCTTGAGGTCGGCCTTTTTGTATTTGAACGTGCCGGTGACCTCGATTTCCGTCTTGACGCGCACGAACACCGGAACGGCGTAGGGCGGCAGATTCTGTTTCATGTGCCGCAGCAGGTCGTCGAGATCGAACGAATCCTCGGCTTGCGGCGTGATGACGGCCATTCCCGCCTTGCCGTTGGTGTTGGGGATCTCCACCCCGTAGACGGCGCAGCCGGCCACGCTCGGGTGACTGCCGAGCAGGTTCTCCACTTCAGTGGTGGCCACGTTTTCCCCTTTCCAGCGAAAGGTGTCGCCCAGGCGATCCACGAACTGGTAGTGCGCATAGCCGATGCCCCGCAGCATGTCGCCGGTGTTGAACCAGGCATCGCCCTTCTTGAAGACATCGCGCAGGATCGCCTTTTCGGTCTTGTCTTTCTGGGTGTAGCCAACAAAGGGCGTGCTCGGCGTGATTTCACCGATCAGCAGGCCCGGCTCGCCCTTGGCGACCTTGATCAAAAAGCCGTTGGCGTCGCGGACCGGGCAATCCTTTTCCTGGTCGTATTTGACCAGGACGGCCTTGCCGATGCCCACCGTGTTGTCGATGTTGAAGATGTTCATGAAGCCCGTGTTGCCTTCGCTGGCCCCGTAGAACTCGAGGATGTGCGGGACCTTGAAGCGCTGCTTGAATTCCTTCCAGATGCCCGGCCGCAGGCCGTTGCCGAACATCTTTTTCAGCGTATGGCGGCCGTCAGTGGGCCGCGGCGGTTGATTCAGCAGGTAACGGCACAGCTCGCCGACGTAGCCGAAGATGGTCGCCTGATATTTGTCGATATCGTTCCAGAACTCGCTGGCGCTGAATTTGCGCCGGATCACGACCGAGGCGCCGGCACTGATGACCGAACCCCAGCACGGGATCAGGCCGGTGGCGTGGAACAGCGGCAGCGGCAGGTAGTAGATGTCCCTGCTGTTCAGGTTCTTGACGACGTTGATGATGTTGAACGCCTTGGTGAACCGGTTGTGATCGGTGATGGCCGCTTTCGGCAGGCCAGTCGTGCCCGAGGTGTAGATGTAGACGAAATGATCGCTGCGGGTCAGGGTTCGGGTAACCGCCAGATTGGTGTCCGGCATGTCTCGGGCCGCCGCGAACAGGTTGATGAAGCCGGCGGGCACAGTGCCGGCATCGGCCAGCACGTCACGGTCGGCGACGCAATAGGCGCGGTCCTTGGCCATGGTCAGTTGATCCTGCACCGCCCGGAAGGGCTCGGTCAGCTCCTCGCCCACGATGCACATCGTGGCATTGACCAGATTGAGGCTGTGCACCAGCACCGGCCCGATCTGGGCGGTGTTGATCAGCGCCGTGCACGCGCCACTCTTGGCGATCCCCACCAGGCAGATGAGGAACTCCGGCCGGTTGTGCATGTAGAGACCGACGGTGTCGCCCTTGCCGATGCCCTGGCTTTGCAGGTAGTGCGCAATCTTGTTCGCCTGGCGGTTGAATTCGTCATAGGTGATCACGCGATCCTCGTAATAGATCGCGATGTTGCTGCCGTGGCGCGCGACGGTGCGCTCGAAAAAGAGCGGCATGGAGTCGTTTTCCGACTCGCTCCGCGTGGCACGTATGGCCCGGACGATGGCCGGGACGCGCTCGATGACTTTGGGAATGCCCTTGACGATGTCCATCGGGCCGACGAGATCTTGCTGATCCATAGCAACGTTTCCTGACAGGGATGAGGGGGAGACAAAAACGGCCATCGTATGAGGTCACCATCCAGATTTCAAAGACACCGAAGCCTTCGGCCACCGGGAGAACGCTTGGCGGCGGGCATTGGGGCTCATGCATCCGGGCCGACCGTCACGCGGGATGACGGTCGCTTGACCTGGCTGCGCCCCGGGGCGCAAGCTGTTATCGGTTCAATAAAAGAACGGATTCGCCTGGGAGGCGGATCTGAGGAGGAGGACACATGGAAGGCATCATGGCGCCCGCCCGTTCGGCGTGGGCTTATCTGCGTTTTTTCGTTCCCATCGCCCTGTCTCTGGGCGTGATCTATGCGCTCATCGTTGGGCCTGCGAATGTGCTGGTCGGCATTCTGGCGATCCTGCTGGGGCTGTCGCTGGCCGAACGACTGTCCGGTAATGACGAGCAGACCCGCACCTACGGCCATCCGCGCATTTTCGTCTGGATGCTTTGGACCTATTTTCCTGTCAGTCTGGTCGCTTTCTGGGCCTTCATCTGGATGCTGGCGCACGGGCACAACGGCGGCGACCTGTTCGGTCTGGCCGCGCTGGTACAGTCCCTCACCGGTTTCGACATGATCGCCGCGCACGCGGGCGACGGTTGGGGTAGCTATCTCATCGGCGCGCTGCTCTTTTCCCAGATCGCCTCGATCGGCTCGGTGTCAATCGGCCATGAACTGTCGCATCGCACCTGGGAGCCCTATTCGGTCTTCAGTTCGCGCGCCTGCTCGCTGTTCGGCCTGTTCACCTATTACGCCATCGAGCATCCCTACGGCCATCACTTCACCGTCGGGACGCCGGCCGACTCCAGCACCGCCCTGCGCGGGGAAAGCGTCTATCGCTACTTCCTGCGCACAGCGCCGCAGGATTACCAGACGGCCTGGGCCATCGAGAAGGATCGCCTGGACAAGCAGGGACTGCCAACGATGACCTGGCGCAATCGCCTGCTGCAGGGCTGGGTGGCGGAGGCGGCGTTGGTGCTGTTCGTCTTCGCCGTCGCCGGCCTGATGGGGCTGTTCTGGTTCTTGCTGGCGGTATTCAACGCCCACTTCGGCTACAAGCTCGGCACCTACAGCCAGCACTACGGCATCGTCCGGGTGCCCGGTTCGGAGATCAAGGCGCACCATTCCTGGGATTCCTTCAACCGCGTGACCAACTGGTTCGTCGACAACATCGGCCGGCATTCCCAGCATCATCTGGACCCCCAGCGCGAGTTCTGGCGGCTGGAGGACGTACATGCGCCGCGCCTGCCGCACAACATGGGCTACTTTCAGGCCATTGGTCTGGCCATCATCCCTGCGCTGTGGCATCGCACCTGGTCGCCGGTGTTGCTCGAGTGGGATCGGCTTTACGCCTCCCCGGAGGAGCGCCGGCTGGCACACGAGGCCAATCTGCGCAGCGGACGGCCCGAGCTGATGGCTGCCGCCGCGCAAGCACAGGCGAGCGCGGCCGTCGCTTGAGGCGGCATCGGAACCTGCACCGCCGGCCATTCGGTCGGCGGTTTTTTTTGCGCCGTCATCACCGAGTCGACATCATCGGGGCCGGAAAGCGGTCAAGCGGCTGGTGTGCGAAGGCGCTCGGCGAAGGGCCGGGCGCGGCGCCAGATGCGCCAGCGGTGGCCGGGAGAGCATTGATAGCGATGGCCCGCAAGCGGGCGAAGATCCAGGTGCGCGCCGGCAAGGTGTGTTTGCAGCGCGACGGTTAGCGCATCTTCCAGATGCACCAGCGCGGCCAGCCAGGCTTCGCGGTCGCCCCACAGGGCGGGGCGCAGCAGCGCGTCCATGATCCACAGGCTGCGAAGCGCCGGCGCCGATGTGTCGCGAGCATCCCAGTCGCCGCACCAGGTCGCGCTGCTTGCGAAGGCCAGGCCTCGGCTCATCGCATCGCCCCCCACGATGAGATCAAAAGGGCCCTTCGAAATGGCGGGCAGCGCGCCTTCGCCCCACAGCCACAGGCTGTTGACCGGCAGTTGACCCAGACGCTCGCGGGCGATGTTGACCGGATGGTCGTGCAGCAGCATCTGCAGCTCGGTCAGGAGCCCCTTGAAGCGCACGGTGCCGGGTCCTTGAGGTGCCCAGAGCGAGGTGCCCAGGGCGAGACCGTGACTCAGCGGCTGGGTCGAGATGTCGGGCGCGGCGGGCAAATGGAGATACCAGCGGCCCGGCGAGGGAGCCTCCAGGGCCATGCCATCGGTCTGCAGCAGGGCGTTCAGGCGATCGAGGAATGCGGCGCTTTCCGCTTCGTCGAGATCCAGGCGCACCTGATCGAAGTGCACGTGATGCTGGGTGCCGGCCTGCAGGTGCAGGGGATCGGCCCGCAGTACCGGCCCGGCGGGCGGAGCGCCGGTATCACCCCAGTAGGAAAGCGCCGCCCAGGGCGCCGGGTTCGCCTCGCAAAAACCGCGAAGGAGCGCCCGTTCGAAAACCGTTTCCGGATCGGGTATGCGGCTCGCCCGCGCAAAAAGCCGGTCGAGCGTCGGCGTGGGGGGGAAATCGCCGACATCCCGGGGCGGCTCGGCCAGCCCCGGCGCCAGCAGGGTGACCGAGCGGCGCGCCACGCGTGATCAGTCCAGATGCGGCATCAGCGCCTGTTCCACGGCCAGCCGCTCCGCCGCCACCCGCACCACCGGCCCCTGCATGCGCGCGATGGCCAGATCCGGATCCTTGAGGCCGTGGCCGGTGAGGGTACAGACGATGGTGCTGCCTCGGGCGATGCGGCCGGCGCGGATGTCCGCGAGCGCGCCGGCCAGCGACACGGCCGAGGCCGGCTCGCAGAACACGCCTTCGCGGCGCGCCAGATATTTCTGCGTCTCGACGATCTCATCGTCGGTGAAGGCCGCGAACCAGCCGCCCGACTCCTGTTGTGCGGCCAGTGCGCCGGACCAGCTCTGAGGATTGCCGATGCGGATCGCGGTGGCGACGGTTTCCGGATGCTCGACCGGGCCGCCCTTGAGGAAGGGCGCGGCGCCCGCCGCCTGGTAGCCCAGCATGCGAGGACGCGCAGTGATGGCAGGCTCGCGCGGATAGGGACACTCGCCGCCGCAATGGCTGCAGGCGACAGTGGTCGTCGCGCCGCTGGCGGTAGCCAGCTCCGAATAGCCGATCCAGTAGGCCGTGATATTGCCGGCGTTGCCGACCGGCAGGCAGTGGTAGTCGGGCGCGCGGCCCAAGGCCTCGACGATTTCGAAGGCGGCGGTCTTCTGCCCCTGCAGGCGGAAGGGATTGATCGAGTTGACGATGGTGATGGGCGCCTCGGCCGCGACCTCCCTCACCAGGCGCATGCCGTCGTCGAAGTTGCCCTGGATCTGCAGCACCACCGCGCCGTGGGCCATGGCCTGGGCCAGTTTGCCCAGCGCAATCTTGCCCTCCGGAATCAGCACGAAGGCGGTCAGGCCGGCGCGGGCCGCATAAGCGGCTGCCGAGGCCGATGTGTTGCCAGTGGAAGCGCAGATGATGGCGCGGCTGCCCTCGGCCACGGCCTGGGTCACCGCCACGGTCATGCCGCGGTCTTTGAACGAGCCCGTCGGATTGAGTCCCTCGAACTTGGCATAGATCGAAAGATCGCCGCCCAGATCGCGTTCGATATTGGCCAGACGGATCAGCGGCGTTTGGCCCTCGCACAGGCTGACTGCCGGCACATCGGCCGGCAGTGGCAGGCGGTCGCGGTATTTGTCGATCAATCCGGTATAGAGCGAAGCGGGCGCCATGGCGATCTCGTGTTCAAAAGGAGGAGGTTAGCACGCGCCGTCGGTGTGGACCCGGATGCGTGTGATGGGGCCGCGCACGCTGGCGAGCTGAGCGATCGCGTCGAGCGCCTGATCCATGGCGCGCTCCCACACCCTGTGGGTGAGCAGGATGATGGGCATGGTGTCCGGGCGCGCGGGGTCCGGGCGCTGGAGCATGGCCTCGATGCTGATCGCGTGATCGGCGAGGATGCGGGTGATGTCCGCCACGACGCCGGGGTGATCCTCGACGCCAAGGCGCAGGTAATAGGCTGAATGGATCGCCGCCAGCGGGCGCACCGGCAGATCGGTCACAGCGCCGGGCCGCACGCCCAAATAAGGCACCCGGTGGTCGGGATCGGCCGACAGCAGGCGCAGCACGTCGACCAGGTCGGCGACGACGGAGGACGCCGTGGGCAGAGCGCCGGCGCCCGCGCCATACAGCAGGGATTCGCCGACGGCGTCGCCCTCCACCAGGATGGCGTTCATGACCCCGTCCACGCGGGCGAGCAGGTGGCGCTGCGGAATCAGGGTGGGATGCACGCGCAATTCGACTGCATCGGCGTCCCGGCGCGCGATGGCGAGGTGCTTGATGCTGTAGCCGAGCGTTTCGGCGTAGTGGATGTCTTCGGCGCCGATTGCGTCGATGCCCTCGATGGCCACATGGGGAAAGCTCAGCGGCGTGCCGAAGGCAATGGCGGCGAGGATGGCCAGTTTGTGGGCCGCGTCGATGCCGCCGACATCGAAGCTGGGGTCGGCCTCGGCATAACCCAGTGCCTGGGCTTCGGCCAGGGCCGCGCCGAAATCCAGCCCGCGGTCGCGCATCTCGGTCAGGATGTAGTTGGTGGTGCCGTTGACGATGCCGGCGACCGAGCGGATGTCGTTGCCGGCGAGCGCCTCGCGGATCGTCTTGATGATGGGGATGCCGCCCCCGACGGCCGCTTCGAAGGCGACGATGACGCCGTGTTTCTCGGCAGCGGCGAAGATTTCGTTGCCGTGCTGGGCGATCAGCGCCTTGTTGGCGGTGATGACGTGCTTGCCACCGGCAATGGCGCGCAGAACCCACTCGCGGGCCGGCTCGCAGCCGCCCATGAGTTCGGCCACGATGTGGATGGACGCATCGCTCAGGATGTCGTCGATCGCGGTGGTGATCGCGACGCCTTCGGCCGCGGCGGGACGCACCTTGGCCGGGTCGCGCACCAGCGCGCGGCGAACCTGCACCCGCCGGCCGGTGCGCCGTTCGATCGCATCGGCATGGCGCCTGAGGATCTGCAAGGTGCCGCCCCCGACCGTGCCGAGCCCGAGAAGCGCGATGTTGACCGTTTCCATGGGCGCGCTCCTCAGTGTGGTGTGGCCGACGAGGTGGTCCGGAACAGACGGCGCATTTCCCGCACGGCCTGGCGGGTGCGGTGTTCGTTCTCGATCAGGCCGAAGCGCACATGATCGTCGCCATACTCGCCAAAGCCAATGCCCGGCGACACGGCTACCTTGGCTTCGGTGAGCAGCAGCTTGCTGAATTCGATCGAGCCCATGTCCCGGTAGCGCTCGGGGATGCGGGCCCAGACGAACATCGTGCCGCGCGGTTTTTCCACCTCCCAGCCCAGGCGGTTCATTCCTTCGCACAGAACGTCGCGCCGGATCTCGTAGGTGCGCCGGATCTCTTCCACGCAGTCCTGCGGACCTTCCAGCGCGCTGATGGCGGCGACCTGGATGGGCGTGAAGATGCCGTAGTCGAGATAGGACTTCATCTTGGCCAGCGCGGCCACCAGGGTCGGGTTGCCACACATGAAGCCGACGCGCCAGCCCGGCATGTTGTAGCTCTTGGACAGGGTGAAGAACTCCACCGCCACATCCTTGGCGCCCGGCACCTGCAGGATGGACGGGGCGACGTAGCCGTCGAAGACGAGATCGGCATAGGCGAGGTCGTGGATCACCCAGATCTGGTGCTCGCGCGCGATGGCCACCACTTTCTCGAAGAAATCGAGCTCCACGCATTGCGCGGTCGGGTTGCCCGGGAAGTTGAGCACCAGCATCTTGGGCTTGGGCCAGGAATTGCGGATCGCCTGGTCGAGCTCGGCAAAGAAATCGATGCCCGGCACCAGCGGCACATGGCGGATGTCGGCGCCGGCGATGACGAAGCCATAGGGATGGATGGGATAGGCCGGGTTGGGCACGAGCACCGAATCGCCGGGGCCGACCGTGGCGAGCGCGAGGTGCGCCAGGCCTTCCTTGGAGCCGATGGTGACGATGACCTCGTCCTGCGGATCCAGATGCACGCCGTAGCGGCGCTGATACCAGTTGGCCATTGCCCGGCGCAGGCGCGGGATGCCGCGCGACTGCGAATAGCGGTGGGTGTCGCCGCGCTGCACGGCTTCCACGAGCTTGTCGACGATGTGCTGCGGGGTGGGCTGGTCGGGATTGCCCATGCCGAAGTCGATGATATCCTCGCCCCTGGCGCGCGCGGCGTTTTTCAGTTCCGTCACGATGGCGAAAACGTAGGGCGGCAGCCGTTGGATGCGGGGGAAGTCTTCGATCACTGGGGTGGTCCACTTGGGCGCCCGGGCACTGACCGCAGGCGATTTTGTAAAATCGTCAAACGTAAAGATCGCGCGCGGCGCTGTCAATCGCCCGCAGTGCGAGGAGAAGACCATGAAGCTGCATCGGGACAATCCCTATACCCAGAACCGCATTCGCGGCTACGGCCCCGGCGAGATCCGCATCAACGACACCAGCTATCACCAGAGCCTGATCGTCGGTCCGCAGGTCGTGGAACTCGAGGACCTGCCGGCAGGTCCAGCGGCGCTGGAAATACGCCATCTCGACCGGTTGCTTACCCACGCGCCGGAAATCATCCTGTTGGGGACGGGATCGAGGCTGGTGTTTCCACCACGCGAACGTTTGCTCCACATGCAGGAACGAGGCGTCGGGATGGAAGTCATGGACACCGGCGCGGCCTGCCGGACCTTCAACGTGCTACTGGCCGAAGACCGGGTGGTGCTGGCCTTGCTGCTGCTCGACGGCTGAAGGCTCTGGCGCGCCGCTGCCTGGTTACGCGAGCCCCGCGGCGCGCAGCCGAGCCCGCAGCCGATCCATTTCCTCGAGCAGATCGGCGACCAACGCGGCCAGTTCCGGCTCGGCGTCGAAATCGCGCTCGATCTGCCTCATGCGGCGCACACGGGCGAGTGCCGCTGGCGTCAGCCGCCACTCATCCCCTGAAGGATGCGCAGGCGCGACCAGACCCCCTTCGAGGTGTGCCACCAGCCAGTTGCGCTCGACGCGGCAGACGACGGCCACTTGCTCGAGGCTCAGTGCATCTGGCGCCACCAGATCGTTCCCCGGCGTGTTCGGGTCCATCATCATGGATCAACTCCTCAGTTGGCGCGGATCGAAGGGAAGTTCCCGCGCCATGGTTTCGTACAGCTCGCGGGCGCGCGGCGTATCGGCGGGCGGCGTCACGATGCGGATGTCGAGCAACAGATCGCCCGGCGGATCCCCGGGCAGGCCCTTGCCGCGCACCCGGAGTTGCCGACCGCTCTGGGCGCCGGCCGGGATGCGCACCTTGACCGATCCGGACGGCAGTTCGACGGGGATGACGGCGCCCAACGCGGCTTCCCACGGCGTCACCGGCAAATCGGTGTGCAGATCGCGCCCATCGACATGAAACCGAGGGTGCGGCCTGAAATGCACCTCCAGCAGCAGGTCTCCGGCGGGGGCGCCTCCCATTCCCGGATCGCCCTGTCCTGCCAGACGGATCAATTGCCCATCGCGCACACCCTTGGGAATTCTGACGCTCAGGGTGCGGGTCTCGAGGCTGCTCCGGCCTTGCGCGTCGACCTTGGGTACGCGCAGGGTGATCTCACGCACGGCGCCTGTGAAGCTGTCCTCGAGGTCCAGCAAGACCTTGGCATGGTGATCCTGGCCGCGGGTGCGACCCCTGGCACGACCCTGATTGCCACGACCGCCCATGCGCCCGAACAGCTCTGCGAAGAAATCGGAAAAGTCGGCCGTTTCCCGGACATTGAAGCCGCCGCCGGAGAATTCGAAACCTTCGTCCCAGCCCGGCGGGGGGCGGAAATCCCGGCCGGCCTGCGCGTCGGCGCCGAGTTGATCATAGACCGCGCGTTTCTCGGGATCGGACAGCACGGCGTAGGCCTCGTTGATCTCTTTCATGCGCGCTTCGGCATCTGCTTCCTTGGAGATGTCCGGATGGTACTTGCGCGCCAGCTTGCGGAAGGCTTTCTTGATCTCTGCCGCCGGTGCGTCCCGCGGCACGCCGAGAACGCGATAGTAATCCTGATATTGCATGCGTCGACTCCAAGCGATCCGTGACGCGGATATGGGTATGGGGCTGGATGATATCAAGGGCTTGAAACGCCGCGCTGAGCACCCATCTTGTGTTCGTAACGGCCGGCACGACCCCGGCCTTCTCACGAGGAGAGGATCCATGATCTACCGCAGTCTTTTGCCCCGAGACCTTTTTGCCGAGTTCGAGCGTCTGCAGAACGAACTCGACCGGACCATCGGTTTTTCACCCAGCATCCGCGGTGCCGCGCAGCGCTACCCGGCCCTGAACGTGGGCAGCACGCCGGCGGCGGTCGAGATTTACGCCTTTGTGCCCGGCATGGACCCCGATCGGCTCGAGGTGCAGATCGAAAAAGGCGTCCTTACCCTGAGCGGCGAACGCACCGCAGCGCCCTCGCCGGAGCAGGCCATGATGCACATCGGCGAGCGGTTCACGGGCCGGTTCCGGCGCGTCGTCAGCCTGCCGGACGACATCGACGCGGGCGCGGTCACGGCGCAATACCGTGACGGCGTATTGCACGTGAGGGTGCCGCGGCGGGAGGCCGCCCAGCCCCGACGCATCGCCATCCAATAAGCGTGGAGGAAACCATTATGAACGATCAGGTTGCGAACCCGCAGGCTCCGTCACAGGAGGAAGCCGCTGCACTGCGGCCGGCCGTGGACGTCATCGAGGATGCCGGTGGCATCACGCTGCTGGCAGATCTGCCGGGCGTACCCAAAGAGGCGCTGGATATTCGGGTCGATGGCGATACCCTGACGCTGGAGGCGCAGATCAGCCTGCCCCTGCCTGAAGGGATGGAGCCGCATCACGTCGAGGTCGACCTGCCGCGCTATCGGCGGCGGTTCGGGCTGTCCAAGGAACTCGACGCCGAGCAGATCACGGCCGAGCTGACCCACGGCGTCCTGAAAGTGCGCATTCCCAAGGCCGAGCACGCGCAGCCGCGCAAGATCGCAGTCGCGGTCGCCTGAAGGTCCGAAGGGCGGCGGGGCTGCCCGCCGCCCTCCGCTGGCGCTGGATCGGATTGCGGGGCGTTTAGCCGAACAGGGCCTCGCCATTCAATCCTTCGCTTTCCACGATGCGACGCAGATTCCCGAGTGCTTCCACCTGGATCTGCCTCACCCGTTCGCGGGTGAGGCCGATATCGCGCCCCACCTGCTCCAGTGTGGCGCGCTCATGGCCGTTGAGCCCGAAGCGCCGCTCGATCACTTCGCGCTGCTTGGCAGACAAGCGCGCGAGCCAGCCCTTGAGGCCGTGCTGAAGATCCGTGTCCTGGACGCACACCGCCGGGTCGAGACCATTTTCGTCGGCCAATGTGTCCAGCGGGGAGCGGTCGTCCGTGCTGCCGAGGTAGCTGCTCACGGTGGTGCGGTCGTTCAATCCCAGCAGCCTTTCCACTTCCTGCACCGGGCATTCCATTTCGCGCGCGATTTCGTCGATGGACGCCGTGCGCTGGCTGGATTGGCTCAGCTGGCGACTGGTGCGCAGATAGCCGTTGATGCGCTTGATGACGTGGATGGGCAGGCGGACGGTGCGGGTCTGGTTCATCAGCGCCCGTTCGATGGTCTGCCGGATCCACCAGGTCGCATAGGTGGAGAAGCGGTAGCCGAGTTCCGGGTTGAACTTGCCTACTGCATGAATGAGTCCCAGGTTGCCTTCCTCGATGAGATCGAGCAGCGGCAGGCCGCGATTGAGGTAGCGGCGGGCAATCTTGACCACCAGGCGCAGGTTGCTCTCGATCATGCGCGCCCGTGAGCGGGCGCAGCCCTGTTGGGCCCTGCGGGTATAGAAGATTTCTTCTTCCGCGGTGAGCAGCGGAGAGTGGCCGATTTCGTTCAGGTAGATCCGCGTGAGGTCGAGGGCGGGGGCATCGTCGGCCTCCCAGGTCTCGGCGGCGTTCACACCGTCCTCTGGGGTCTGGGGCAGGGCGATGACAACCGGATCGTCCTCATCGTCCTGGAAGCCCGCTTCTGCGGACGCGCAGGCAAGGGTGTCGGCCTCTGGCCAGTGGGTTGCGGTTTCGACGTCATCCATGATCGTCCTCCTCGGCTTCTGGTTCCACGCAACCTGAGGCTCGAAGGAGGATGTCGCGAGCGGTCAACGCGCAGGCAGATACCGCAGGGGGTCCACCGGCTGACCGTTCTGCCGAATCTCGAAATGCAGGCTGGCACGCCGGTCGGGTCCCTCACCCATCTCGGCGATCGTCTGGCCGGCCTGCACCAAGTCTCCTTCCTTCACATACAACATCCTGTTGTATGCGTACGCGCTCAGGAAATTATTGTTGTGCTTGATGATGATAAGCTCGCCGTAGCCTTTCAGTCCACTTCCCGCATAGGCCACCCGGCCGTCCCCGGCGGCGGCGATTTTGGTGCCCACGGTGCCGCCGATGTCGATGCCCTTGCTGCCGTTTTCACCTTCGAAGAGCGTCAGCAAAGCGCCTTGCACCGGCCACCGCCAAGCCACACCTGAGGCGGGTCCGTCGCTGCCCTGCAATGCTGCAGGCGGTTCGCGGGTCGGAATGCGGATGCGCTGGCCCACATGGATGAGGTTGGGGTTCTCGATGCGATTGGAGCGCGCGAGTTCTTCCCAGCTGACGCCATAGCGCGCGGCGATGATCTTCAATGTTTCGCCAGCCTTGACGGTGTGGGTGCGCCAATAGGTCGGCCCCGTTGCGGGGGGCGGAGGTGCGGGCCGCGCAGCCGGAGCGGGGGTCGGGGTCGGCTCGGGCCAGTTGCGGGCGCCGCCGCAGCCGGTGAGCACGAGGGCTACCGCCAGCATCAGGGCGAGGCCGATTCGCGGCTTTAGCATCAGTGCGGACGGGGTGATCATGAGCCGCCTAGAGCACCCAATACAAAGCCAGGGTGGTGGCCACCAGGCCCCAGCCGACCCATTCCATCGACTGGCGCACGCGGTCCTGCATGCGGGGTCCAAGCCGTGATACCAGCAGCGCCTCGAGGTAGAAGCGGCCGCCCCGGCCGATGAAGGACGCAATGACGAAGGGCAGCAACGGCAGGGCCATGAAACCCGAGGCGATGGTGAAGAGCTTGTAGGGAATCGGTGAAAAGCCCGCTACGAACACGATCCACACCCCCCACTCGAGGTACATCGACTGAACCTGCTGCCAGGTCTCGCCATGACCCGCACGTTCGATCAGAGGCACTACCGCTTCGATGGCGAAATGACCCAGGGCATAGCCGAGCACGCCGCCCAGCACGGAGCAGACCGTGGTGAGCGTCGCCAGATGCCAGGCCCGATGCGGTTTGGCGAGCACCATGGGCATCAGCATCACATCGGGCGGGATCGGAAAGAACGAGGATTCCGCCACACTGACCGCGCCCAGATACCAGGGCGCATGGCGGTGCGCGGCAGCCATGATCATGCGATCGTACAGCCAAGTGAACGGTTTCATCCGACGCCTTCCTTCAAGGGTACGAAATGCACGGTTTCCAGGGTTTCTTCCACATGGCCGTGCGCCGTGCGGGTGTAACGCACCAACCGCTGCTGCAGGCCATTGCCAATGGGGATCACGAGCGCACCGCCCACCTTCAGCTGATCGATCAACGACACCGGCAACTCGTTGGGCGCCGCAGCCACCAGGATCGCATCGTAGGGCGCATGCTCGGGCCAACCCCAGTGACCATCGCTGTGGTGGAAAATCACATTGCCGATGCGCATGCGCGCAAGCCGCCGACTCGCCTGGGCAAGCAGCGGCGCGATGCGCTCCACGCTGTAGACCTGCGGCACCAGACTGGCCAGCAGCGCCGTCTGATAACCGGAGCCCGTGCCGACCTCCAGCACCCGCCCGGGAACTTCGTGCTCCACCAGGGCCGCAGTCATGCGCGCCACCATGTACGGTCGAGAAATGGTCTGCCCGTGCCCGATGGGCAGCGCCAGATCCTCATAGGCGCGGCTGGCAAGCGCCTCCTCCACGAACAGATGCCGCGGCATGCGCGCCATGAGCGCCAGTACCCGCTCGTCGCTGATGCCCCGTGCGGCAAGCCGCTCGACCATGCGCTTGCGGGTGCGCAAGGAGGTCATGCCGCTCCCGCGCAGCACCGCTTCGGTCACGGGGCGAGCCCACCGAGCCAGCGGCCCACGGTATCGATGCCGGTGTATTGGGTGAGGTCGACCTGAACGGGGGTGATCGAGACCCGACGGTTGGCCACGGCGTGAAAATCCGTTCCAGGTCCGGCATCGGCTTCACTTCCCGCCGGTCCGATCCAGTAGATGGGGCGGCCGCGTGGATCCTGTGCACAAATGACGCCTTCGGCCCGATGCCGGCGGCCCAGCCGCGTGGCCGCGAAGCCCTGCAACGCCTCGAACGGCACATCCGGGACATTCACGTTGAGGATGGTGTCGGCCGGCAAAGGGGTGTGCGCCAAGCGCTCGATCAACATCCGCGCCACCCGCGCTGCGCAGTCGTAATGGCGGCATTCCTCGCCCACCAGCGAGACGGCCATGGCCGGATAGCCCAGGGAGCGGCCTTCGATCGCGGCGGCGACCGTGCCTGAATAGAGCACATCGTCGCCCATGTTGGCGCCGTCATTGATGCCCGACACCACCATGTCGGGTGTGTGCTCGAGCAGGCCGGTGATGGCCAGATGCACCGAATCGGTGGGCGTGCCGTCGACGCAGTACACCGGCTCATCGCCATGGCGGGCCACGCGCAGCGGGCGGCTCAGGGTGAGGGAGTGGCTGGCGCCGCTGCGGTTGCGGTCCGGGGCGACCACGACCACATCGGCGCATCGGGCCAGCTCCCGGTGCAGGGCGCGCAGGCCTGGCGCCTGGCAGCCGTCGTCATTGCTGATCAGAATGCGCACGATCGATCTTCTCGGGTAGGCGGAAACAGTCGCCCAGGGGACGACCCGCGGCTGCGGAAACGATGGCAGCACACTATACTGGAAGCGCTGTTTCAGCCGGTAGACATCCCTCCCGGAGATCCGTGATGCGCCCCCCGCCAGATGTCACCTCGCCGGACGGCGAAGCGGACCTGTTCCGCGAAGCCATGGCGGGCGTCGCGCCGTTGCGGTCGATTTCCCCCGTCGCAACGCCCGCGCGCAAACCCGCTGTGGCGCACTTTCGCCGGGCCGACGAGGCCGCCGCCCTCCAGGAATCGCGGCACAGCCCGATCGACCCTGATCTCGAGACCGGCGAGGAACTGCGGTATCTGCGCGCCGGTGCCAGCGAGCAGCTGCTGCGCCGGCTGCGGCGCGGCCGCTACGCGATCCAGGCGGAGCTCGATTTGCACGGGCTGAACCAGCCGCAGGCACATGAGGCGCTCAATGACTTCTTGCGGGAGTGTCGTCATCTCGATCTGCGCTGCGTGCGCATCGTGCACGGAAAGGGCCGAGGTTCACCGCAGGGGCGCGGCGTCCTCAAGGCCGCGGTCAACCGCTGGCTGGTGCGCTGCGATCAGGTGCTTGCCTTTTGCTCTGCGCCACCTACCGACGGCGGCACCGGCGCGGTCTATGTGCTGCTGCGCTGATCAAGGCGCTGATCGGCCGGCTTGGGCCGCCTGTTCCTCGAGCGACTCCCAGCGGGCATAAGCGGCAGCCAGTTCGGCTTCCAGATCCCGGAGCGCCTGCTGATCGGCGGCAATCTCGCCGGCGGCGCGGCGGTAGAAGTCCGGTTCGGCCATGTGGGCGCTGCGCGCGGCCAGATCCTGCTCCAGTTGCTCGATGCGCTCGGGCAGCGCCAGCCGCTCGCGTTCGTCCTTGTAGCTGAGCTTGCGCTTGCCGCCGACGGCCGGTGGCGACGCGGCCGCGGCGGACGCCGCGCGAGGCGCCGAGGCGCGGGACATTGCTGTGTCGTTCTTTCCGGCAACGCCCTGGCTTTGCCGCAGGGCGTCGCTGTAGCCACCGACGTATTCGCCCACCCGGCCCGCGCCTTCGAACACGATGCAGCTGCCGACCACGCGATCCAGAAACTCGCGGTCGTGGCTCACGATGAGCAGGGTGCCGTCGAAGGCCACCAGCCGTTCTTCCAGAAGCTCCAAGGTTTCCACGTCGAGATCGTTGGTCGGCTCGTCGAGCACCAGCAGATTGGCCGGGCGGGCGAAGAGCTGGGCCAGCAGCAGACGGTTGCGTTCACCACCCGAGAGCTTGGCGATGGGCGCGCGGGATTGCTCGGGCGTGAACAGGAAATCCTGCAGATAACCGATGACGTGGCGCGAGCGCCCGTTCAGCGTCACCGTCTCCTTGCCGCCGCCGATGATGTCGACCGGGCGATCGTCATCGTTCAGCACCGCGCGCAGCTGATCGAAGTAGGCAACCTCGAGCCGAGTCCCCAAGCGAACGCGGCCGTGTTGGGGGGCGAGTTCGCCGAGCAGGATGCGCAGCAGCGTGGTCTTGCCGCAGCCGTTGGGGCCCACTATGCCGACCTTGTCGCCGCGCATGAGGGTGGTGGAGAAATTCGCGATCAGCGGGCGCTGCTCATCGAAGCCGTGGCCGATGGCGTCCAGTTCCACCACCAGCCGACCGGACGGCGCAGCCGATTCCAGCGCGATGCGCGCCTGGCCCTGTCCGTTGCGCCGGGCGGCTCGCTCCCGGCGCAGGGCCTCGAGCGCGCGGACGCGACCCTCGTTGCGGGTGCGGCGCGCCTTGACGCCCTGCCGGATCCAGCTTTCTTCCGCCGCCAGATGCTTGTCGAACAAGGCCTCGTGGCGCGCTTCGACCTCGAGCGCCGCGTCGCGCTGCTCCAGATAGCGGTCGAGATCCCCGGGCCAGCGCGTCAGCCGTCCGCGATCCAGCTGCAGGATGCCGCCGGCGAGCCGGCGGATGAAGCGCCGATCGTGAGAGATGAAGATCAGGCTGCCCTTGAAGCGCTGCAGCAGCAGGTCCTCGAGCCACTCGATCTGGGCCGGATCGAGGTGGTTGGTCGGCTCGTCCAGCAGCAAGAGGTCGGGCTCGCGCGCCAGGGCATGGGCCAGCAGCACGCGGCGCTTCATGCCCCCCGAGAGGGTGGCAAAATCGGTCGTCGGGTCGACCCCAAGCTCGGTGAGCCAGCGTTCGGTCTGCCAGGTTGGCGTCTCGTGTTCGCCGGGCGGGTCCTGATGACGCGCGATCCCGGCCGCCGTGCCCGTCCAGTGAGTCGGGATTTCCTGCGGCAGCAGCGCGATGCGGATGCCCGGTTCCAGCCGGAGTTGCCCGGCATCGGGCGTCAGCTCGCCGGCGAGCAGGCGCAGCAGGGAGGATTTCCCGGCGCCGTTGCGGCCGAGCAGCGCCAGCCGTTCGCCCGGTTCCACGGTGAGCGCAGCACGGTCCAGCAGCATGGGGCCGCCGAGGCGCAGGTCGACATCGTTCAGAGATAGCAACATCACAGAATTGGATTGCGAATTGAATCGTCGATTTTAGCGCGCTTTGCCGACCGTTCCGCCGGATCGGCTCTCCTGGGAGGGTATCGATGGATCACAGATCCTATGAGCGCGTGAGCCATCCGACCAGGCCCGGCCATTGGAGAGGGTGATCCACGCGATGGCTGTCGAAGCGCGACTGGCCCGCGATCAGAGCGCGCGCTCCGCGACGATGTCGCCCCAGGATTGCAGCGGCCCCAGCGGGTTGCGGGTCACATCGCGCTCGCTGATCCGTGGTTGCCCGCCCATCAGGGTATACACGACCTGATCGTCGACGAGGAGGATCAATGCGTTGAAGGTCCAGCCATTGGAATCGGTGGTGCGCACAAAGTTGAAGGCATCGAGCCAGAAATTCCCCACACGGCGGCGCTTGACTTGTCGCACCACGACCGAATAGCCGGTGCAACGCTTGCCGGACCGGAAGCAGTCCGCCAATCCCGGTTCGAGTGCATCGGCCGTGACCGTGGCGCCGAGTGCAAAGCGCTGGGAAACGTCGGCGAAGCTGAGCAGGGTAATCGCGGGATTCTTGCCGGGCTCCAACCCTAGCGCATGCAACTCGGCGCGTTGGGTGCGGTAAGGTTCGATGCGCTCGATGACTTGGCGCGCCTGATCGAAAAATCGGTCCAGGAATCGCGTACCTCGCTTGAGCTGCGCGGCAGCAGGGACTGGCATCCTGAAAGGCGGCGGCGATCAGCACGACCACGACAGTCCAGCATCGCCGGCGGGCGGAACTCCTGAACGACACACACCGGGCGACAGCGGCGCGGTTCGTGTTCACAGTCGCCCCCCTTGGGCGAGTTCACGGGTGCTCGGCGGGTGCCATCGCCTCGTGGAGACATGGATCTGATCGGATATCGGCGGGTGACGGCGCCACTGATGCAACTTGGCGTCGACCTGCCCGATCCAGCGTCTTGTCATCATAAAACAGATCCGCGCCGCTCGCGCTTCAGGTCAAGGATCGTGCGGTATCGCGAATCTGCACGCCAAGGTCAGGCTGGTCGGTGAAAAAGCCATCGATCCCAAGGGCGAGAAAAACAGCCAGTTCGCCTGCCAGATCGCCGAGGGCGGCAGGATCGTCGCCGTGCCTGTGATTTGCGGGTAAGAAACAGTTGTCGGCGCGGAACGTGTAGGGATGGACTTTGAGGCCGACGCGGTGGGCATCGGCCACAAACGTAGTGGCGCGACCGGGATCGAGCCGGCCCGTTTCATCGCGCGGGATCAGCAGCGTTTTGTCCGGCCCGACACCGGCGGCGTAGACAGTGATGTCTTTGAGTCCGGCCGCGGTGGCCATCCGGGCATAGGTGAGTGCGCCACCTGAAGCCTTTACGTCAAAGGGCTGACCCTCGGACGCCAGCAGTTGGATCAGCGGGATGCGGGTCAGCCGGCGCAGACGCTGCAGGCTCGCGACCTCGAAGGACTGGATGTAAACCCTGCAGCCGTCCTCGAGACCATGACGGTGTAGCGTCTCGACGAGCGGGCCTTCCATCGGCAGGTCGCGCTCTCGAAAATGCGTGGGATGCTTGATTTCGGGATAGAGGCCGATGGGACGACCGGTGACGCCTTCCAACGCCTCGCGCAAGGCCAGAATTTCCTCGAGCGTCGGCACCGGAAACTGCCCATCGAAGCGCGCATTGGCCGGACGAAGTTGCGGCAGCCGTTCCACGGCCCGCAGCGTCCGGATCTCGGCGAGCGTGAAATCCTCGCTGAACCATCCGGTCAGGTGCCGGCCGTCGACTGCGCGCGTGGTGCGCCTGCAGGCGAACTCGGGCCGCCGGGCCACGTCGGTGGTGACATCGAGGCGGTTGTCATGGCGGGCGATGAGCCGGCCGTCACGCGTCATGACGAGATCGGGCTCGATAAAGTCCGCACCCTGGAAAACAGCGGTCGCGTAGGCGGCCAGGGTGTGCTCGGGCAGATAACCGCTGGCGCCGCGGTGGGCGATGACGATCGGTTTCGTCGGTTGAGGTCCGGCCGTCACACTCAGGCCGATGCTGCTGCGCTTCCGACAGCCGGCGCCAGGATGTCCGGGTAGAAACGGGCCACGGGGTAACTGGCATGAGCCAGCCGCGCGCGGCAAAAAGCAAGGATGCGTTCGCGTTCGGCCTGCCCGGCATCCTTGTAGCGGTCCAGAGCGCCCGACTGCATGTAGCGGATGTTTTCGGGCGTGGACACGCTGAACAGATTGGGCGCGAACATCTCGAATTCCTCCTCGTGTTCGCGCATGTAGTCGAAGCTGGCCTTGTGCACAATTTTGGCGAGTTGTGCATCGGTCAGGGGCACGTCGAGGAACGCGGCGACCTGGCGGATGCCGCCGGCCAGATCGCGTTTCAGATCCTCGTAATGCACGAACAGCACGTTGTCGTGTTGTTGGCTGCGCTGCCACCAACTCTCCACGTTGTCGGGCCAGGACATCCACCACATGTCGTCGCTGCAGAACCAGTCGAGCATGTCGGCGCGCGTCGGCGTCAGCGGACCCATGCCCTTGTAGATGAAGTCCACACAGCTGGCGAAACAACTCACTGGATGACGGGTGACATAGATGTATTTGGCGACGTCAGAATGGGGGATGAGCTGGGCCGGCATGTGCGTCTTGATGATGCGGTTGCGGCGCGGGCCGACGAGCGGGGCGCGCTCCATGGGCACGCTGGAGGTCGGGCTGGTCTCGATCCAAGGGCTCACGGCGTACATGTGGCGATAGCCGGTGTCGGACAGATCGCCCTCGCCGCCGTGCAGGATTTCGAAGACGATCTGCTGCATCCAGGTCGTGCCGCATTTCATCTGCGTGGCGATGAAGATGTCGGCCGCCTCCGGGCGGTAGTGCACCGTGCGCGCATAGGATCGCTTGCTGCTCATCATCACGGGGCCGGTAACGCGGCCATAGCGCATGACCGGCACATGCTTGAGGCGCTTGATGCGCGCGATGGCCTCGAAGAGTGGCCGCACGTAGCGGGCATGCCACTGCAGGCGCGCGACGAATCGGCGCCGTTCGGCCAGCGTGCGGCCGAAATAGCGGTCGCCGCGGCGCTGGGTTTCGACCCAGATCATGAGTCCCGCAAGGTAAAGCAGGCCGCTGCCCAGTAGCCAGGCCATCAGATGAAGGAGGGTTTTCATGATGAAACTTCCATGAATGAAAGCGCGGGCGTCCTGCCCGCGCTCGCCCCGCCGCCTCAATCGGCGACCGGTCGTCAGGAAACGAGTTTAAGCGCTTCTCAGCCGATTTTCATCACAGAAACCGCCGCAGCAGGGAGCGGCGGCGCGGCGCCGTCTTGGCGCGCGGATGCTCGCCCGAGACCAATTGATAGGCGCCCCATCCCAGCGCGGCAAGCCGCAGAACCGGATGCCGTTTGATGAGCTGAGGCAAAACGAGCCCGGCCGCCCCGATCAGCAAAGGATGTAAGCTGCGTGACGTGGCGTCCGACGGGGTCGTTCCGCCCTCTTGCCGGCTCCCCCGGTCCATCAGCCAGGAACGCCCCGGAATGCTTTGTACCAAGCGGCTGCTCTGTGCGCTCAGTCGACCTCGTTGGCGCTCGGCGCGACGAACCAGACGCGCCTTTTCCGCTTCAATCATCTGACGCCGGGAACCGCGTGTCGTACTCATCTTTTAGGCTCTCCAGGTCATCCAGCAATACCTCTCGTGTGGCCTGCAGAAACTGCCGGCTGGCCTTCAGTGCGAGAATCAGACCTATCCCGCAGATCAGCAACATCACGGCGAAGAAGCCCACCAGCGACCAAGCGGCCGTTTCCCGGCAGGTGTCCCAGCATTGCACGAGGATAGCCACCAACAAGGTTTGGACCGTCAGGAAGGCGCTGATCGCAAGGCCGATGGCAAACAGAATCGCCCGTGCGGTCTGGCCGCGCCATTCGGCGAATTCCAATCGTGCCAGATCGGCTCGCGTCAGCGCGATCTCTGCGAGGAGGGTGAACAGCCGGCGGATTTGTATCCCCAGAGGGACTGTGGCCATGAGTGTGTTCCTCGCTCGTGCGTTCCGGGCGCCGAGATAGGGTGATCAGGACGACTTTCTGAGGTTCGAAATGGCCCACAGAGCGAGCGCGGCGACGCCAATCACCTGCAACGGATGCGCGCGCGCATATTGCGAGGCGGCGGAGCGGTGCCAATCCTCCGGGAGGGATTCGCGAATGTCGTCCCAATTCAGTCGATGGACGCCTCCCACGACTTTCTCCCGCAGGGATCGCAGGCGATCCACCGCCATGGTTTCCAAGTCGTCGAAGAGGTCGTCGAGTGCGTCGAAGTTGTGATCGCGGACTGCGCGACGTGCCGCGTATCGCGCCCGTTTACCGGTCGACCTGCGATTGAAGAGCATCGTTCCATCTCCTGTATAAAACCGACAATGATGATGCACACGATGAAATGGACTGACCGATGTACCTGAAGTTCCGCCGTCATCCCCCAAGACGGTCGACGATCGCGGCAATCGCCGCTTTCGTTACGGCGCCGGGTTGGGGTGTGCCCGATGAACGGCCTCGATGTCGGCGAGCAGATCCGGCGTGAGTGTCATCGCCTCGGCGGCGAGATTGTGGCTGAGTTGTTCCGCTGTCGTCGCACCGACCAAGATACTGCTCACGAACGGCCGCGACAGGATGAAGGCGAGCGCCATGTGTGCGGGATCGAGGCCATGGCGTTGTGCCAGCGCCACGTAGGCGGCGGTCGCTGCCTCGGCCTGGGGATTCGTGTAACGGCTGAAGCGCTCAAAAAGGGTCAGGCGACCGGTAGCTGGTCGTGCGCCCCCCAAGTATTTGCCGCTCAGGACGCCAAAAGCCAGCGGCGAATACGCTAGGAGCGGCACATTCTCACGGTGGGCGATTTCGGCAAGTCCGATTTCGAAGCTGCGGTTGAGCAGGTTGTAGGGGTTCTGGATGCTGGCGATGCGAGGCAGCCCCAGGCGCTCGGACAACGCCAGATAGCGCATCACGCCCCACGGTGTTTCGTTGGATACGCCGACCTGCCGGATCTTGCCCGCGCGCACCAGGTCATCCAGCGTCGCGAGCGTTTCGAGCAGCGGTGTCTCGTCGGGCTGCTCGCGGTGTTCATAGCCGAGACGGCCGAAGAAGTTGGTTGCGCGGTCGGGCCAGTGCAACTGGTAGAGGTCGATGTAGTCCGTCTGAAGTCGGCGCAAGCTGGTCTCGAGCGCGGCGGTGATCTGGTGACGCGTCAGGCGGGTCTGCCCGTCGCGGATCCAGGGCAACCAGTCGGCGCGGCCGACGGCCTTGGTGGCGATGATGAGATCGGCGCGCCGCGCGGCATTGCGGGCCAGCCAGTTGCCGAGAATGGTTTCGGTGTGTCCCTGCGTCGCGGCGCGCGGCGGGACCGGATACATCTCGGCCGTGTCGATCAGGTTCACGCCGGCCGCGAGCGCCTGCTCGATCTGGGCGTGGGCCTCGGCCTCGCTGTTCTGCTCGCCCCAGGTCATGGTGCCGAGGCCGATGGCACTGACCGACAGGCCGCTATGGCCGAGGGCGCGATAGTCCATGCTGACCTCCGGCTTGCTCAGCGTGTTTCGGGTGGCGAGATTTTTTTTCGGCTGCGGCGGCGGGCGTTGTCCCGGTTGCGCATCAATTGTTCCAGGATGGGCATGAGGATGATTTCCATCGCCATGCCCATCTTGCCGCCGGGGACGACGATGGTGTTGCGCCGCGACATGAACGAGCCATGGACCATGGCCAGCATCTCGGGGAACTGCACGGGCCACTTGCGCGGATTCTTGAAGCGGATCACCACGAAACTTTCATCCTGCGTCGGGATGTCGCGGGCGATGAAAGGATTGGAGGTGTCGACGGTCGGTACGCGCTGAAAGTTGATGTCGGTCTGCGAAAACTGCGGAACCATGTAGTGCACGTAATCGTGCATGCGGCGCAGGATGGTCTCCTTCACCCGCTCGGCGCTGTAGCCGCGTTCGTTGGTGTCGCGGTGGATCTTCTGGATCCATTCGAGGTTGATGGTCGGCACCAGGCCGATCAACAGATCGACGTGCTGGGCGACGTTGACCCGATCGGTGACGAGGCCCCCGTGCAAGCCCTCGTACAGCAAGAGATCGGTGTCCGGCGGCAAGGGTGTCCAGGGCGTGAAGGTGCCGGCCTTCTGGCCGAAGGCACTGGCCTCGGCGTCGGTATGCAGGTAACGGCGTGATTCCCCCTGGCCCGTGGCGCCATAGCTGCGGAACAGCTCCTCGAGCTTGTCGAACAGATTGGCCGAGGGGCCGAAATGGCTGAAGCGTTCGCCGCGCACGCTGGCCCGATGCAGCTGCTGCGCCATGGTCTCGCGGTCGTAGGCGTGAAAACTGTCGCCCTCGACGATGGCCGCGCGCAGGTTCATGCGCATGAACATGTGCTCGAAGGCGATGCGGGCGGTGCTGGTTCCGGCACCGGAGGAGCCGGTGACCGCAATGATCGGGTGCAGTTTCGACATGGACTAATCCCCCGCCTGTTCGTGTGCCGCGCATTCGCCGCCATCTGCCGCACGGCGCCAGCACAGATCCCACACGCCGTGCCCCAGGCGCTGACCCCGCTGCTCGAATCGGGTCAAGGGCCGCTCGGATGGACGGGGGATGTACGGACCATCGCTGCTGGTGTTGATCAGTTCCGGCCGGCCAGCCAGAACGTCAGCCATCTGTAATGCATAGTCCTCCCAGTCGGTGGCCAAGTGCAAGACTCCGCCAGGCTTGAGCTGGCGCGTGAGCAGCGCAACGAACGCAGGCTGGATGAGGCGGCGTTTCTGATGGCGTTTCTTGGGCCAGGGGTCGGGAAAGAACACATGGATGCGGTCGATCTGACCCGGGCGCAGGCGGGTCGCGAGAAACGGCACGGCGTCGTCGGCATGCACGCGCACGTGCGTGAGCACTTCTTTTTCGATGGTATTGAGCAAGCGCCCGACGCCGGGCTGATGGACCTCGATGCCGAGCGCGTTCCAGTCCGGATGCGCGCGCGCAAATGCGGTCAGCGCCTCGCCGGTCCCGAAACCGATCTCCAGCAGCGTCGGCGCCGCGCGGCCGAACAGGGCCGCGAGGTCGACCTGCTCCGGTTCGGCCGGTACGCCATGGCGATCCATCAGGCTCGCAAAAGCGCGCTCCTGCGCCGGCGTGATGCGCCCCTGGCGGCGCACGAAACTGCGCACCGGACGGTGGACGGGCTGCATGCGTGGATCCTCAGGGACGGCCGACGAACAGCCCGTCGACGGGCGAGGAGGCGCTGGCGAAGCGCTTGCGCGCGATGCGGCCGGCGAGGAAGGCTTCGCGCCCGGCCTCGACGGCCAGCGCCATGGCACGCGCCATGCGTACCGGCTCGCGCGCCCCGGCGATGGCGGTATTCATCAGCACGCCGTCGCAGCCGAGCTCCATGGCAAAGGCCGCGTCGGACGCCGTCCCCACCCCGGCATCGACCAGCACCGGCACCTTGGCCTGCTCCACGATGGTTAGGATGTTCCAGGGATTGACGATGCCCATCCCCGAGCCGATCAGCGAGCCCAGCGGCATGATGGCGATGCAGCCCATGGCCTCCAGCTCGCGCGCCACGATGGGGTCGTCGCTCGTGTAGACCATCACCTCGAAGCCATCGCGGATCAGGATCTCGGCGGCTTTGAGCGTCGCACGCACGTCGGGATAAAGCGTTTTTTCATCGCCCAGGACCTCCAGCTTCACCAGCCGATGACCGCCCAGCAGTTCGCGCGCCAGCCGGCAGGTGCGTACCGCGCTGTCGGCGTCGAAGCAGCCCGCCGTGTTGGGCAGCAGGGTGTAGCGTTCCGGCGGGATCGCCTCGAGCAGGTTGGGCGCCTTGGGGTCCTGCCCAAGATTCACGCGCCGCACCGCGAGCGTGACGATCTCGGCGCCGCTCGCCGCCACCGCCTGCGCGGTTTCGGCCAGATCGCGGTACTTGCCCGTGCCCACCAGCAGGCGCGAGCGGTAGGTGCGGCCCCCCAGCGTCAGCGGCCGGTCCACGGGCGGGGTGAGGTCGGTCGAGGTCATGTGGGCTTCTCCATCGGTCATGTCGCGCCACCGCCGATGGCATGCACCACCTCCAGCCGGTCGCCGGACTCCAGGCGAACGTCGGCGTAGGCGCTGCGCGGGACGATCTCGCCGTTGAGTTCGACGGCGATGCGCCGCTCGAGCAGGCCCTCGCGCGCCAGCAGCTCGGCCAGCGTCAGGCCCGGCGCGAGCAGCGTTGGTACGCCGTTGAGTTCGATCGAAATCGTGTCGGTCACTGCGGCCCCAGATCGCCAGCCAAAAACGGAACCGACGATTTTACCGCAAGAACCGCCCCTTATTGCCGCGATCGGTCCGCCAGCGGCTTTACATCATCGCCGAAACGCCCGAAAATCGAGACGCTGTGCGGGTGTAGTTCAATGGCAGAACCTCAGCTTCCCAAGCGTGCGACACGAGTCGCTTAGGTGGCTTACCTACTCGCCACGTCAGTGCGAGAAGAAAAGCGCCCTTTCCACCGTCGCCCGTGCTTCCGGTGGCAATCCACGAGCTTCCTTACGGAACAAGTGGCTTGAGCGGGCTTTAGTAAACCCTAGGCGGCCTAGGCCGCATATGTAGTTGTCTTGAGTCTCATTTAGTAGACGACAAGACCCGGCGTTCAACCGCCGGTAGCCTAAGTACGATGCAGCACTGGTAACGGTGTTGTGTCAAGCGTACTGACAATGTAGCCACCTCGCGGGGTACACCAGCTCCGTGAGGGGTCTGGTGTGATACTGGGAGTCGCAACCCGGTTGAGGCGCTAGGCTGAGTTGAAAGGTCAGCGTAAGCAAACTGCTGATAAACGTCGTAAAGCTGAAAGGGCCAAAGCGACTGATAGGCCCTACCCAAAACGGGACGTGGTGTGGTTGCATCGCTGCTTGGTCGATGCACGTTGACGAAATGCCACCGGCGGAAAGGCGGGACCTTCCCAACTCGTGCTATATATGCGGAACGTGGTAAACCCGTATTGGCGTCTTGAAACCAGGACAAGGTGAGCCGTAAGGTCCACTGAACCCACTGCGGGCAAAGGATCGCGGAAAAAGCGAATGCTCCTCTGTAATGGAGGAGATAGGGGATGCGAAGATCGCCCCGACTCGAAAGAGTGCTGACTTCCGCGTGGTAGCCTGTTGCGAGACAGGTCTGTTAAATCAACCCCCTAAGGGATGCACGCATCCCTAAAGGGGTATGGCGTTCATCTCCGAAGGGCACTTAGGCGGGTGTAGTTCAATGGTAGAACGCCAGGTTCCCAACCTGGCAGCGTGGGTTCGATTCCCATCACCCGCTCCACATCGGAGGCTGACATGGACGCTCATAATCAGAGTGATGCCGTCTCCGCTGCTTGGTCGAGTTGGCACGATATTTCGTGGTCCAGCGCACATCACGCAGTTGGGAGGTTGCAGACTCGTATCGTAAAAGCAACGAAAGCAGGGAAGTGGAGGAAAGTCCGCACCCTGCAATCGCTCCTAACCCGTTCCACGAGCGCCAAGGCGCTCGCGGTCAAGCAGGTGACGGAGAATCAAGGTCGAACAACACCCGGAATCGACGGCCAAACGTGGAGCACCCCGGAAGAAAAGTGGCAGGCGGTACAGAACCTGATCAAGAAAGGTTACAAGCCTGCCCCTCTACGCCGGATACACATCCCCAAGGCAAGTGGTGGGAAGCGCCCTCTGGGCATCCCCACCATGCGCGATAGGGCGATGCAAGCGCTCCATCTACTGGCACTAGATCCCGTGGCGGAGACACTTGCCGACCCACACTCCTATGGCTTCCGAAAAGAGCGGTCAACGGCCGATGCAATCGAACAGGTACGAAATGTTCTTGGTCGAAGAACATCACCGAAATTCGTTCTAGAAGGGGATATCAAGGGGTGTTTCGACAACATCAGTCACGACTGGCTGCTGGCAAACGTCTGTATGGACAAAGCCATGCTCCACAAGTGGCTGAAATCGGGGTATATGGAACGAGGAAATCTCTACCGAACGATGGCAGGCACTCCACAAGGGGGAATAGTCTCTCCGGTGCTCGCCAACCGTACTCTGGATGGTCTCCAAGAGCGAATCGACACGCTGTTCAACACAGTGCGTGAAGCTCGCGAGGCAAAAGTCCACGTAGTGCGGTACGCCGATGACTTTGTAATTACTGGCAACTCCAAGGATTTGCTGGAACGCAGGGTCAAGCCCATTGTCTCCGAGTTCCTTGCGGAACGAGGTCTGACATTGTCTGAAGCCAAAACCCATGTTACTCACGTGGAAGATGGGTTCGACTTCTTGGGTTGGAATGTCCGAATGCGAAAATCGAGGCTAATTATTCAGCCTTCGAAAAGGAACGTTTTAGCATTCCTAAGCAAGGTACGAGGTACTCTCAATCGCCAGAAGGGAGCCAGTCAATCCCAAGTGATCGAAACGCTTTCCCCCATCATAAGGGGTTGGGCTAACTATCACAGGAGTCAAATGGCAACCAGAACTTTCGCAGAATGCGACCACTTGATCTGGGATGCGCTATGGCGTTGGTCGGTCCGCAGACATCCCAATAAGGGAAGAAAGTGGATCAAACAACGCTATTTTCAGCAAATCAAAGGTCGTGATTGGCGCTTTGGCGAAAAGGATCGGCTTCTGCCATATTTGGGCGGGGTTCGCAAAAAGCCCCATATCAAAATCAAAGCAGAAGCCAACCCCTATGATCCAGAATTTGATCTATATCTATCCAGTCGTCTTGCTGGTCGAATGATCAATATGCTGAAGGGTCGGAAGAGGCTCCGCTGGCTCTGGCGGTTTCAGGATGGGCTTTGCCCGGAATGTGGCCAAAAAATCACCATGGAAAGCGGATGGAATATCCATCATGTCCTACCACGGCGACTAGGCGGCGCGGATACAACAGGCAACCTTGTGCTGTTGCATCCAAATTGCCACCGTCAGGTACATGCGGTAAATAAACGGCTGCAGTTGCTGGCCTCGTCATAAAAAGCGGGGTTTTAAGGCTGCTTGAGCCGGGTGCGGGGAAACTTGCACGCCCGGTTCTTAGGGGAGGGGGCAGCCGCGAGGCTGCCTCCTTACCCGACTGATGGCGTGGGTTCGATTCCCATCACCCGCTCCACTTCCAGCCGTCTGCGCCTCCACACGTTCGATCTCGATCAAATCCCTTCGGCTCGCGGGAACGCTTGGCCAATCCTGATCCATGCGCTCGGCTCTGGAAAAGCTGCACCCTTCGTTCATCTACAGTCGCAATCAATGAAACGAAACATCGATTCGATCTTGGGAAGTTTCGATTCTTGTATCAGCTTCCGTTCGCGTCACTGTCACGACCGTTCACAGTTCGGAGCCACATTTAACACATTTTAGAGAGCCTCGCCGCAAGACAATTATTGCCCATACAATAATCCAAAAGCCGGTTAAGAAAGTTAAAGCCAAGTGAATTATATGGTTTGGGCGCTGCCCAATGGCCATAACTTGGTCTTTGCACTTGGGGCAATAGGCCGGAATATATTTTGGTGCCGCCATGATCTCTCCCAATATGTGAAAACTCTCCTTGACCAGTTATCGCCAAAGATAATATAGAAAAATGATGGACTAGTTTTGCATTAATGTCTGCCTGGTGATTTCTATTGAAGGGTAGATTTAATGCGTAACGATGATTGGGCCCTTTGGTACGAAATTGCTTTTGTAATTTTTATTAGACTTATAGCCTTTAAAGTGACTGATCGGAATTCTTTCAGCCGGCGTCAGGCAGCGAAGCTCATCGAGTTCCCAGAATCCTATCCAATGCCCTTTGTTGTCTAGCGGATATTGATTGGTTGAATCCGGTCTAAATGTCATCCCATCGGGGTGGGTGCCGTCGACGGCCTCGATCCACCGGATGAATCGGCCCTCCCAAGATACTTCCGGCTCCTGAGAGACCTGGCTGCCGGATGCGTAGATATACGATGTTATAGGCTCCCCGTTGCGTGCGGCGTCAATCTGACGGAATACCTTCCATGCTCGGCTTCCAAACGCGACTTTGCTTTTGGTATGGCAAATGCCTTGCCCAGCTTCCAGATGTTCAATCGGCACAGGAGCTAGCAATATAAGTCTCGCCATCTCAGCCTCGTCTTGTGGTGATCAAAGAGATTGATCAATCCGATATGTGATTTTGCTTTCCCTGGGTCGGAGTTGGCACACGCTAGTCATCGGCAGTTACTACAGATTCTTGATTTGGTTCTCCGTATAGATTCAGGTGTGCCGGCGCCGCTGGTAAAAACCCAATCTCGGATGAGGGTTGATATCGACGGGAAATTCCGTCTTGATATGGTATTGCCATCGCGTCGATGTGCCGGCGCGGTTCACCCAAATGGCATTACGGTGGCAATTAGGAATCGGTCAACGGAAGTAAATGTCATGAGCTTACGGGAAACGCTGGAGGCGCGGCTGGCCGACGGGCAGGACGATGCGATGCTGCGGCTGTCGCTGGCGCAACTGTGTCTGCGGGCGTCGGAATGGGCGGCGGCGCGCGATCACGCGGCGGCCTGCCTGGCTCATGACCCCGATCAGGCGGCGGCCAGCAAGACCTTGGGCAAGGCGCTGGAAGCGCTCGGCGACGTGCCGGGGGCGGCAGCGGCCTATCGGGAAGGCATTGCGCGCGCCCGGGCCGGCGGGCAGATCCAGACTGCCCGCGAGATGGAGGTCTTTCTGCGGCGTCTGGAAAATCGCCTCGCCGGTTCCTGAATCCGCGGCCCGCGCATGCGCGATGCCCCGTTGCTGTGCCAACATCGGGCAGACACGGACACGGGAGCAGCGGCATGCATCTGTTGATCAATACCGGCGGCGGCGATGCGCCGGGTCTGAATGCGGTGATCCGCGCGGTCACGCTGAGCGCGCTCAACCGGGGCTGGCGGGTGACGGGCATCCGCTACGGCTACGAAGGATTGCGCAGCGGCGATCCGGACGGACTGGTGGCACTCGACCGCGACCGGGTGCGCGGCATCGCCCATCTGGGTGGAACCATCCTGGGCGCGATCAACAAGGGCAATCCCTTCGAATATCCGGTCCGGCGCGGCGACGAGGTGGTGCTGACCGACGTGTCGGCCGAGGTGCTGGCGCGCTTCCGGGCGGTCGGCGGCGACGCGCTGATTGCCGTGGGTGGCGACGGCTCGTTGCGCATCGCCAAGCGGTTCTGCGATCTGGGGATGCCGGTGGTCGGCGTGCCCAAGACCATCGACAACGATCTCGACGGGACGCTGTTCACCTTCGGCTTCGACACCGCTGTGTCGGTCGCGACCGAGGCGATCGGGCGGTTGCACACCACGGCGGAGGCGCACCGGCGCGTCATGGTGGTGGAGGTCATGGGCCGCGACGCCGGCTGGATCGCGTTGCATGCGGGGATCGCCGGCGGCGCGGATGTGATCCTGATCCCCGAGATTCCTTTCGATATTGGCGCGGTATGCGAGAAGATCCGCGAGCGCGAAGCGGCCGGGCGCGGCTTCTCCATCGTGGTGGTCGCCGAGGGGGCGAGCCCGCGCGACGGCGAGCGGGCGATTCGGGCGCGCGAGGCAGGGCGGGACGTGCAGCTCGGTGGCATGGGCGAGCAGGTCGCCGAGGAAATTCGCGCGCTGACCGGCAAGGAGACGCGCACGACGGTGCTCGGTCACATCCAGCGCGGGGGCACGCCCAGCGCGTTCGATCGCGTGCTGGCGCTGCGTTTCGGCGCGGCGGCGGTGCATCTGGTGGAGCAGGGGCTGTTTGGCCACATGGTCGGCTACCACCCGCCCGACATGGTGCCGGTACCGATCCCGGAGGCCGTGGCGCGGCTGCGGCGTGTGCCGCTCGATTCGGGCACGGTGCGCACGGCGCGGGCGCTGGGGATGTGCCTGGGCGATTATTGATCCGAAACGAATGAACTTGATTCATGCTGCATACTGGCCGGGGTCATGCTGGAAGTAGCGCATCACCCGCTGGGGCGATTGCTGCAGTCTGCGCAGATGGCGGGTGGTGGCCTTTTTCAGGTCACCCTTGGCTCTTTGCCGGCACTTGGCTCGCCACGACGGCCTTGAGGTCGGCACACTTCAAGATCAAAGGTTTCTCAATAAGCGAAGCGGTCGTAGCCCAAAACCGGGCTTCATGTCACCCCTTGAAGCCCGGTAGGCTTATGCCACCCGCAAGGGCGCATGAACTGCAATTCAGTGTCCAATCAATTGCGGGTGGTACAGGCGCTCATACGCCCATCTTCTTTTTGAGTTCTTCAACGAAGCGTTGAGCCCATGGCGAGGCAGCCACTACCTTGGCCGGATCGATCTTGGCCAGCAGCTTGAAGGAATGTTCGCCCTTGCCGTACTTGGCTTTGGTCTTGCAGTTTTGAGTGGCGCGCCTCAGAGCATCGTAGACATCATTTTTGGCAAGGCTTTCGATGGGACGGTCTGCTGAGGGCAAGGCGTTCTCATTGAAGTCTTGCCCGAAAAACGCCTTGATCGCATCCCGATCGGCCAAAAACCAGCTTTCCATGATCTGTACCATCAGGTGGCAGTCGGTGTCCAAGGCGTTCGCGGGTTTGTCCCAGTCGTCGCCGTGCCGTGCTTTTAGGTGTCGCCAAGGTTGCCATTTTAAAAATTGATCTTCGGGCTGTTGGTGCTCCAATACCACAGGCGCTTCACTGTCCACCAGCAAGGCCGCTGACTCGCCACTTTTCAGAGCAACGCGGTAGTCGTCATACGCCTGCCTGCGTCCACCACAGGCCGTAATCCCAGGCATCTTGCCCTTGAGTCCGGCTTTTTCGAGGAATTCGCGGAATCCACGCCGGCACTCGATCTGGAGCGACTTGGCGTCGCCACCGCCTTCGACATAGAGCTTCACCACCGTGTCCCCCCGATCTCACCGCGTGTCCACAACTGACCCAAGCGATACTTGTCGAGCCAAGGTTTGAGTTTTTCGGCATCGAGCCGGGTGAGCGTCGTGCCGTTCTCGTCCCGGGAAGCAACCAATACGGATTCCGGCTTGTCGGTCAGAGCATCCACCAGCACATCGGAATGGGTGGTGACGATGAGTTGGGTGCGGTCAGATGCTTCCTTGAGCAGATCGGCCAGCGTCGGCAGTACATCCGGGTGCAGGCCCAGTTCCGGCTCCTCAATACAGATCAACGGTCCAGGGTTGGGATGGCAAAGAACGGCCAGCAGGCAAAGGTAGCGCAGCGTGCCGTCTGAAAGGCGAGTGGCGGGTACGGTGTATCTTCCTTCGTGGAAAAACACCTGAACAGTTCCACCTTCGATTTGCACGTCAAAATCGTCAATGCCTTCATACAACGCACGCAGGGCTTCCAGCAGCCGTTTTTTGACTTCTGGCTCACGGCGAAGTCGGTTGAGCACCAAGCCCAGGTTGCTGGCGTCTGGTTCCAGATGTTCGTTGGGAAGATCTGCCTTTTGAGGCAAGCGTGGAGTGGTGTAACGACCAAAGCTCCACTCTCGGTAAAGACGCATCCTGGAGAAGACATTCCCCAAATGCGTAAGCTCAGGGTATTGGTCAGGGTCTTTGCGTTGCGAAAGGATGGATGCCACTGGGTCGATGTCTTCGTGCTGCAAGCGGCGCTGCCGCCCTTTGATGTTGAGAACACCGTGACCTTTCTCGAACCTGTAGTAGAGATAGGGGTTCATGTGCCCGTGGTCCGGCGACTCGTTCTCGACCCGCTCGTCCACGATCTCGAAACGCTGCCCCACTTCTGTGAAGCTCAGCACATAGCGAAGGGGAACGGGACCTTTCGGGTTCTCGACGACAGCTTCAATCTTGGCTGTCGGCGGCATGATCGCGCCCTTCCAGAGCCAGTCTCTTACACCACCGCCGTCCCGCACTGGCGTGAGAAGGTCTTTCGGCGTGGCACGCAGCAATTCGATGGCCTCAATGAGATTGGATTTCCCCGATCCGTTTGGACCAATGATCACGTTCAATGCACGAAGCTCAACAGGGCGGGTTGTTGGACCGTAGCTCAGGAAATTGGTCAGCGTAATGCTTTTAAGCATGTCTTTTCCTTATGATCTCAAAGTGCAGTTTGCTGGGCATTTTTGTCCTTATGGCGTTTGTTCATCCAAGCATTGCCCTGCACGCAATTCTTTTGGATACGACATGGGGTAGACAGACGTGTCTGAGGAAAGGAGCGGGAGATGCTGAATGAGTTGAAAGAAGATGGATCTGGGCGGGCTGGGGGTCAAGCGCTGGTCGGCCGGTCGGAAGAAGCAGGTCGTGCTGCGCCTGCTGCGTGGCGAATCGGTCCATGCACTGTCGCGCGAGCTGACGGTGCCAATATGCCGGCTCGAGCAATGGCGTGACCATGCCCTAGCCGGCATGGATGCCGTCATCAAGGAACGCAATGCTGATCCGCTCGAAAAGCCGCGTAATGACGCCAGCCGGCGCATCGGCGCACGGGGGATGGGGGGTGGTGAGTCCTGCACAAGAGAACGCTGCGCCGTCCTTTGGCCGATCGGAGGTTGTCGCCGATGAGCCGGACGACCTCGCCCGCGAGCGGCAAGTCCTACGGCCTCAAGCGGGTCCGCCGGGTGCTGGAATTTCCTCGTTCGACGATCCATGCTCGGCAGGCCAGAACGGTGGCGAAGGTGCTCCCTCTGCATCCCGCACGGTGCAGGCCGAAGCCAAAGGTTGCCGATGCCGATCGGCACGCCTCGCCCTTCGTCGGCGAGGGGCATCGCGAGGTCTGGGCACGGCTGCGCATCCTGCACGGCATTCGGGTCTCCAAGGATCGCTACGACCGTCGCTGGCGCTTCGACAACATCGTTTCGGCGCAGGCTAACGTGAGCGCAGCGAACGTTAAGCAAAACGGCGGAAGCCAAAAACAGTGCCTCACGTCACCCCTTTAAGCCTGACAGTCTTATGCTATCCGCAAGGCTGCATAAACCGCAAATCAGTTTCCAATCAATTGCAGGCGGTACAGACGATTTCGCGGGCCATAGCCAGGCGCTATGGATACGCTTGAAAACTTCAACTATATCCGCGGCGGGACGTTGGATTGATATCGGGTGGTGACTACTTCGCGGGCAAGTAGGCATTTATCGGGACGCAGCATGTCGTGACTCGATCCGGACAGGTACAAACCCCGCCGGACTCCAGCGCCAGGCGCGCAGCCGTGGCCGCCCGCCGGCCAGCCCGACGATCAGGCACAGTGCCTCGGGATAAGACCATTCGCAGAGATCGCGCGCCGAAGGAATGGGCGGTCCTGCGGGATGGGAGTGATAGATCGCGGCCAGCGTTTCGCCGCGCAGGCGCATCACCCGAAACGCGGCGATCTGGGCAGCGGGATCCATGTGATAGCGCAGGCTCGCATCGGGCGCGATGTTGGCGATCGGGTAATGCGTGACCGCCACGCCGCTCCGGGCGCCGATCAGTCCGCAGACCTCGCGCGTGGGCTGGGCGGTCGCCTCGGCGCGCAGCCGATGGCAAAGCGCGCGACTGAAATGCACGGACGGTTCGGGCGAGGGGTTCACGCGCAGACGGGACAGCCGGGATCGCGCTTCAAGCGCAGGGTGCGCCATTCATGAGCGAGGCCGTCGAAGACGAGCAGGCGGCCGACGAGCGGTCGGCCGATGCCGGTGAGCACCTTGATCGTCTCGAGCGCCTGCAGGCTGCCCAGGGCGCCGACGATGGGCGGCAGCACGCCGCTCAGCGCACAGGTTTCGGCCTGTTCGGCGCTGTCGCGATAGAGGCAGCGATAGCACGGACTGGCCGCATCGCGCGGATCGAACACCGAGAGCTGGCCTTCGAAGCGGATCGCCGCGGCGCTGATGAGCGGGATGCCGAGAGCGCGGCTCGCGGCGTTGACGGCGAAGCGGGTGGCGAAGTTGTCCGAGCCGTCGACCACGGCGTCGCAGCCGGCGAGCGCGCCGCTCAGCGTGTCGGCATCGAGGCGCTTGGCCAGCGGCGTGATGCGCACCTCGGGATTGAGCTGTTCCAGCCGCGCCCGAGCCGAGTCCACCTTGGGCCGGCCGACATCCGCTGTGGTGTGCAGCAGCTGGCGGTGCAGATTGCTCAGCTCGACGGTGTCGGCATCGGCGATGATCAGCTCCCCCACGCCGCTGGCGGCGAGATAGGGCGCGCAGCCGGAACCCAGTCCGCCGGCACCGACGACGAGCACCCGGCTTGCGGCCAGACGTTCCTGCCCGGCCAAGCCCAGTTCGGGCAGACGCAGCTGGCGGCTGTAGCGGATCAAGGCGTCGCGGTGCAGGGTCATGCCGTGTCCTCTGGTTCGGGTTCGTGCCGGCCGAGGGCCACGCGGTCATGGCCGGCGAAGTCCTGATGGCCCGAGACCGCCCGATAGCCGGCCGCGCTGAGCAATTCCCGCACGGCCGGCCCTTGGTCCCAGCCATGTTCGAGGACCAGCCAGCCGCCTGGCATCAGGACGTCCCGGGCGGTATCGATGATATGCGCCAGATCTTCGAGCCCGGTGGGACCGGCGACCAATGCACCGCGCGGTTCGTGGCGCAACTCGGGCAGATGTGGATCGGTGTCCGCAAGATAGGGCGGATTGGCGACGATCAGCCCGAAGGTCTCCGGCGCCAGCGGCGCGCACCAGTCGCCCGCGATGAAGCGCACCCGATCCATCAATCCCAGTCGGCGAGCGTTGGTTCCGGCGACGGCGAGCGCCGCGGCGCTGCGGTCCACCGCATAGACGTCCCATTCCGGCCGTGCGGCGGCCAGCGCCAGGGCGATGGCGCCGCTGCCGGTGCCGAGATCGGCCACGCGGGGCGCCGGGATCGCGAGCGTGAGCGCGATCTCGACCAAGCGCTCGGTTTCCGGGCGCGGGATCAGGGTGTCGGGGGTGACGGTCAGCGTCAGGTCATGAAAGCCGGTCGCGCCCAGCACATAGGCCACGGGTTCGCCGGCCAGCCTTCGCTCGGCGAACTGGTCCAGGCGCTCGCGCTGCTCCGGCGTGAGCGCCGTCTCGCCGTGCGACCACAGCCGGCTGCGCGGCCAGCCCATCACAAAGGCGAGCAGCCATTCGGCCTCCTGCGCGGCGGCCTGTGCGCTGCCTGCCGGCGCGGTGAGCGTTTCGCGCAACAGACGCAGCGCCTCGCGCGCCGGCAGCGGATCAGGCGCCGAGCGCAGCAAGTTGCTGGGCCTGATGCGCGTCCTGCAGGGCATCGAGCACCTCGTCGAGATCGCCGTCCACGATCGCCTCGAGCCGGTAGAGCGTGAGGTTGATGCGATGATCGGTGAGACGACCCTGCGGGAAATTGTAGGTCCGGATGCGTTCGGAGCGATCGCCGCTGCCGACCAGCGCGCGGCGTTGCTCGGCGGTCTGCTGTTGCTGACTGTCGCGCGCCCGGGCGAGCAGGCGCGCTTTCAGCAGCGAGAGCGCCTTGGCGCGGTTCTTGTGCTGGGAGCGTTCGTCCTGGCACTCGACCACGATGCCGCTCGGCAGGTGGGTGATGCGCACGGCCGAATCGGTCTTGTTGATGTGTTGCCCGCCGGCGCCCGAGGCGCGGTAGGTGTCGATGCGCAGGTCCGCCGGATTCACGTCGATGTCGGCGACTTCCTCGACTTCGGGCAGCACGGCCACGGTGCAGGCCGAGGTGTGGATGCGGCCTTGCGATTCGGTGGCGGGGACGCGCTGCACGCGATGGGCGCCGGACTCGAACTTGAGGCGCGAATAGACGCCCTCGCCGATGAGCCGGGCGATGATTTCCTTGTAGCCGCCGTGCTCGCCCTCGTTCTGGCTGATGATCTCCACCTGCCAGCCGCGGCGCTCGGCGTAGCGGCTGTACATGCGAAACAGATCCCCGGCGAACAGCGCCGCCTCGTCGCCGCCCGTGCCGGCGCGGATTTCGAGAAACACGTTGCTGGCGTCGAAGGGATCGGGCGGCAGCAGCAGGCGCTGGAGGTGGTGTTTGAGGCGGGCGAGTTCCTGTTGCGCTGCCTCGGCTTCCTCACCGGCCAGGGCCCGCAGTTCAGGATCGCTGTCTTGGGCGAGCGCTTCGGCTTCGGCCAAGCGGGTTTCAGCAGTCTCACAGGCATGGAAGGTCGCGACCAGATCTTCCAGATGCGCGTACTCGCGGCCGAGGGCGCGCATGCGCGTCGCATCGCCCAGCACTGCGGGTTCGCTGAGCAGCGCCGAGACTTCGCGATGGCGATCGCGCAGCCGTTCCAGCTCGGAGGCAAGGCCGGGGGTGATGTTCATGGCGTCGGCTCGTCCAGATCGAACAGGCGCCGGGCATCGTCGATGAGGTCCTGTCGGGACTCGTGGATGGCCTCGCGCAGGCGCTGGGTCGGCGCGTGCAGGAGGCGATTGGTGAGCGCGCGGGAAAAATCTTCCAGCACCGCGACTGGCTCCTCGCCACGGGCGAGACGTTCCTGTGCCTGCACGAGCGCGGCGCGACGCGTCTGCTCGCTGCGTTCGCGCAATTGCTTGAGCGATCGGCAATGATCGCGACGGCTCAGCCACTGGGTGAAGCGCGCCGTTTCCTCCTCGACGATGGTTTCGGCCAGCAGGGCCTGTTCGGAGCGGATCTCGCGATTGTGCCGGCTCTCGGCGGTAAGGTCGTCGAGGGTATAGAGAAACACGTCGTCCAGCTGTTCGATGGCCGGGTCGATGTCGCGCGGCATGCCCAGATCGATCATGAGCATGGGGCGATGCTTGCGCCGTCGCAGCGCCTGACGCACCGCCGGCAGGTGGACGAGCGGATCCGGACTGCCGGTGCAGGCGATCAGGATATCCGCCTCGGCCAAATGGGCTTCCAGATCGGTCAGGCCGATGCCGAATCCCTGGACGCTCTGGGCCAGCGAGACGGCGCGGCCGACGTCGCGGTTGGCGATGATGATGCGTCCGACGCCCTGGGTGTGCAGATGACGGGTACACAGGCCGATCATCTGGCCGGCGCCCACCATGAGCGCGGTGTGTTCGCGAAAGTTGCTGAAGATGCGCCGCGCGAGGTCGGTCGCAATGGAGGCGACCGATACCGGCTGGGCGCCGATGAGCGTGTCGGTTCGGACCCGTTTGGCTGTGGCGAAGCTGCAAGCGAACAGCCGATTCAGCCCATGGCCGATATGGCCGTTTTCGAGCGCGAGGCCATAGGCTTGCTTGAGCTGACCCAGGATCTGGGCCTCGCCGACCACCATGGAGTCCAGTCCGGCTGCGACACGCAGGAGGTGGCGCACCACGGCATCGCCCGTCAGCCGATACAGGCAGGTGTCGAGTTCGGCGCGCGGCATGTGCCGATCGCGGCTCAGCCAGTCGATGACAGGCTCGTCGTCCTTGGCGCGAAAATAAAGTTCGGTGCGGTTGCAGGTGGACAGGAGCACCATTTCCTCGACCGCCGTCTCCCGGCGGGCGTCGGCCAGCGCCCGCGCCACATCGCCTGCGGCATAGGCGATGCGTTCCCGCACCGGTACCGCGGCGGTGGTGTGATTGAGTCCGACGCTGAAAAGGGGCATTGCGGGGCGCGAGGCGAACGAGAGCTGCGATTCTGCGTCAAACGGTCATCGCAAGACAAGAATGGGTCGGTGGCGCTGCTTTGGGGCAGCACGCTATAGTCCTTCGCTTCGTTGATGTGGACCGGTATGAGGCGGCCTTTCGCGTGAACATCTCTGGCTGGCCCCGCTACGCGGGATTTGCGTTGTTGCCGCTGCTGTGGGCTTGCGCGCCCGGTACGCAGTTTCGGGATCGGTCTCCTGCGGCCAGCCCTCGCCCGGTCTCCGATTTGGTCGAGCAGAGTCCGACCTATTGGGCGCTGGCCGGAGAGTGGCTGCTGCGGGAGGACAGCCCGGCGGAGGCCGCGCGCGCCTATGCACGGGCCGCCACCCTCGCTGACGAGGTGGAGCTGCTGCAGCGCGGCACTCAGGCGGCCTTGGCGGCTGGCGATCTCACTTTGGCGGCGGAACTCGCCAATCGCTGGCAGCAGCAGGATCCGGCTGCCCTGCCGCCTCTCCAGATCCAGTTCACTGCGGCGCTGACCGCCGGTGATCTCGCGGCAGCCGGGCGCGTGCTGGTGCAACTGGTGGCGGTGCACCCCGAAGGCGAGGCCGAAGCCTTGCTGGACCTGCCGGCGGTGCTCGCGGAGGAGGTTCGTGATCGACCGGAACGGCTTGCGCTGCTCGATCCCTTGGCCCAGCAGTATGCCGGATGGGCCGAATTCCATTATGCCGACGCGCGGCTTGCCCTGATGGCCGGCGATGTCGATCGGGCTCAGCGTTCGGTTGCGCGAACGCGCGAGCTGGCGCCGAACTGGTATCAGGCTCAAGCCCTTGCGGCGCAGGTCCAGATTCGCCAAGGCAAAACCGAGGCCGGTCTGGCGCAGTTGCGGGCCGTGGTCCGCAAGCATGGTGAAGACCAGGCGCTGCGACTCGACGAGGCGCGTGTGCTGTTGCAATTGGGTCGCCTCGAGGAGGCGACACAGTCGTTCGAGGCGATCCTGAAAACCACGCCGGACCAGCCCGAAGCGCTGTACGCCCTGGGCCTGCTGAAGATGCAGGACGGCGATGACGCCGCCGCCCTCGACTATCTGTCGCGACTCGCCGCAAGCGGCAATCGGTCCATGGACGCGTACTATTATCTCGGGATTCTCGAGCGTCGTCGCGGACGCCTGCAGAACGCGCTGCAGTGGTTTTCGCAGGTGAGCGGTGGCAGTCACGTGATCCAGGCGCAATTGTTGATTGCCGAGACCCTCGGCGATCTGGGCCGCATGGAGGCGGGGCGCGCGCATCTGGCCCAGCTGCGCGAGCGCAACCCGAGCCTCGCGCCGGGGCTGTATCAAGGGGAGGGCGAGTGGCTTTACCGGGCCGGCATGCCCGATCAGGCCGCCGCCGTATTTACCGAAGCATTGAACCGCTATCCGGACAACCGTGATCTTCGTTATTGGCGGTCGCTCGCCGCGGAACAGGCCGGCAACCTGGAACTGGCCGAGGCGGATCTGCGGACCTTGATCGCCAGCAAGCCCGAAGACGCGGTGGTGCTCAACGCCTTGGGCTATTTTCTAGCCGTCCATACCGATCGGCTGCAGGAAGCCGAGGACCTCGTCCGGCGCGCGCTGGCGAGCGATCCGGACAACCCGGCCATGCTCGACAGTCTGGGTTGGGTGTATTTCCGCCAGGGCGACCTTGATGCCGCGGATCGCTATCTGGTCCAGGCCTATGAGCAGCTGACTGACCCGGAGGTCGCGGCTCATCTGGGTGAATTGCGGTGGCGTCAGGGACGTCGTGGCGAAGCGCGGGAGATCTGGCGGAAGGCGCGTGCAGCCTTTCCCGATCATCCGGTCCTCAGGCAAACAATGCGCCGTTATGGTGAGGAATGAGCGCCTCTGGCGCCGTCCGGCTGGGGCTGTGTGCTGCCGCGCTGTTCATCGCCGGATGCGCGCCGCTCGCACCTCGCAAACCCGCACCCCCGCCCGTGGCCGACGCAGCGACCCAGTCCCTTGCATGCGTCCATGACTGGGTGCTGCTGGGGCGGGTTGCGTTCCGCCTTCCAGGCGAATCGGGCAGCTTTCGGTTGCGCTGGGAGCAGCACGGCCCGACGTACCGGCTGAACGCTGAGGGGCCGCTCGGGGCCGGCGGCGTGCGCATCGAGGGCAACGCGGGAAATGTGGTGGTCGAGTCGCGTGGCGAACGGCGTGCATATCAGGAACCGCCCGAAGCGGTACTGGCATCTGTGCTCGGCTATCCCTTGCCGGTGCGTGCACTGCGCTATTGGGCGCTGGGGCTGCCCGACCCGGATGCCGGGCCGGCCCGCTGGGCGGTGCAGTCGGAGCAGCGCGTGCTGGAGCAGGCGGGTTGGTTGGTCCGGTACGAGGCCATGGAGCATTCGGCCGGAGCGGTTCCCTTGCCATCCCGGCTGCGCCTGGAGCGTGAAGGCAGCTGGGCGCGTTTGCTGATCGAGCGCTGGGATCTTGATCCGGCCCAGCTCTGTCGCGAGCCGATGTGATGAGCGTGACGTCCTGGCCCGCGCCGGCCAAGCTGAACCTGTTTCTGCATGTGCTGGGCCGCCGGGCGGACGGCTATCATGAGCTGCAGACACTGTTCCAGTTCGTCGACTTGGTCGACGAAGTGGTGCTCGAGCCTGCCGCAGACGGTGCGATCCGTCTTCTGGAGGGCGCGGCCGGCGTTGCGGCCGGGGCGGATCTTGCAGAGCGGGCGGCGCGCCTCCTTCAGGCGCGCGCGGGCGTTCGCGCGGGCGTTCGGATCAGCGTGCGCAAGCGTATTCCACAGGGGGCCGGTCTGGGCGGCGGTAGCTCCGACGCCGCGACCGTGCTGGTCGCGCTCAACCATCTCTGGCAGATGGGTCTCTCTCTGGATGATCTGGCCGAACTGGGCTTGACGCTGGGGGCGGATGTGCCCGTGTTCGTGCGCGGCCATGCGGCTTGGGCCGAGGGGGTTGGTGAACGGCTCATGCCCGTGGAAGTCCCCGAGCCCTGGTATCTGATTGTCTGGCCCGATGTCCTTGTTTCGACCGCGCGGGTGTTTGAAGCGCCTGATTTGACAAGAAACTCCCCACGCATGACAATGGCCAACTTTCTCGCAGGGGCGGGACGCAACGATTGCGAGCCCGTGGTGCGCCGGCTGTATCCGGCAGTTGCGCAGATGATGGACTGGCTTGGGCGCCATGCGCCGGCCCGTCTCACGGGAACTGGCGGCGCGGCTTTCGCGGCTTTCGAGCAAGCCGAGTCGGCCCACGCGGTGCTGCGCCAGCGGCCGGCAGGTTGCACCGGAGTGGTTGTGCGTGGACGCAACCGCTCGCCTTTGCACGAAAGGCTTGCTGCGGAAATGGTCGCGTGAGCCCAAACGGTTGACGGTGTTTACTGGGGCGTAGCCAAGCGGTAAGGCACGGGGTTTTGATCCCCGCATTCCTAGGTTCGAATCCTGGCGCCCCAGCCATTTGCCAATAATCCGTCAGGCACGAACGGACGGATGGCTGTCCCCCCACATGGGAATGACGATGACATTCGAAGGGCAAGGTCCTGGCCTCGACGGCGCCAGATTCATGGTCTTCTCGGGTACTGCGAACCGGCCCTTGGCGCAGGCCATCGCCAACCATCTCATGGTGCCGCTCGGCAAGGCGGCCGTCGGGCGGTTCAGCGACGGCGAGGTCACGGTCGAGATCGAGGACAACGTCCGCGGCCGCGACATCTTCCTGATCCAGACCACCAGCGCGCCCACCAACGATCACGTGATGGAAATGCTCATCATGACCGATGCGCTGCGCCGCGCTTCGGCCCGCAAGGTGATCGCGGTGGTGCCTTACTTCGGCTACGCCCGCCAGGATCGGCGCGTGCGCTCGGCCCGGGTGCCGATCACCGCCAAGCTCGTCGCCAACATGATGGTCTCGGCGGGCATCCGGCATCTGCTCACGGTCGATCTGCATGCCGACCAGATCCAGGGCTTTTTCGACATCCCGGTCGACAACGTCTACGCTTCCCCGATCCTGCTGGGCGACATCTGGCAGCAGCGCCAGGACCGCAAGCTGATCGTCGTCTCTCCGGACGTCGGCGGCGTGGTGCGCGCCCGCGCGATTGCCAAGCGGCTCGACGACACGGATCTGGCCATTATCGACAAGCGCCGGGCGCGGGCCAATGAATCCCAGGTCATGCACATCATCGGCAACGTGCAGGACAAGTTCTGCGTGCTGGTGGACGACATCGTTGACACCGCCGGCACGTTGTGCCAGGCCGCGGCCGCGCTGAAGCAGCAGGGTGCGGCTCAGGTCGTCGCCTACGCCACGCATGCGGTGCTGTCGGGTCCGGCGATCGAGCGCATCGAGTCCTCGGTGCTGGATGAACTGGTCGTGACCGATACCATCCCGCTCAGCGGTACGGCGGCCCGCTGCGCCAAGATCCGGCAGGTGAGCGTGGCCCAGGTGCTGGCCGAGACGATCCGTCGCATCGCGAGCGATGAATCGGTGAGCTCGCTCTACATCGATTGACGATACGAGACGGCCCGTCCGGCCGTCTTTTGGCGCCCGCCATGGTCGCGCGGCGGGCAGATTGACCGCAAGGTCGTTTGGAGTAACGGAAATGAGTGTCGAAACGTTCAAAGTGACGGCCACGAGCCGGTCGGACGCGGGGAAAGGTGCGAGCCGCCGCCTGCGTCGGCAGGGTCACGTGCCGGGTATCGTCTATGGCGGAGATCAGCCGCCCCAGGCGATCAGCGTCAGCAACAACGAGATGATGAAGCATCTGGAGCACGAGGCGTTTTATTCGCACGTGCTGGAACTGGACGTCGACGGTGTGGCGCAGAGTGTCATCCTGAAAGCGTTGCATCGCCACGTCTATCGTGCAGGCATCCTGCTGCACGTCGATTTTCAGCGCGTCGTGGCTGATCAGGCGCTGCATGTGCATGTGCCGCTGCATTTCGTCGGCGACGAGCGCTCCGTGGGGGCCAAGCGTGGCGGGGTGATTTCGCATCTGCTCAATGAAGTCGAGGTGATCTGCCTGCCCAAGGACCTGCCCGAATTCATCGAGGTGGACGTGAGCGGCCTGGACATCGGCGAAAGCCTGCATCTTTCGGATCTGACACTGCCCGAAGCGGTTCGCCTCGCGTCGCTCAGCCATGGCGAGTCCGGTGATCTGGCCGTTGTGACGGTGGTGCCCCCGAAGGTCGAGCCGACCGAAACACCCGAAGCAGGTTGAGCATGGGGCGGGGTTCGGCAGCGAGTTCCCCGCCGCCTCCCCAGGCCGTCATCGGGTTGGGCAATCCGGGCGCCGAGTACGACCAGACGCGACACAATGCCGGTTTCTGGTGGGTAGACGTGCTGGCCGATCAGGCTGGCGTTCGCCTCAGGCCCGATGTGCGGCTGAAGGGTGAGCTGGGCCGGCTGGAAATGGGCGGCACATCGGTCTGGCTGTTCAAGCCCAGCACCTTCATGAATCACAGCGGCCAGGCGGTCGAGGCATTCGCTTCCTATTACCGTCTCGAGCCTGCCTCCTTGCTCGTTGCCCACGACGAGCTGGACCTGCCGGTCGGGACGGTGCGACTGAAGCAGGGCGGCGGCCACGGCGGGCACAATGGACTGCGCGACATCATCGCGCGGCTGGGGGGCGATTTCACGCGGCTGCGTATCGGTATCGGACACCCCGGACATCGTGACCAGGTGGTGGGTTATGTCCTGCATCCTCCAGGTCGTGAAGAGCGCCGGCTGATTGACGAGGCGCTGATGCGGGCCACATCGGTTTTTCCGGACATGCTGAGCGGGCGCATGGCGTGGGCGATGCAGACGCTCAACACCACCGCCTACACATCCACACCGCATCCTTGAGGCAAAGAGACCATGGGAATCCAATGCGGTATCGTCGGTCTGCCCAACGTCGGCAAATCGACTTTGTTCAATGCACTGACGCGCGCGGCGATCGCGGCGGAAAACTATCCTTTCTGCACCATCGATCCCAATGTCGGCGTCGTGCCGGTCCCCGATCCCCGGCTGACCGCACTGGCGGAGATCGTGCACCCCGAACGCATCCTGCCCACCCACGTGGAGTTCGTCGACATTGCGGGGCTGGTCGCGGGCGCTGCCAAGGGCGAGGGGCTGGGCAACCAGTTCCTGGCGCATATCCGCGAAACCGATGCCATCGCCCATGTGGTGCGCTGCTTCGATGATCCCAATGTCATCCATGTCGCCGGCCGGGTGGATCCTTTGTCCGATGTCGAGGTGATCCAGACCGAACTGGCCTTGGCCGATCTCGCCACCGTCGAAAAGGCGCTGACCCGGCTGGAGCGCAAGGCCAAGAGCGGTGATGCGGCAGCCAAGGCCGATGTGGCTCTGTTGCAGGAAGTATCCCAGTTGCTCGATCAGGGGCGGGCGGCTCGGGTCCGGGTTACCGACGAGCATGCGCGTGACCTGCTGTTGCGGGAACTGCATCTGATCACGGCCAAGCCATTGATGTATGTCGCCAACGTGGATGAGTCGGGTGGTGGCCCGCATCTGGAAGCCTTGCAGCGCATGGCGGCGGCTGAAGGCGCGCAGGTGGTCCCGATCTGCGCGGCCATCGAGGCCGAGATCGCGCAGCTGGACGAGGTCGATCGGGCGGTGTTCCTGGACGATCTGGGGATGGCCGAGGCGGGGCTCGATCGGGTCATCCGCGCCGCATACGAGTTGCTGCGCCTGCAAACTTTTTTCACGGCCGGGGTCAAAGAAGTTCGGGCGTGGACGGTGCGTGTTGGCGCAACGGCGCCCCAAGCGGCTGGTGTGATCCACACCGACTTCGAGCGCGGGTTCATCCGCGCCGAGGTCATCGCTTACGACGATTTCGTCGCATACAAAGGCGAGGCGGGTGCGAAGGAAGCCGGCAAGTGGCGTCTGGAAGGCAAGGATTATATTCTGCGGGAAGGCGATGTGGTCCATTTCCGCTTCAACGTTTAAGGCTTTTCTGAACGGCAGGTAGACGAGGGTCCACTCATGGATCAAGCAGGCGCGGAAACGATCACTCCCCCGGCAGCGGCGCCGGTGCTCTTCACCGATGCTGCGGCGCAGAAGGTGCGTCAGCTCTTGGAGGAGGAACAAAACCCCGACCTGAAGCTGCGGGTTTTTGTGTCCGGCGGGGGCTGTTCAGGTTTTCAGTACGGCTTCACTTTCGATGAAACCGAGCAGGAAGGCGATGTGCAGGTTTCCAACGCTGGCGTGGTGCTGTTGGTCGATGCCACCAGCATCCACTACCTGCAGGGCGCCGAGATCGATTACGCCGAGGGACTTGAAGGCGAGCGTTTCGTGATTCGCAATCCCAACGCCACCACCACCTGCGGGTGTGGTTCTTCCTTTTCGGTATAAGGCGCCGTCCGCCGGCGAGGTGGCGCGGCCTTTCGGCGGTCCTTCTTCACCCAGGCAGGAATATGGATCCCAACACGGCCGGTCGGCGCGCACCGGTCACCGTTGGGGCATTGCCGGGCTCGCCGCGCAATGTTCGATGAGCCAGCCATGCGAATGCGGCGGCTTCGACCCATTCCGGTTCCCAGCCGTGATCCGCTGTCGTTTGTACCGGCACGGGTGCCATCCGATGCGCCAAGCGCTCCATGACGAACGCATTGCGCGCTCCGCCCCCGCATACCAGAATCCGCTGCGGTTCATGAGCGCCCTGCTCCAAAGCGGACGCGATCGATTCGACGGTCAGTTCCAGCAGAGTCCGCTGGACGTCGGCAGGCACGGCAGACCCGCCGAGTGCGGCAAGCCGCTGCTCAAGCCAGGCCAGATTGAAGTGGTCCAGCCCCGTGCTCTTGGGTGGTCGTGCAGTGAAATAAGGGTCCCGTAGCATCTCGACCAGGAGGTTCGGCAACACTCGGCCCGCTCGCGCCCAAGTGCCGGCCGCGTCGTAAAATTGCCCGTGATGTCGTTGGATCCAGCTATCCATCAGGCAATTCGCCGGCCCCGTGTCAAAGCCCGATATGACTTGTCCCGCTGTGTCCAGCAAGGTCAGATTGGCTATGCCGCCCAGGTTGAGGATCGCGCGTCTCTCATGCGGCGCGCCGAATTGCGCCGCATGAAACAGGGGTACGAGCGGCGCGCCTTCGCCGCCAAGCAGGATGTCAGGCATGCGCCAGTCGGCGATCGTTGGGATGCCCGTTTCAAGCGCCACCCGTTGGGCGTTGGCCATCTGCAATGAGTAGGGGTAGCGATGCCTTGGGCGATGGCGCAGGGTTTGGCCGTGCAGGCCGATGGCATGAATTGCCGCGGGGCGCAGTCCAGCACGCCGGATAAGGGTCAACGCCGCGCGGGCAAAGCAGGCGCCCAGTTGCAGGTCGAGCGTGAGGGACGCGTCCAGTGTGCCGCCGGTCGAATGACAGGATACGGCACGAATTTGTCGTGCGATGCGGCCGGGGATGGGCTCGCAGTGAGCAGCTTCGAGCACTGGCTGACCAGCCTGAACATGAAGCAGCGCCGCATCAATGCCGTTTGCGCTGGTACCTGACATCAGCCCGATCAGGCGCATCGCCGAACACTGCGGCTTCAGTTGGTGGTACCCGCTGGGCGCGTCTGCGCCAGTTGCGTGGACCGGGCTGACTCGAGGCTCGCAAGGAGCGGAGCAGCTTGCTCCTTGAACGCCTTCAGGTCGCGTCCAGTCAGGTTGTCCGCGAGAGCGGTGTTGACCTTGAGCGGATCCTGGTGGACGCCATCAACGCGCAGTTCATAGTGCAGGTGGGGGCCCGTGGCGAGGCCGGTCGACCCGACGTAGCCGATCGTCTGGCCGGCGCGGACTGTGGCGCCGACCGTCACGCCTTTGGCAAAGCCGCTCATATGCGCATAGAGCGTACTGTGACGTTTGCCGTGCGCAATTTCGACGACGTTGCCGTAGCCGCCCTTGCGGCCCTGGAAGATGACTTTTCCGTCACCGGCGGCTTTGATGGCAGTGCCCTCCGGGGCCGCGTAGTCTACGCCCTTGTGGGCCCGGATCGTATTGAGGATGGGGTGCCGGCGCCCCAGATTGAATCCGGAACTGACGCGGATGAAATCGACCGGCGTACGCAGGAATGCCTTGCGCAGGCTGGTCCCATCCGGCGCGTAGTAACGGGCGTGGTCGCCGCTTCCGTATCGGATCGCCGTATAGGTTTTGCCCTGATTCGTGAACGCTGCCGCAAGTATCGGGCCTGAAACAACTTTTTCACCGTCCCTGAAGCCAGCTTCATACACGACGGTGAGTTCATCGCCCTCGCGCAGATCAAGCGCGAAATCGATCTCGTAGCCAAAGATTTCTGCAAACTGCAGGATCGCCGGATAGCTCAGCCCGGCTTCGGTTCCGGCCTGAACCAAGGAGCTTCGGACGATGCCCCGGGCCGTGACAGGCCGCCGTTCGACGGGGTGGGTGATGAGTTCGGACTTGAACAGCTCTCCGCTGCGTGTCAGGTGCAGCGTCTTCAGGGGGTCGACGTCACGGACCAGTTCGGCTATCCGGCCGCCACCGTCGATCTTGATGCGAAATTCGTCACCGGGGTGGATGTCGCGCAGGTAACGTTTGTGGCTGCCGATCTGCGAGATCGCGTGGAGATCTTCGCGGGGCAGTTCGAACCGTTCAAAGATGCGTGACAGCGAATCGCCTGCGGTGACAGTGAGCGAGATCCAATCCGGATCCAGGAACGGATCATCCGAGGCGTCCAAGGCAAATGGCCGGTATTCTCGCAGCAGGTCTGCTGATATGTGGCGGCGCCCGTCCCCCAGGATGTCATCCAGGGTTTGCGCCGTCAGTCGAAGGATGCGGTCAGACTGCTCTTCATCCATGACGACCGGGGATTCCCCGACCCCCGATTCTATCATCTGCCGCATGGCCGCCGCGTCGCCCATGTGCAAGGCAAAACTCAGCGAAAGAACAGGAAGCGCGGCCCCGAAGATGAACCAGTGCAGGGGGCTGCTTTTAGGCGATTGCGGCGTTGATACGGTGCTGGCTTTATAATCGTGCGAAATCCGAGTGCCGTGGTCCTTCATGCCTGACTTTCCGTCCTGATCGCCGCCGCCTGCGCGAGCTGCCGTCCAAAGATCGGGGGAAGGTAACCTGTGCCGCCTGCGTGTGGCAAGTCGCAATACCGTCAGCCGACGCCCCGGTCGACCTGGGCGACAGCACTGACGGCGCTGGTCAACGCGATCGCTATCTATAAGGAGTCCTTCTATGAGCGCCGAGTCTGACGGCTGGGAGTTGTTGACGCGAGGCGTCGATGAGATTCTGCCCGCCGAGGGCTTGCGGGAGCGCTTGGCCCAAGGCCGGCCATTGCGCATCAAGGCGGGGTTCGACCCGACCGCGCCCGACTTGCATCTGGGACACACTGTGTTGCTGACCAAGCTGCGCCAGTTTCAGGATCTGGGCCACCACGTCATCTTCCTGATCGGCGATTTCACGGCACGCATTGGCGACCCCACCGGCAAGAACGTCACACGCAGGCCGTTGACCGACGAGCAGGTCCGGGAAAATGCGCAAACATACACCGATCAGGTCTTTCGCATCCTGGACCCCGGGCGGACCGAGATTGCCTTCAATTCCTCCTGGATGGACACCATGGCCGTGGCCGATCTGGTCAAGATCGCGTCGCACTACACCGTTGCCCGCATGCTTGAGCGCGACGACTTCTCCAAGCGTTACGCCTCAGGGCAGCCCATCGCCATTCACGAGTTCCTTTACCCATTGATCCAGGGATACGACTCAGTGGCGTTGCGCGCCGACGTCGAGCTTGGAGGGACAGATCAGAAATTCAACCTGCTCATGGGGCGTCATTTGCAGCAGGCGTACGGCCAGCCGGCTCAGGTGGTGCTGACCCTGCCTTTACTGGAAGGACTCGACGGTGTCCAGAAGATGTCGAAATCGCTAGGCAACACGGTCGCCATCGAGGATCCGCCGGACGAGATGTTCGGCAAGCTGATGTCGATTTCCGATGAGCTGATGTGGCGGTACTTTGATCTGCTGAGTGCGCGTGATACGGCCCAGATCCGCATGTACAAGCACAATGTCGCTGAGGGAGCGAATCCCCGCGATATCAAGATTGAACTCGCGCTGGAGTTGGTGGCGCGGTTCCACGGTTCTCCGGCGGCGCATCTGGCCCATGACACATTCGTCAAGCGGTTCCAGCAAGGCATGGCGCCGGACGACATGCCCGTGCATACGTTCGTGGGGGGCAGCGAAGGGCAGTGGCTTCCAGCCTTGATGAAAGCTGCCGCCCTGGCACGAAGCACATCGGAAGCCGTGCGGCTCATTCGCGAGGGCGCCGTTCGCATCGACGGCGAAAGAGTGCAGGATCCCGACCGCCGAGTCACCGGTCCGGGCGCCGTCGTGCTTCAGGTTGGCCGGCGCCGATTCGCGCGGATCATCCTCGAATGAAGCCGTCGCGCCGATGCAATACCGCTAAAATCAGCCCGTTGCGCAGCAATTCGCCAACCTCGCAGAAAAAGGCTTGACCGCTCATCGGATCGCCGTATAATGCGCCCCACAGCACGGCAGGGCGATACTTTTTGAAGCCGCCCTGATCAAACGGAAAGCTTGACGGCGAATCGAAACGTGCTAGAATGATCGACCTCAACGCGGAAACGCAGAGAGGGTCAGCTTCTAAGATCAACGGCGGCAACGCAAGCGAAAATAGAAGTTGACAAGCCCGGACGGGCTGATAGAATGGCCGACTCAACGCGAGGTGGCCACGGAAGATGAAAGCTTCCGACCCCAAGTGGGTGCTCTTTAAAAGTTTGGAATCAAGCAGCTTATGTGGGCGCTTTCGTCGATTGTTGATGCAATAGTATCAATAAATTGCGCCCTGAGCAATCAGGGTAAGCGACCAAATTGATGGATAGCGATATCCATCTTCAAGATTAAACTCAAGAGTTTGATCCTGGCTCAGATTGAACGCTGGCGGCATGCCTAACACATGCAAGTCGAACGGTAACAGGCCTTCGGGTGCTGACGAGTGGCGGACGGGTGCGTAACGCGTGGGAATCTGCCCAGTAGTGGGGGATAACCCGGGGAAACTCGGGCTAATACCGCATACTCCCCAAGGGGGAAAGCGGGGGACCGCAAGGCCTCGCGCTATTGGATGAGCCCGCGTCCGATTAGCTAGTTGGTGGGGTAAAGGCCTACCAAGGCGACGATCGGTAGCTGGTCTGAGAGGACGACCAGCCACACTGGGACTGAGACACGGCCCAGACTCCTACGGGAGGCAGCAGTGGGGAATATTGGACAATGGGGGAAACCCTGATCCAGCAATGCCGCGTGTGTGAAGAAGGCCTGCGGGTTGTAAAGCACTTTCGGCGGGAAAGAAAAGTTGTGCGTTAATACCGTGCGACCTTGACGTTACCCGCAAAAGAAGCACCGGCTAACTCCGTGCCAGCAGCCGCGGTAATACGGAGGGTGCAAGCGTTAATCGGAATTACTGGGCGTAAAGCGCACGTAGGCGGGCAATTAAGTCGGATGTGAAATCCCCGGGCTTAACCTGGGAACTGCATCCGATACTGGTTGCCTAGAGTATGGAAGAGGGAAGCGGAATTCCAGGTGTAGCGGTGAAATGCGTAGATATCTGGAGGAACATCAGTGGCGAAGGCGGCTTCCTGGTCCAATACTGACGCTGAGGTGCGAAAGCGTGGGGAGCAAACAGGATTAGATACCCTGGTA